>JBPYFQ010000133.1:0-16326 GCA_051985625.1 Solirubrobacteraceae bacterium
CAGTGAGATCGGCGTGGCGCAGATGTACGACGCCAGCGCGGTCAGGTCGTCGAACGCCGGGTCGGGCGGTGTGTCGAGGATGTGATAGCTCTCGAGCGCATGCAGCCGGCCGACCTCCGGGTCCTGAAACGTGCTCACGCCGCGGGAATGTAGCGACCGGGGCGGTGCCCGCAGGTCCTCGACCTACCATGTCGCGGATGACGTTCGACGCCGCGGTTAAATCGGGACCCCGCCCACCCCGCCCACGCCCCGGCACGCCTGATCCGGGGTGACCGTCTACGTCGACCACGCGTTTGCGTTCGGCGACTGGGGGCGGTGGACCGGGGGCGGGCACCTGCAGGCCGACACGCCGGCGGAGTTGCACGCGTTCGCCGGGCGGATGGGCCTGCGGCGGGAGTGGTTTCAGTCCAAGCCGGGCCGCCCGGAGAACGACCACTACGACTTGACCAGGCCCGGTCGCGAGCTGGCGCTTGCGCTGGGCGCCGTCGCCGAGGATCGCCGGTCCGGCACCAGGCGCCGGCGATCGGTCCGACTGGCGGCGAGAACGCCGTGACCCGGCACCGTCAGCCGGTCACCTCAACGGCGGCGGCGGCCGCCGCGGCCGCCGCCTGAGCTGACCGGCGGGCGCGCGCGGTGACGTCCGGGACGGCTCCGACGACCAGATTGATCTCCACCAGCCGAGCCGCGGCCTGAGCCGCAGCGGCGGCCAGGACGGCGGCGATCATCGCATCCGCCCGTACATCCGCTGACCCGCTGGCGGCGATCGCCTGCGCCAGTTCCGCGATCTCCGCGGCGCTGGCCGCCAGCTCCAGCGGCGGCTCGGCCGCCTGCTCGATGACGTCTCCGAGCCGCCGGTTGCGGTCGTCGTCGTCCTCGTCGTCCTCGTCGTTGTCGTTGGTTGCCGGAGAGGCCCCCGCGCGGTTTTCCAGCAGCGCTTGTCTGGCCGACGCATAGGCCGCCGCGTCGCGATGGGCAAGGGCCGCGGCGCGCTGGAGCAGCGCCCGCGCCTGGGCCTGGGCCCCGGCGGCGTCGTCCCACTCAGCCGCCGACCCGCCGGCCGCCTCGGCCGCCAGCGACGCTGCCAGCGCCGCCACCACCCCGGCGATCGCTCCTCCTGCCGGGTACTCGTCGCCATCCGCTTCATCGGTCACAGCGGCGATCATCGAATCAAGACGCATGGCGAACTCCCGTCTCCCTGGATGGAGGATCTTGGACCGGCCTGACGGGGATCGTCTCAGACCGTGCCTCCGGGAGGAAGGGTCGCGTCCGGGGTGGCCGGGCTGGGGCTCCGCTCGCTCGTCCTCGCTCCCGGCTCAGTAGCCGGTCGGATGGCGCGGCACGAAGCCGCCGAGCGGTGAGGTGCGATGCGTCGACCAGCGGTCGTTGCCGTTGGCCGTGTCGTACCACAGGCCGGCGATGTGGGCATAGGCGTGGCCAGCGTTGGCGTACACCGTGATCCACTGGCCGTTGCCGGGCGACCCGTAGGTCTCCATCTGGCTGGAGTCCTCGGTCTGCGCCAGTAGACCGCCGCCGTGGAGCGCGTAGCCGACCGAGCCGGAGCAGTCGTAGCCGGAGGCGTTCCAGCTGCCGTGGCCGCCACCGTAGACGTAGGGCTTGAACGCGATCCTGTTGGCTGCCGCGATCACCTCTTTGACCGCCGCCGGCGCGCTGGCGGGAGCGACCGCCTGTCCGTTGACCAGGGTGGCCCTGGCCCCCGCCGTGGCGCTCGACGCCTGCGGCTGGGCCACGACCTTGTGGGCGTGGATGACCCAGCTCTTGAGCATCAGAATGGTCCTGACGCTGGCGGTGCCGTTGGCCGGCGTCAGGTGAGCGGCCGACTGGAACTGGCGGACGGCGGCGGCCGTCTGAGAGCCGTAGTCGCCGTCGCGGGAGGTGGCGATCCCGACGACTGCCAGCCAGCTCTGGAGCACGCGCACCGGCTGGCCCTGGTCTCCGGGGCGCAGCGTCCGGATCCGGGAGCGCCGGGCGCGTCTCGCGTGCACGTGGGACGTATGGGATATGGATGACACCCGCGCGAACTGGGCCACCCGCCGGTGGTGGCCGGCCCAGGCGGCGAGGGTCTGCTCGGTCCGGCTCCCGGCCGTGCCGCTGGCCGGGGTCAGGTGCGCGGCGGCCTGGAACCGGCGGACGGCGGCGGCCGTCGCCGGGCCATAGTCGCCGTCGCGGGAGGTGGGGATCCCGACCGCCGACAGCCAGCTCTGAAGCATCTGGACGTCGCGGCCGTGGTCGCCGACCCGCAGGGCCCGCCGGATCGGGCTCCCGGCCGCCCAGGACACCGCCGGCACCAGCAGCGCGACCGCCGCGCCGGTCAGGAGCAGCGTCCAGACCGAGCGGGCCACACGGGATTTGCCGCTCCCGTGAGAGCCGATGAGGACACTGCTTCTGGATCCGGGCACGCGAGACTCCACGGTTGTCATTGACGTCATATGGCTGCCTGGTGCCTACGGGGTTAGCTGTCGGGCTCGCGCTCGGATTGAGCGCTACCGCCGGATCACCGGCGGATTCGCCCCGGGGAGAATGGGTTCCCCGCTCCCTGGGGCGGCACCCAGGGACTCGGCAACCGCACACAACAGCACAAATCACGCGAAGTTGCGCCGTGACGGCGTGATATTGGCCGGTTTCCGCTCCGGGTCAGCGAAGTGACAGGCCCGGACGCCGGGGGCTCATCTGGTCTGAGTGATCAGCCGCTCGCGGTCAAACATGGCTGAGACCAGCCGCCAGCCGAGTCGATTGAGAATCAACAGCGCCGCGGCGAGGCCAAGCGCGAGCGCACGCGATGGGTGGATGACGTCGATCGCGAGCATGGTGGTCAGCGCGATCGTCGGGAGGCTGGCCAGGGTCCCCAATTGCTGGGCGACGCGCACGTCGCCGACGCGGGCCGAGATGGCGATCCCCAGCCAGATCGACCACCCGGCCAGCAGCGGTGTGAAGATGACCTGGGCCAGGACGTCGGGGCCGCGGATGAAGGCGGACGCCACGCCGGGATTGGCGAACAGCTCGACGAGGACGATGAACACGGCGAATACGCCATACGAGATGACGATCGACGGGAAGAGCACCGCCAGCGCCTTGCCCAGCAGCAGCTCCTCGCGGCGGATCGGCGTGCTCAGCACCGGCTCCAGGGTTCCTTGCTGGCGCTCGCCCACGACCGCGTAGGCGGCCAGGGTGGCGGGCACCAGCGCCGGGATTGCCAGCAGGTAGAGCAGCTCGTGCTGGTGGCGCAGTCCGACGGCCGCGGCCGTGGGAGTATTGAACACGGCAATCAACGGCTGCACGAGGAAGATGGCCGGGATGATCGCCATGCCGAAGACCATCGTCCGGTTGCGGCGATAGATCCGCAGCTCCTTGCGGACCACGGCGCGGATCCGTCGCCCGCTCATCGCCGCGCCGCCTCCGTGTCCTCGTCGACGAGCTCCAGGTAGACATCCTCCAGCGAGTGATAGGACTGGCTGATCGCCAGCACGTCGGCGTCGGCGGCCACCAGCGCCCGGGTGATGGCCGGCGCGGCGACGCCGGCGTCCGATACCGAGACGAGATACGAGCCGTCGCCGTCCCGGCGCCAGCCCTCGACGGCGGGCAGCCCGCCGAGGACGGCGTCGGGATCCGGGAGGGGAGCCCGGGTCCGGATCGTCAGGGCCTGGGAGAACAGCTGGTCCCGCAGTTCCTCCGGGCGGCCGATGGTGCGCAGCGTGGTGTTGAGGATCGCCACGCGGTCGCACAGGCGCTCGGCCTCCTCCAGGCGATGCGTCGTGAGGAAGATCGTCACTCCGCTGCGTCCCAGTTCGGCGATCAGCTCGTGGACGTCCCGGCTGGCCACCGGATCCAGGCCGGCGGTCGGCTCGTCGAGGAACAGCACCTCGGGGTCGCTGAGCAGGGCGCGGGCCAGGGCGACCCGCTGGCGCAGCCCCTTGGATAGCGTGCCGCACTGATCACGGGCCCGGTCGGTCAGACGGACGGCGTCCAGGGCACGCTCAATGCGAGCGCTCGGCTCGGGTACCTCATACAGATCGGCGAAGCACTCGAGGTTCTCGGCCACGCTCAGCCGCTCATACAGGCCCGGCGTCTCCGGCATGATCGCGATCCGCTGCCGGATCTCCACGCCGTTCTCCGGGGCGAGGCGGATGCCGGCCACCGTGGCCGATCCGGAGGTGGGCGAGATCAGCGTCCCCAGCGTGCGCACGGTCGTCGTCTTACCTGCCCCGTTGGGCCCCAGGAACCCGAAGACCTCTCCGTAGGCGATCTCGAACGAGACATCCTCGAACGCCACGCGGTTGCCGAAGCGCTTGCTCAGCCCCTGCGTGGAGAGCGCCGGGCCCTCGCGGTTGGGGGGCGCCGTGGCGGTCACGCTGCGCCGGCCTGACGATCGGTCAGCGAGCGCGGCGAACCCATCGCCGACGCTGCCGGGCAGGCATGGACCAGGGAGGCGAGGGGGTACGTGTCGCCAACCTTACTCGCCGGAGGGGCGTCATCAGCGACGCCGGCGCGACTCAGGCGGTGAGGATCAGGGGCCGCCCGTCGGTCAGAACGACCGTATGCTCGAAATGGGCCGCCCGGGCGCCGTCGGCGGTCCTGATCGTCCACCCATCCTCGGCCTGCTGCACCCGGCCGCTGCCGCCCGAGAGGATCGGTTCGATGGTCATCACCAAGCCGTCCGTCAACGGCTGCGACAGGTGGGGCAGGTAGCGGTTGGGAATGTCGGGCGCCTCGTGGATGCGCCGGCCGATGCCGTGGCCCATGAGCTCCGCGCAGACGCGGAAGCCGCGTCGGGATGTCTCGCGCTCAACCGCGGCGCCGATCGAGTTGACCGGGGCGCCGGCCGTGGCTGTCCTCAGTCCCTGGGCCAGGGCCGCCCGGGCGGCGGCCATCAATCGAGCATCGCGAGGATCGGGCCGGCCGACGGGGACCGTCACGCACGCGTCGGCGTAGAAGCCGTCAAGCTCCGCGGTGACATCGAGCTTGACGAGGTCGCCGGGGCGGAGACGACGCGGTCCCGGGATGCCGTGCACGGCCTGGTCGTTGACGCTGATGCAGGTCGTCCCCGGGAATCCGTAGTCGAGCTGTGGGCCCGAGCGAGCGCCCCGGCGGCGAAACACCGAGGCCCCGACGCGATCGAGGTCGTCGGTGCGCACACCAGCTCGGACCGCTCGGCGCATCGCGCGCAGGGTCTCCGCGACGACCTGGCCCGCCGCCTGCAGGGCTGCCAGCTCGTCAGGGGTATCCACCGACACCCTGCAACCGTACTGGACGGAGATCGACCGGTCTCGGCGCCGGCGACCTTACGCCCACGAGGGTGCGAGTGACTGACTTCGGGGGAGATCCGGCCGAAAAACGGCCGGATATTCCCCAGGGTCGTCAGCGGAATACGATCCGGGCCGATGGGCGGCCGAGCGACGCTGGAGCTTGCCACCGCCACGCTCGCATACGAGACGAGCGGCAGCGGGCCGGACATCGTCTGGCTGGCGGCGGGGGACAACCCGGGAGCGAACTGGCGGCGGTTTCAGACGCCGGCGTTCGACGGCGCGTATCGCAGCACCACGTATGACGCGCGCGGAGTGGGCGAGACGCGGTCGGCCCTCCCGCCGCCGTGGCCGATCTCACAGCACGCGGACGATCTGGCCGAGTTGATCACCGCCGTGTGCGCGCCACCGGTGGTCCTGGTGGGGCTCTCGATGGGGTCGCTGATCGCCGTCCAGTTGGCCCATGACCGGCCGGACCTGGTGCGCAGCGCGATCGTCATGGGGACCTGCGTGCGCAAGACCGGGTTCATCCGCGAGTGGGAGGAGGCCGAAATCGAGTTTCGCCGGGCCGGCGGGAGTCTGCCGGCGGCGTTCGCCACCGTCCACTACGCCATGCAGTACTACCCGGCCGACGCCCTGGGCGACGACGCCACGTGGGAGCGGATCAAGCCGTTTGTCAGCGCGGACTTCGCCGACCGCGACGGCGCCATGCTGGCCGCCCAATGGGAAGCCTGTCTGGACTTCGACTCGGCGGATCTCCTGCCCAACATCTCCGTGCCGGTCCATGCCGTCGCCTTCTCGGAGGACGTGCAGACCCCGCCCCAGCGCGTGCGGGAGGTCGCCGAGCTGGCCGCCGACGGCCATTTCCACCTGCTCCAGGGGCTCGGCCATGGATCGGCGTTCGGGCACCGGCCGGACGTCGTCAACGCCTGTGTGCGCGGGATCGTTGAGTCGGCGTCCGGGTCGTGACCGGTTGGGTTTAGTCCGCGGCCGCGGATGCCGACTAACACGGTTAACGGAGCCGCTCGCCGCGCCATGCCAGCCGCCTTCATCGCTCGACAGCCCATCTTCAACCGCAACCTCCAGGTTGTCAGCTACGAGCTTCTGTTCCGCGGTCACGGGTACACCGCCGCCGCGCTGATCGACAACCCAGAGCGGGCGACGGCGACCGTCGTCCTGAACACGTTCACCGAGCTGGAGCTGGAGCGGATCGTGGGGACGAAGACCGCGTGGGTGAACGTCTCCCGGGAGTTCGTGCTCGACGGGCTCGTCCAGGCCATCCCGCCCCGCCTGGGCGGCCTGGAGATCGCCGAGGACGAGCTGTTCGACGAGGAGATGGTGGCGGCGCTGCGCGACCTCAAGGAGCAGGGGTACCGGCTGGCGCTGGACGACTTCCGCGGCCGCCCCGACGCCGAGCCCGTGCGGGAGCTGTTCGACGTCATCAAGCTGAACATGTCCGCGCTGGGGCGCGAGGGGCTGCGCGAGCAGGTCGAGCGCCTCCGGCCGCATCCGGCCACGCTGCTCGCCGACAAGTTGGGGACCCAGCCGGACCACGAGTTCTGCGTCGGGGCCGGCTGCGACCTGTTCCAGGGCTATTTCTTCTGCCGGCCGGCGATGGTGGGCACCCAGGGCATATCGGCCAACCGGCTGGCGCTGCTGCAGGTCGTCGCCGCGCTGCATGGCTCGGACGTGGAGCTCAAGGACGTCGAGCAGCTGGTCGTCCGCGACGTGGCGCTCAGCTTCCGGATGCTCCGTTATGTCAACTCCGCCTACTTCGGGCTCCGCGGCGAGGTCCGCTCGATTGGTCAGGCGCTGGCGCTGCTCGGCCTGGACAACGTCCGCCGCTGGGCGACGCTGAGCGTCATGGCCAGCGTCGACGACAAGCCGACCGAGTTGACCGTGACCGCGCTCATCCGGGCCCGCTTCTGCGAGCTGGCCGGCGCGGAGCTGGGCATCGCCAGTCCGGCCGAGCTGTTCACGCTCGGCCTGTTCTCCGTCATCGACGCGATGATGGACGCGCCCATGCACGACGTCGTCGAGTCGCTGCCGCTGGCGGAGGACATGCGCGCCGCCCTCGTGCTGCGACAGGGCGTGATGGGAGAGCTGCTGGACTGCGTCACCGCGCTGGAGGCCGGCGAATACGAGGCGCCGACCGCCTTTGTCCCCACCGCCGGAGAGCTCTACCTGACCGCCTTGATCTGGGCCAACACGGCGGCCGAGTCCTTGTTCGGCGCCGCGGGTGGCGCCAACGGCCAGCGACACGCTGACGGCAATGGCGGCGCGGGCAACGACGGCAACGGCAACGGCAACGGCCGTGCGGTCAACGGCCATCGACCCCTGAACGGCAACGGCAACGGCGACGGCGCCGTCGACGGCGAGCCCCTCGCCCAGGCCCCGGCTCCGGCTCCGGCCCCAGCTCCGGCCGGCCCCGGTCTGACCTTCGGCGCCGGCCACGGCCACAGCGAGGGCTGGGCGCGGCGGGCGCTCGACGCGGTCGTGGGCTTCGTGACGCGGCTGTTCGGCGGCGGCCGGGGCGCGGGCGACCGCTGATCGTTCCGGCGGCCGGGGCGCCTGCGACCGCTGATCGTTCCGGCGGCCGGGCGCGGGCGAGCGCTGATCGTTCCGGCGGCCGGGGCGCGGACGGGCGCTAACCGGTGGCCGGCAGCCACCGGCCGGCCTGCTCCAGGAGGGGCCGCGGCGTCAGCAGGACCTGGAGATCGCCGGAGTCGACGGCCACGGTCTGGCCACCCCACGTCGTATCGGCGGCCTGGGCGGCATCCGGACGGAGCGGGTGCAGCCCGTGCAGGCGGTGGGCGTAGCGGACGGCGTGCCCGCGCAGCGCGCGCTGAGCGTGCAGGACGCTCAAGCGCCAGCCGGCGGCCAGCATCTGCGATCCGTGCCACAGCTCCCACCGCCAGCGGCGGAACGGGATGCGCCCGGTGGGCAGCAGGTGCAGGACGTAGGTCAACTCGATCGGCTCGTTCATCGTCAGTCTGAAGTGAGTGGGTTCCGGCCTGGTGCGCCCCGAGCTTCGATGCTAGTCAGGCGCAGCGCCGGTACAGCGGCGCCCGCCCGCTCCGGCCCGCCGGCTCCAGTACCCCGATCGCCCGCAGGCAGTAGACGATGCGCTGGGCCAGGAGCAGGCGGCACTGCGCCGCCGTGGCCAGTTGGCGGGTGGTGAACGGCTCGCACGGGACGGCCGGCAGCAGGCCCACCAGGTCCGCCGGCCCGGTCAGCTCGTGTCGCCCCAGCACCTCGACCAGGCGCCGCTCCCCCGGGTCTGACGTGCGCCGCCGCCGCGGCGAGCGGACCGGCGCGGGCGCCCGGATGTGGTCCTCAGACAGCAGCAGCACCTCGAGCGTCAGGTTGGGGTGGGTCAGGAGCGAGGGCAGCGAGACGAGCCGGTCGAAGATGTCCAAGGCGACCCCGCGTTTGGGGGAGCGCCGCGCCGACAGGACTTGGCCGTGATCGTCGACCCGGACGATCCGCCGCTCCGCCGCCACCGGGTGCACGACCCGCATCCGATGCTCGTCGAGCAGGGCGTCCAGCTTGCGCCCGAGCGCGGCGAAGCCGCCGGTCTGCACCTCCACCAGCTCGCCGTCGGCCCGGACCAGGTCGATCACGTACCGGCCGATCGGCACCTCCAGGCGGTCGCCCGGCTGCGCCAGCAGGGCCTTGACCGCCGCGTGCAGCGGTCCCTCCCGGAGCACGCCGATGCCCGGAGCCCGGCCTGCCCCCGCGAGCCCGTCGGCGGCCTCGGTCGCTCCTAGAGTGAGGTCGGACCCATGCTGCGCGCTCATCGCCGACTGCGTTCTCCCCATGATCGCGAGATCCTGCGCCTGGCCGCGCCGGCGTTCGGCGCGCTGGCCGCCGGTCCGCTGTACATGCTCGTCGACACGGCGATCGTGGGGCACCTCGGCACGCGGCAGCTTGCCGCGCTGGCGCTGGCCGGCGCCATCGTCTCGGCGATCACCCAGCTGAGCGACTTCCTGTCCTACACCACGACGGCCCAGGTGGCGCGGCTGCGCGGCGCCGGCCGCGAGCGCGAGGCGGGCGGGATGGCCGCCCAGGCGCTGTGGCTCTCGCTGGGGACCGGGGTCGCCATCGCCGGGGTGCTCGCCGTGCTGGCTGGCCCGCTCGCCGACGGGCTGAACGGGTCGGCCGCCGATGTGGCGGCGCTGACGGCCCGGTATGTCGCGCTCAGCGCGATCGGCCTGCCGGGCATGCTCGTCGCCCTGGCCGGAGAGGGCTTTCTGCGCGGGGTGTCGGATCTGAGCACGCCGCTGCGGATCCTCGTGGCCTGCAACGTCGCCAACGTGGCGCTGGAACTGGTGCTCGTCTACGGGCTCGGGCTCGGCCTCGACGGATCGGCGCTCGGCACCGTCGCCGCCCAACTGGCGATGGGCGCCCTGTTCGCCCGCCACATGCTGCGTGCGCCGGCCGACGATCGCCGGCCGTCACTGGCCCGGATCCGGCCGCTGGTGCGGATGGGCGCCCACCTGACCGTCCGCTCCGCGGCGCTGCTCGGCGCGTTTCTGCTCGGCAGCGCCCTGGCGGCGCGGATCGGGACGGCCAGCCTCGGGGCCCACCAGATCGCGTTTGAGCTGTACGTGTTCCTCGCCCTGGTGCTCGACGCCATCGCGATCGCCGGACAGATCATCGTCGCCCGGCTGCTCGGCTCCGGCGACGGCCTCGGTGCCCGGGAGGCGGCGCAGCGGATGATCGGCTGGGCGGTGGTGGCCGGCGTCGTGTTCGGCGTGGTGCTGCTCGCTGGCACCGACCTGATCCCCCGGGCGTTCTCCAGCGATCCGCGGGTCTGGGCGCAGGCGGCGTCGGCGTGGCCCCTGTTCGCCGCGATGCAACCCGTGGCCGCCGCCGTGTTCGCGCTCGACGGGATCCTGATCGGCGCCGGCGACACGCGGTATCTGGCCGGCGCGATGATCGTAAGCCTTGGCGTGTTCGTCCCGGCCGCTCTGGCGGCGGGCACGCTGGCGGGCCTGTGGGCGGCACTCGACCTGCTCATGCTGGCCCGGCTGGCCACGCTCGCCGTCCGGTTTGCCCGCGGGCGCTGGATGGTGTTGGGGGCGGCGCCGGCATGACCGGGCATCGAGACGCAATATAAGCGGCTATATCCGGCACCAGATGACACTCGCCGACTTGCGCGGGTCGCTGGGACTGTTCAGCCGAGCCGCGCCGCCGCGACGGCGGCCTGGCCGAACGAGATGCCCCCGTCGTTGGGGGGCAGGCGCTCGGGCACCAGCACGCGGACGCCGGCGTGGCGGAGGTCGCCGGCGACGCGCTCCAGCAGGACGCGGTTCTGGAATGACCCGCCGGACAGAACCACGGTGTCCAGTCCGCGCTCGCCCGCCAGCCTGATGCAGGCGGCGGTCGTGGCCGTCGCCACCCCGTTGTGAAACCGGGCGGCGATCCGGGCCACCGGGACGCCGGCCGCGCAGTCGCGCGCCGCCTCCACCACCGTCTCCCGGGCGTCGAGCACGAGCCGCCCGTCGTCGTCGCGCACCAGGCCGAGCCGGTAGGCGGCGGTCTCAGAAGGGTCGCAGAGGGCCTCCAACTCGGCCGCGGCCTGTCCCTCGTAGGTGACGCTGAGCCGGATCCCGCACATCGCCGACACCGCGTCGAACAGTCGCCCCATGCTGGTGGTGACCGGCGATGCCAGCCCGGTGCGGCACAGCTCGGCCACCCGCTGCCACCAGCGCCCGTCGACTGTGCCGGCGATGGCGGGTGGGGGCGCGGCGTCGCCGTCGTGAGCCGCCACCAGCCAGGCGCAGGCCATCCGCCACGGCTCGCGGATCGCCTGGGCCCCGCCGGGCAGGCGGACCGGGTGCAGATGTCCGGCCCGCTCGAACCCGGTCAGGTCGCCGGCCAGCAACTCGCCGCCCCACACCGTCCCGTCGGTGCCGTAGCCGGTCCCGTCGAAGATGGCGCCGATCGCCGGGCCGCGCTCGCCGTGCTCGGCCAGACAGGCGGCCAGATGCGCGTGGTGGTGCTGGACGGGTACGGGGTCCAGTTCCGGGCGCTCGAGGGCGTACTTGGTCGACAGGTAATCCGGGTGCAGGTCGAAGGCGACGACCCCCGGATCGATGTCGAACAGCCGCCGGAAGTGCTCGACCCCGTCGCCAAAGCTGCGCAGGGTCTCGAAGTTCTCCAGATCGCCGATGTGATGAGAGACCCAGGCGCGCCGGCCGCGGGCCAGGCAGAACGTGCTCTTAAGCTCGGCGCCGCAGGCCAGCACCGGCCGCGCGGCCTCGATCGGCAGGGGGATGGGGGCCGGCGCGTACCCGCGGGAGCGCCGGATGAGCAGCGGCGTGCCGCGGCGATCGACCGCCCGCAGCACCGAATCGTCAGTCCGGGTCTCGATCGGGCGGTCGTGGAGGAGGAACACGTCGGCGATCGTGCGCAGGCGCTCCAGCGCATCCTCGTCGCGGTAGGCGATCGGCTCATCGGACAGGTTGCCGCTCGTCAGCACCAGCGCCTCGCCCACGTCGCCGAGCAGCAGGTGGTGAAGCGGCGAGTACGGCAGCATCACACCGAGGTCGGCCGAGCCCGGGGCCACCGCCGCGGCGACCCGAGCGTCGCCCCGCCGGCGGGCGACGACGATGGGACGCGCCGGAGCAAGCAGGAAGGCCTCCTCACGCGCCGTGAGCGTCACCAGGGCGCCGGCCGCCGCCACGTCGCCGGCCATGAGCGCAAACGGCCGGTCCTCCCGGTGCTTGCGCTCGCGCAGCGCCGACACCGCTCCCTCATCAGCGGCCCGGCAGGCCAGGTGAAAGCCGCCGATGCCCTTGACGGCGACGATCGCCCCCGCCCGGAGGGCGTCGGCGGCCGCGATCAGCGCGGCATCGCGACTCGCCAACACCGCTCCGGAGGGGTCGGTCAGGAAGATTTGGGGCCCGCACTCCGGGCACGCGTTCGGCTGGGCGTGAAAGCGGCGATCGGCGGGATCCTCGTACTCGGCCTGGCAGGCGGGGCACATCTCAAAGACGGCCATCGTCGTCCGCGGGCGGTCGTAGGGCACGCCCCGCACGATCGAGAACCGCGGCCCGCAGTCGGTGCAGTTGATGAACGGGTACCGGTAGCGCCGGTCGGACGGGTCCAGCAACTCGGCCAGGCAGGCGGGGCAGGTGGCGGTGTCCGGCGCCACCGGGGCGTCGGCGCGCGCGTCGCCGACGCTGGGCGCGATCCGGAAGCCCGCCTCGCCGGTGGGCGCGACGGCCTCGGCGGCGAGGCGCTCCAGCACGGCCAGCGGCGGCGCCTCGCGGGCCAGGCGGTCCTCGAACGCGCGCACCGCGCCGGGCGCGCCCTCCACCTCGATCAGGACCCCGGCGGAATCGTTGAGGACGAATCCGGACAGGCCGAGCGTCTGGGCCAGGCGGTAGACGTGCGGCCGGAACCCGACCCCCTGGACCGTGCCCTCCACGCGCAGGCGTGTCCGGACCACGGGGCTCGGGGGCCGCACGGTCGTCACGACGGCGCGGCCTCGGCCAGCTCGCACAGGAGGTGGTAGGCGGTGGCCTGGGCCTCCTGGATGCGCGGGATGTGCTGCGAGGGGCTGATGATGATGTGGTCGGCCAGTTCGTCGGCGGCGACCCGGCCGCCGTCGTAGCCGACGAACGCGACGGTGGCCATCTCCCGCCGTCGTGCCTCGGTCAGGGCGGCCAGCACGCTGAGCGAGTTGCCGCTCGTCGACAGGCTGACCAGGACGTCGCCCGGGCGGCCGTAGGCGATGACCTGCCGGGCGAAGATCGCCTCGGTCCCGATGTCATTGGCCACCGCGGTGATGATCGCCTGGTCTGCCGTCAGGTCAAGCGCGGGGCGCGCCGGCCGGCTGCGGCCGACCGGCGGGGAGGCGAGGTCGGCCACCAGGTCGGTGGCGTCGGTGGCCGAGCCGCCGTTGCCGAGCGCCAGCAGGCGGCCACCGCTCCCGTAGGCCCGGCGGACGACGTCGGCGGCGCGTGCCAGCGGGGCGGCGCTCCCGCTCAGCGTCCGGGCCCGCAGGTCCTCCACCTCGTCGGCCTTCATCACCACCGAGCGGGCCACGTCGGCGAGCACGGCGTCGAGGTCGTGCTCGCGCTCGCTCAGGAACGGATACAGGAAGCTGGAGGCGCCGACGTCGTGGACCCGCTGCTCGGAGCGCCCCTCCAGCAGCCCCCGGTGCTCGAAGAACACGTGGACGAGCTCCCACAACACGTGATACGTGGTCTCGGCCAGCTCCTGGCGGACGAACGGATCCGAGCTGGGTGGCTCCAGCTCCCACTCGGCGCCGAGCGGCGCAAACGCGATCGTCAGGCAGCCCCGGCGCCGGGCGGCGGCCACCGCGTGAAGCAGCGCCGGGTCGTCATCGGGCTCGCCGAACGCGATCACGATGTCGGCGGGCTCGGCGGTGAGGGCCAGCTCCACGTCGACCGGGGCGGACGCGCCGGTCAGCCCCAGCGCGGGCAGCGCCCGTTTGCCGACGATCACCGGGTGGACGAACTCGACGGCGACGTGGCGCACGTCGGACCGGGCGGCCGGCGAGACGCCGACGGCGAGCAGCCGCCCGTCCCGGGCAAAGCGCTCGGCCATGCGGTGGCACAGGCGGGCAATCTCTTCCGCGCGCGGGGCGAAGAACCGGTCGCCGGCCTCGCTGCGGGCCTCCAGCCACAGGCCGCGCACGCGGTCGTCGAGCGCAGGCGGGTGCGTGGCGCTCATGCCACCGCCGCGCGGTCGGCGGCGACCGAGCGCAGCCACTCGCGCACCTCGCCGACCCCGTCGCCGGTGCGAGCGCTGACCGAAATCGTCCGCACCCCGGGGTGAACGGCGTCCAGGTGGTAGCGGAGGCGGTCGAGGTCGACGTCGAGGTGGGGGAGGAGGTCGAGCTTGTTGATGACCACCAGCTCGCAGCTGCGGAACATGAGCGGGTACTTGAGCGGCTTGTCCTCGCCCTCCGTGACCGAGCACACCATCGCCCGCACGTCCTCGCCGACGTGGAACTCGGCCGGACAGACGAGGTTGCCGACGTTCTCGATGACGAGCAGGTCGATCTCGTCCAACGGGAGGCTCGGCAGGGCCGAGCGGACCATGTTGGCGTCGAGGTGGCACTCGCCGCCGAACCCGGAGTCGGTGTTGAGCTGGACGACCGGGATGTGGAGGCCGGCCAGCCGGTCGGCGTCATACGACCCCTGGACGTCGCCCTCCAGCACACCGACGCGGACGTCGCCGAGCGGCTCGGCCAGGACGCGCTCCAGCAGCGTCGTCTTGCCGGCGCCCGGGGCGCTCATCAGGTTGATCACGGTGACGCCGTGGCGATCGAAGTCGTCGCGGTTGGTCCGCGCGATCGTGTTGTTGGCGTCCAGCGCGTCCTCGACGATCCTCACCTTGGTCCGATGCATGCCGCCTCCTCTCGCTCTGCGGGTTCCTGCACTTCGATGTAGTCGACCTCGAGCTCCTCGCCGGCCACCACGCTGACTCGGGCCGAGTCGCACTCCGGGCAGCGAAACGCCGCCCACTCCGGCGTCCAGTCATGGCCGCAGTCCGCGCAGTGCAGCGCAGCGTCGATCTCCACGCACTCCAGGCGCGCCCCGGCGCAGACGGTGTCCCGGGTGACGAAGTCCCAGTAGAAGGTCAGCGAGTCCGGCACCACCTGGCGCAGGCGCCCCACCCGGAGGCTGACCAGCGTGACCGGCCGGCCCGCGGCGTGGCGCTCGACGGTCTCCAGCACGGCTCCGGCGATCGACAGCTCATGCACCGCGCAGCTCCTGCACCGTCTCCAGCACGACGTCGACCGCGCGCGCCACCGCGCCCTGGACGGTGTCGCTGAGGCCGAAGCCGACGTCCTCCACGATCTCCGGCTCGCAGGCCACCACCAGCACGCGCCCGGGCCAGCCGCCGACGTACTTGACGAAGCGCAACACGGTCTGCGGGTCCATGCCGTGGGGGTCGAGCATCTGCCCGTCCTCGATGTCGCCGTCCACCTCGTCCTCGGTGGCCTCCATGACGTACAGGGTCCCGGCCGGGCTGCCCTGGCGGCTGACGTCGATGAGGATGAGCGCGTCATACCCGCGCATGACCTCGTAGGCGAGGTCGAGGCCGCCGGATCCGAAGTCCATGACCTCGACGCCGTCGGGCAGGTCGCGCTCGGCGAGCACCCGCGCCACCTCGCCGCCGAAGCCGTCGTCGCGCAGCCAGGCGTTGCCGATGCCGGCGACGAGGATCTGCTTGGTCCGGGGCGCCTTCTGGGCTGTATCGGTCATGTCTGCTGCACCTCGTGGGGAAAGAAGAACAGGTAGCGCCCGGTCTCGCGCATCAGGTCCTGGCCGGGGTCGTCGTCGACGGTGACGGCGAGATGGACGCGGTCGTCGTAGTCGATGTAGATGCGCTCCAGCGTGGCCGAGCGGCCGTCGAGCATCCGGTCGAACGGGTCGCGCTCGGTGCCCGGGCGCAGGATGAGATGCGCGCCGCGCTCGAAGGTCACGCCGTCGACGGTCGTCCGCGCCTCGCCGGGGTTGTCGTCGGCGCCACTGGGGCTCAATCCGCTGTGCAGGGCGGCGATGTCGCCCGGGGTCGCCTGCAGCGCGCGGTCGAGCATCTCCCGCACCGCCGGATCCGCGGCGCCCGCATCGCGTCGCTCGTCGTCGGACAGCGTGTGGACGTGGAGGAGCAGCGCCTCCTCGATCTCGGTGTTGTCGAACAGGCTGCCCCGGCTCTGGGGCGCGATCCGCGGATGGTCGGGGAGGATGATGGCCGCGCCGAGGATGGTGTCGTCGGCCGGGCTGGCCAGCACCGGCCACGTGTTGACGCTGGCCACCTGAGATTCAAGCGGGGACACGAAGCGCCCGGCGGAGAGCCGGAGCACGATGTGGGTGGAGATGAGCGCGTGCCGGAGCGCGGCGCCGCGGTCCAGTCCGGGCTCGACGTTCGTCGTGTTGTGGACGCACGCCCGCACGAGCCCATCCGGTTCTGAGCGCACCGTGAACCGCCCGCCGGGGAAGATGACCGAGTCACGCTCACCGATCGCGACCGGCCCAAGTTCCACCCGGTGCTCCTCGGCCCGGTGGCCGTCGCCGCTCGG
>JBPYFQ010000134.1:0-15178 GCA_051985625.1 Solirubrobacteraceae bacterium
CGGGCGGCCTCGTAGCCGGCATCGCCGGGTCCGGTCACGCGGTCGCCGAGCCCATCAAGCTCGCGCCGCGCCGCGTCAGAGAGTGATGCGGTGACTGTCATGAAGATGCTCCCCGGTGTTGTGGTTCCCCATGGGTCGATCCGACCCGGCGATGACGCTACGCCTGGTCTCCCGGGCTGTCATGACCCGGTTTGACCCACATTTTTGGGCTTTGCGGAGGGTGGCCCCGAGGTGTCATGATCAGATCTGACTACCGGGGTTCTTGCTCGCTGGGCCATGTCACAGCTTCCAGGTCAGCTTCGCCTGGCTTCGTCGTTCCCGTTCGCCGGGCGCTCACGCGACCTTGCGATCCTGCGCGCCCTGACCCCGCTGGCCGAGGGGGAGGGTCTCCGATACGCGCTCATCGGCGGGGAGGCGGGGTGCGGGAAGAGCCGGCTCGTCCGCGAGTTCGCCCGCGAGGCGGCCGCCGCCGGCGCCCTCGTGCTGTACGGCGCCTGCGACCCCGTCGTCCGCCGCCCGTACGGCCCGTTCGCCGAGGTGCTGGAGCACCTGGTGCGGCGGATCGATGCCGACACGCTCGGCGACGCCCTCGGGAGCGTGGGCGGCGAGCTGACCCGGCTGCTGCCCGATCTTCCGCACCGCGTGTCCGGTCTCACGGCGCCGGTGGCCGCCGACCCGGACACCGAGCGCCATCGCCTGCACACCGCCGTGGCCGATCTGCTCGCCGCCGCCAGCCGGCGGGTGCCGCTGGTCATCGTGATCGAAGACGGGCACTGGGCCGACACGCCGACGCTCCTGCTCCTCCGCCACCTGACCCGGGGCGCGGCCGACGCCCGCGTGCTGCTCGTCACCACCTTCCGCGACACGGAGGCCGAGGTGCCCGACGGGCTGGCGGCCGCCCTGGCCGACCTGCGCCGCGCCGAGGGCGCGGTCCGCCTCCGTCTCGGCGGCCTCAGTGAAGAGGAGATCGCCGAGTTCGTGGCGGGCGCCGGCGTCGACACGCTCGGCACCGATGTGCGTACGGCGGGCCGGCTGTTGCACGAGCTGACCGGCGGCAACGCGTTCCTGATCACCGAGCTGTGGCGGACGCTGCTGGACCGCGAGCTGCCCCTGGACCCGTCGGACGGAGGCGGCCTCCCGGGCGCGCTGGCGGAGATCGGCAGCCCGGAGGGCGTGCGCGAGGTGGTGGCCCAGCGGCTCGGACACCTGGGTCCGACGACCCGGTCGATGCTCGGGCTCGCCGCGGTCCTGGGCGCGGAGTTCGATCTGCGGGCCGTCGCCGTGGCTGCCGGCACCGAGGCCGAGCTCCACGTGGCGGCGGAGGAGGCGATCGCGCACGGGATGATCGAGGCGGTCCCGTCGCGCCCGCTGGCCTTCCGGTTCACCCACGAGCTCGTGCGGCGCGCCCTGTATGACCGCCTGTCGGCGTTGCGCCGCCCCGAGCTCCACCTTCAGGTCGGAGAGTGGCTGGAGGGCCGCTACCGGGAGGGCGACGAGAGCCGCCTGGCCGACCTCGCCTACCACTTCGTGGCCGCCGCTCCGATCGCCGGTGCGCGACGGGGGATCGACTACTCGATCCTGGCCGGCCGCGCCGCCCTGCGGGCGCTTGACTTCGATGACGCCGAGTCCCGCTTCTCGGACGCGCTGGGGCTCGGCATCGTCGATCCGCGCCGGCGGGCGCAGACACAGCTGGAGCTGGGCACGGCCCGCTTCCGCGGCGGCCGGTCCGACGACGCCATGACGGCCTTCCGGTCGGCGGCGCAGATCGCCCGGGAGCTCCACGACGCCGAGTTGCTCGCGGCCGCCGCCGTGGGCTTCGAGGATGCGAGCTGGCGCCCCGGCATCACCGATCAGGGGACGATCGAGCTGCTGGAGGAGGCGTCGCGTGCCCTCGACGCCGCGGACTCCGAGCTGCGGGTTCGGCTCCTGGCCGGCCTCAGCCGCGCCCGCGCGTTGCTCGGCCAGTATCAGGACAGCGCCGTGGCCGAGCGCGCGGCGATCGCCATGGCCCGGCGGCTGGGGGACCGGCTGGGTCTGGCCACCGTGCTCATGCGCACCTACTGGTCCCACGGCGAGAGCAGCCTGGAGCGCACGCTGGAGATGCTCACCGAGGCCGCCGAGCTGGCCGAGCAGCTGGGAGAGCTGGAGATTGAGGCCGAGGCGCTGGAGTGGCGCGTGGCCGGGCTGATGGCGCTCGGCGAGCTCGCCGCCGCGCAGTCCGAGCTGAACGTCGTCCACGCGCTGGCGGCGCGGACGCGCCAGCCGTTCGGGCTCCACGTCACCGAGCACTACGCGTCGGCGCTGGCCCTGTGCGCAGGGGATCTGGCGCAGGCCGAGACCGCGGCCCGCCGCTCGCACGAGTGGAGCCGGCTGCTCACCGGACGAGCCGCGTCCGGCACGTACGGCATCCAGATGTTCAGCATCCGCCGCGAGCAGGGCCGCCTGGCCGAGCTGGCGGCGGCGGCCCGGGTGCTGGCCCTGGGCGAGGGATCGGCCGCGACGTGGCGGCCCGGCTTCGCTGTCGTGCTGGCCGAGCTGGGGATGGAGGAGGAGGCGCGGCGAGAGCTGGAGCGTATCCGGCGCGACGGCCTCGACCGGCTCCGCGAGTCCCTGTGGGTGGCCGGGCTGACCTACCTCACCGATGCCTGCGCCATCGTGGGCGACGCCGCGCTGGCCGAGCTCGTTTACCCAGAGCTGGCGCCGCTGTCCGGCGGCAACGTCGTGGTGGGGCACGGCGTCGCCTGCTACGGAGCGGCCGACCGCTTTCTCGGCCTGCTGGCCGCCACGCTCGGCGATCACGAACGCGCAGCGGCCCATTTCCAGCAGGCCCTGGAGCTCAACCGGCGCATGGGCGCCGCCACCTGGACGGCGCACACCCTGTACGGCTACGGGCGGACGTTGCGAATGCGCGGCCGGCCCGAGGACACCGCGAGTGCCTCGGAGTTGCTCGCGGAGGCGGCGGCCCTGGCCGGCCGGCTCGGCCTGCCGGCCGTGCTGACCCGGGCGCGGGCCCTGGGGGCGGCCCCGGAGCCGGTCAACCCGGCGCCGGACGGGCTGTCCTGGCGGGAGGTCGAGGTCCTGCGGCTGGTCGCCTCCGGCATGAGCAACCGGGAGATCGGCGACCAGCTGAGCATCAGCGGCCACACCGTCGCTAACCACATGCGCAGCATCCTGCGTAAGACGGGCGCCGCCAACCGAACCGAGGCCGCCGGTTACGCCCATCGAAATGGGCTGGTGCGGACCGGGGACGGGCGGTAGCATCGCGCCATGCCGCTGTACCTGATCGAGCGGCGTTTCGCCGAGCAGCTCGAGATGACGAGCGAGGATGTCCGGTTGATCGAGGAGGTCAACGCGGACGAGGGGGTCAGCTGGCTGTTCTCGTTCCTGAGCGCCGACCGGCACCGCACGTACTGCCTGTACGAGGCCCCCAGCCCCGACGCCATCGTCACCGCCGCCCGCCGGGCCGGGATCCCGGCCGACGCGGTGACCGAGGTGCAGCGGATCGCGGCCGACACGTTCCGCTGACAGACCCTTCAGCCGCCGTGGGCGCCATGTGCATCAGGTGCTTATATGACTCACGTCACATGGGTTGGGACCGGTGTCCCGTCTGGAGGTGTTGATGCATCACGTTCGCTTGTTCCACCCACCTGTTCGCCGGCTCCGGCTCGCGCTGGTGGGCACCGCCGCGGTTCTCGTCCTGGCGCTGCCGGCACCGGCGCTGGCCGGCGGCTTCACCGCCCATCTGTACACGCCCGGCCCTAGGCACCACGAGCCGCGGGTCGGCAAATGGCGGATCAAGGTGACCGCCACGCGGGGCCGCCAGAAGCTGAGCGGCCATGTCCACTACCGGTTCCTGTACCAGGGTCAGATCGTCAGCCACCAGCCCGGATACGGCTTCCGGCACGGCGTCTATTACGACACGCTCAAGTGGCCCAGGGCCGCCATCGGGCACACCATCACGCTCCAGGTGGTCGTCACCACCCGGTACGGCACCGACTACCTGAACTGGTGGATCAAGGTCCGGCCCTGAGCGTCGTCTAACCAGCGGGCGCGGGGCTCGGCGTGGCCGGGCCCCAGGCCGCGCCGGTCTGGCGGCGGAACGCGTCGACGGCTGCGTCAAGCGTCGGGAAGAAGTGCTCGGGGTCCAGGGGCCCGATGAGCTGGTAGCGCTCCAGCTTGTCCCGGACCGGATGCTTGAGCTCGGCGAACACCAGCGACGTGCCCGCCGCGTTGAGCTCCTCGTCGAGGTCGACGAGCATGTCGGCCGCCGTCGTGTCGACGTCGGTGATCGGCTCGGCGGCCACCACGATCCACGACGGTGGCGGGTCGGTGCCGGCCAGGTGTCGGATCTGCTCGCGGAACGTCCGCGCGTTGGCGAAGATCAGCGGGGCGTCGAAGCGGAAGATGACGAGGCCGGGCAGCTCCTCGGCCTCGGGATGCAGCCGGCGGTCGTGGTGGCCGGGAACTCCCGGCACCCGGCCGAGCGTCGTCTGATGCGGCCACCAGGCGCGCCGGAACACGTTGAGGATCGACAGCACCACCGCGACGGCGATTCCGGGCAAGACCCCGAGCAGGGCCACGCCGGCGAAGGCCGCCATCGACAGCATGAACTCGGCGCGGCGCTGCCGCCACAGCCGGACGGTGCCGGTGATGTCGGCCAGCGACAGCGAGGCGGCGATCACCACGGCGGCCAAGGTCGGATTGGGCAGCTTGGAGAGCAGCCCCGGGACCAGCACCAGCATCACCACGATGGCCGCCGCGCCGACGACGCCGGCCAGCTGCGTCTTGGCCCCGGCCCGCTCGGCCACCGCGGTCCGCGACCCGCTGGTGCTGACCGGGAACCCCTGGAAGAAGCCCGCGGCGACGTTGGCGGCGCCGATGCCGATCATCTCGCCGTTGCCGTCGACCTCGTCGCCACTGCGGGCGGCGAACGCGGACGCGGTGGAGATCGTGTCCGTCAGGGCGACGAGCGCGATCCCGGCCGCCCCTCCCAACAGCAGCGGGACGTGGGAGATCTGGTCCGGCAGGGTCAGCGGCGGGAACCCCTGGGGCAACTCGCCCACCAGGGAGACCCCATGCGACGCCAGATCGAACACGGATGCGGCGGCGATCGCCACCACGACGGCGACCAGTACCCCGGGAACCTTGGGCAACCACCGCTGCAGGACCAGGATCAGGGCCAAGCTGACCAGGCCGATGATCACCGCCGCGGTCACCGTCTTGCCCGCGGTCAGTCCGTCGACGAACTTGCGTGCCTCGTCGATCAGCCCGTTGCCCTCGACCGAGAACCCGAACAGCTTCGGCAGCTGTCCGACCAGGATGGTGAGAGCCAGCCCGTTCATGTACCCGATCTGCGTGGGCTTGGACAGCAGGTCGGCGACGAAGCCGAGCTTCGCGATGCCGGCGACGATCATGATCGCCCCGACGATGAGCGCCAGCATCGAGGCCAGCGCGATGGCTCGCGCCGGGCTCCCGTCGGCGCCGATGATGGGCAGCAGGGTGGCGGCGATCATGGGGCCCAGCGACGAGTCCGGCCCCAGTACCAGGATCCGCGACGGCCCGAACGCGGCGTAGCCCAGCAGGCACAGGATGGTGGTGTACAGGCCGGTGATCGCCGGGAGGCCGGCCAGCTCGGCGTACGCCATGCCCTGCGGCACCAGCAGGGTGCACAGCACGACGCCCGCGACGACGTCGCGGCGCAGCCAGGCGGCTCGGTAGCCCGCGATCAGGCGGACGCCTGGCGGCGCGCGATGAGCTTGCCGATCTCCCACAGCGCGAGCAAGAGCACGGCGGCGGCCACGGCCAGCCCGAACTGCGGGGCGGTGAGCGGGACCGTGTCGAGCAGCCGGTTGAACAGGTCCATCTGGGTGACCGCGACCGCCAGGGCGATCTCGGCCGCCGCCGTCCAGTTCATCGACGCGTTGTCGAACGTGGCGGCGGTGAGTGCGGTCCGGGTCGTGCTTCGGCTCTCGTAGGCGGCGACCACGAGCATCAGGGCGAACGCAGTCAGTCCGACGGAGGACCCCACGGCGACGTTCCCGTAGTGCTGCTTGCCGAAGTAGATCAGGGCGTCGAGCACGATCGCCATGTACAGGCCGACCAGCCCGCTGGTGAGCTTGAGGCTGTTGGTCATGATCGACTCGCGGCTGGACCGGGGCCGGAGCTTCATGAGCCCGGGCGTGGCGTGGTCGAGCCCGAGCGCCACGCCGAACGGTGCGCTGATGAAGAAGTGGATCCACAGCACCTGGGCCGGGGTGAACGGCTGACCGGCGGCGATGTTGAGCAGAGTCGCCCCCAGGAACGTCAGCACGAACGCCACGAGCGAGATGAGCACGAAGCGGACGTACTTCGTCAGGTTGTCGTAGAGCTTGCGGCCCTGCTCCACGGCGGCGACGATCGTCGCGAAGTTGTCGTCGGTGAGGATCATCCGGCCGGCGTTCTTGGCCACTTCGGTCCCGCTGCCCATGGCGATCCCGATGTGCGCGGCCTTGATCGACGGGGCGTCGTTCACGCCGTCGCCGGTCATCGCCACCACCTCGCCCCGGCGCTTGAGCGTGTCGACGAGCAGGACCTTGTGCTCCGGGGCGACCCGGCCGACGACCCCGATGCCGTCGATCCGGGACAGCCGCTCCTCGTCGGACAGCGCCGCGAACTCGGCGCCCAGCATCGCTTCGCCGTCGATTCCCAGCTGCTCGGCGATCGCCGCCCCCGTGATGACATCGTCGCCGGTGACCATCCGCACCCGGATGTGCGCCCGCTGGGCGGCGGCGACCGCGTCGTGGGACTCCGCCCGCGGGGGATCGACCATGCCGACGAGGCTGGTGATGTCGATTCCGTCCACGTAGGCGAGCAGGTCGCCGCCGGAGTCGAAGTCGGCGGCGTCGATGTCGCGGACGCCGGCGGCCATCACCCGCAGGCCGGCCTCCTCCATCCGCTGGACATGGGCCTGGGCCTGGGCCTGGAGGTCGTCGTCCCACGCGATCGTGTGTCCGGCGGACAGCGCGCCGGAGGCGTGGCGCATGACCGCCGGGGCCGCCCCCTTGACGAAGCACCGGACGACGTCGCGACCGGCGGCGTCGCGGGCGGTGGCGAACACCGCCATCAGCTTGTAGGTGGGGTCGAACGGCAGCGTGGCGATACGGGGGTACCGGTCGCGCGTGGACTCCAGGTCGAGCCCCGCCTTGTGGCCGAGCACCAGCAGTGCGCCCTCCGTGGGGTCGCCGACCACCCTGCCGTCGACGAGCCGGGCGTCGCTGGCCACGATGTAGGGCAGGATGGCGTCGTCGATGGTGTCCGTCGACCCAGCGGCACGGTGGACGCGCCCCTCCAGTTCGTAGCCGCTGCCCGAGATCGTGTAGCGATCGGTGGGATCGACCACCTCGACGGCGGTCATCTGATTCATCGTCAGCGTGCCGGTCTTGTCGGAGTTGATGGCCGAGGTCGAGCCGAGGGTCTCCACCGATGACAGATCCTTGAGCACCGCCCCCTGGCGGGCCAGGTCGCCCGCGCCCAGCGAGAGGATCACCTGGAGCACGGTGGGCAGCGCCTCGGGGATGGCCGCGATGGCGAGGGCCACCGCCGCGGTGAACACCACCTTGGAGTCCTGCCCGCGCTGGGCGCCGAGCACGAACATCACGATCATCGTCAGCCCGGCGGCGCCCGCGATCCACAGCGTCAGCGTGTTGAGCTGCCGGCTGAGCGGTGTCTGCTCGCGCTTGGTGCTCGCCAGCATGCCGGCGATCCGGCCCACCTGGGTGTCGCCGCCGGTCGCGGTGACGACCATCACGCCGCTCCCGTGGGTGACCGGCGTGTGCATGAACGCCATGTCGGCCTGCTCGCCCGGCGCCAGGTCGCTGCCCGGCGGGATCTCGGTCCCCTTCGACGCCGGCACGCTCTCGCCGGTCAGCGCGGATTCGTCGATCTGCAGCGAGCTGGCCTCGATGATCCGGCCGTCGGCGGGCACCTCGTCCCCGGCCGCCAGCAGCACGACATCGCCGATGACGACCTCCTCGGCGGCGATCTCGGCCTCCGACCCGTCGCGTCTGACCCGCGCCGTCGCCTTGACCATCGCCTTCAGCGCGTTCATCGCGCTCTCTGCCTTGCCCTCCTGACGCAGCCCGACGACGGCGTTGAGGACAGTGATGGCGATGAGCAGCACGCCGGTGCTCCACTCCTTGATCGCCAGCGAGACGACGGCGGCGGCCAGCAGGATGAGCTGCATGTAGGTGCGGTACTGGGCCGCAAAGCGCTTCCAGCCGGGAGCCGCCTCCTCGGCCGGCAGGGCGTTGGGCCCGTGCTCGGCCAACAACTCAGCGGCCCGGTCGGCCGACAGCCCGGTGGCCGGATCCACGTGGAGCCGTCCCGCCACTTGCCTCGGCCCGACGGCATACCACCGCTCTGAGTCGGTCACGGGCGCGCGGCCGCGATCGGTCGTGGTGGCCATGGGCCGTTACCCGTCGGCCGCCGGCGCGCCGCTTGGCGCCGGGGCAGCGGGCGCGCCGTCCTGCCCGGCGGGCGGGCCAACCCCGTTATGAGCCTGCTCGAACGGGTCCGGCGCGGCCCCCTCCGGCGCCTGACCCTCCAGGGCCTCCTTGACCGCCTTTAGCTCGTCGCGGCGCTGCCCGCTGACCCGGGGGAAGCGAGGGTCGATCGCCATCAGGGTCTGAGCCAGCACCGCCCCCACGCCCAGCCGGGCAAACCACTTGCGATCGGCGGGGATCACGTACCACGGGGCCCACTCGGTGCTGGTGTGCGAGAGCATCTCGGAGAACGCCTTCTGGTAAGCGTCCCAGTGCTCGCGCTCGCGCACGTCGGCGGTGGAGAACTTCCAGTTGTGGTCGGGGAGGTCGAGCCGCCGGAGGAAGCGCACCCGCTGCTCCTCCTTGGACAAATTGAGGAACAGCTTGACGATCCGGAAGCCGTTGTCGCTCAGGTAGCGCTCCCAGTCATTGATCTCCCGGTAGCGGCGTTGCCACACGTCGCCCTTCTTGGCGGCCTTCGGCAGCTTCTGGCGGTCCAGGTTCTCCGGATGGACGCGGACGACGAGCACCTCTTCGTAGTGCGAGCGGTTGAAGATGCCGATCTCGCCTCGCTGAGGCAGCCGCTTGGCGTACCGCCACAGGTAGTCGTGGTCGAGCTCTTCGGCGGACGGGACCTTGAAGCTGTTCACTCGGACGCCCTGGGGGTTGACGCCGCTCATCACGTGGCGGATCGTCCCGTCCTTGCCGGCCGCGTCGAGCGCCTGCAGGACGACCAGGACGCCCCATGTGTCCTGGGCGGCCAGCCGGGCCTGGTACTCCGCGAGGAGCGACACGCCCTGGTCCACCAGGGCGACGCCCTCCTTCTTCTTTTTGATACCGGCCTTGAACGCCGGGTCGAAGTCCCGGGACAGCTTGACGTGCGAGCCGGGCTTGACCCGGAAGGGCGCGATGAACTCCTCCAGCCGTTTGCGCCGGTGATCGGCCATCTCTGCTCCTCCTCTGGTCGTGACGAAGCGTGGAGCGCACCGCTCCGCCACGCATCATCCCGATCAGGTGACGGCGGTCAGGCGGAAGTTGTCGTGATGCACGTGCGTCGCCCCGTGGATCTCGACGACCACCATGACGACCGACCCGCAGGAGCGACAGCGGGCGACCGCGCCGGGCGCCCGGTCATAGACCGCCAGCTCCGCGATCATCGCGCGCGTTCCGCAGTGGGCGCACGCTCCTCGGGCGGCTGTCATGTCTGCGCCGAAGTGCTCGTGGAGGTGACCTGCGACGGCGTTTCCATCCACGGCGTCCATCCGCATCCTCCTCAGGTTCCGGTGGGTCCGAATCGCTCGGTCCTGATCCGGCCGGGGTAATGGCCGTTGTCGACCAGGACCTGCGCGGCGGTCTCGACGAAGCCGCTGGGTCCGCACACGTAGACCAGCGGCCGATCCTCGGGCGGCCACACCGTCTCGGCGAGCAGATCGCGATCGATGCGACCGCGATGTCCCGACCAGCCGGCCGGCGCCTCGCGGGTCAGGGTGAAGCGCACATCGGCCCCGTCCTGGGCGTCGAGACCCGTCAGCTCCTCCCGGTAGATGAGGTCGTCGACTGACCGGGCCGAGTACAGCAGCCGGGCCTGGACCGACCGGCCACCGGCCGCCCAGTGGCGCAACATGGCGCGCAGCGGCACGATCCCGGACCCGCCCGCCACCAGCATCAGCGGTCCGCCGAGCCGTTCCTCCCACACGAAGTAGCCCCCGATCGGCCCCCGCAGCTCCAGCTCATCGCCCGGGCGCAGCTCGTCGGCCAGGTAGGGCGACACCTCCCCGTCGTCGATCCGCTCCACCGTCAGCGTGAGCGTGTCGTCCTCGGGGGGCGAGGCGATCGAGTAGCTGCGCTGGGCCTGGTAGCCGTCCTCGGCGGTCAGCCGGACGTCGACGTGCTGGCCGGCCAGGTGTCCGGGCCAGTCGGCCGGCGCGAGCCTGATGCTCCGCGAGCGCGGCGTCTCGTCGACGAGCTCCAGCACGGTGGCCGACTGCCACCTCAGTCGCCCTGATACCGCTGCTCCAGCCAAGGGTCGCCGTGGTTGTGGTACCCGTAGGACTCCCAGAAGCCGGGCTCGTCATCCTCGGTCAGGGTGATGCCGCGCACCCACTTCGCGCTCTTCCAGAAGTAGAGGTGGGGGACCAGCAGCCGGGCCGGGCCGCCGTGCTCGGCCTCGAGCGGCTCGCCGCCGTACTCGTATGCCACCCACGCCTTCCCGTCGGTGACATCGTCGAGCTTGAGGTTGGTCGTGTACCCGCCGTCCGACCAGGCGGTCAGGTAGCCGGCGTCGGTGGTGACGTTCTCCAGCAGCGAGTCGACCGGCACCCCGCGCCAGGTGGTGTCCAGCTTCGACCACTTGGTCACGCAGTGGATGTCGACGGTGACCTCGTCGGCCGGGAGCGCGGTGAACTCCTCCCAGGACCACGAGGCGCTCTCCTGCACCGCCCCGTCGATCGTGAAGCTCCACTGACTGAGCGGGGTGTGCGGCGTTGGGCCGGCCGACAGGACCGGGAAGTCCCGGGTCACGTACTGGCCCGGCGGCACGCGTGACGCGTCGGCGACCGGACGGCGCCGACCGATGAAACCCCGGCTCACTCGCGGCATCTAATCCCCTCCGGGCAACTCGGGCGGTCTGCGCATCATCCCGGAAGCGACGCCGTCTCACAACGTCAGTTGGGCGCCGGCAGCCTGACCACCTCGGCCGCCAGCGGGGCGCACACCAGCGCCGGCTGATCGGCCCGGCTCAGCTTGCGGCGCAGCGTCACGAAGGCGGGCGTGCCGATGAACGCCGGGACGAGTAGCTGGAACAGCCGGTAGAGCAGGACGGCCGCCGTCGCGTCGGCCAGGTTGACGCCGTAGAGGGCGAACACGGCGATCAGCGCGCCCTCGGTGCCGCCGACCCCACCCGGGAGTGGGATCAGGTTGCCGAGCTGGCCGATCAGGTAGCCGAGGACCAGGGTGGTGAACGGCGGCACCGGCCCGATGGCGGCGAACGCGAAGCCGAGCGCGACGATGTCGAACGCCATGTAGCTCAACGAGCCGACCACGACGCCGAAACCGTGGGAGCGCAGCAGCCCCTTGGCCTGGTCGACCCCGTCGGCGACCGTGGTCAGCCCGTCCCTGATCCACCGGCCGAGGCGGGCGCGCACGCCGCTCCCGTCGCCGCCGGACCCACGGGAGCCGAGGGCGCGCAGCAGCCGCGGAGACACGGCGACCAGCAGCACGCCCAGGGCGGTGACGAGGGCCGGGACGAGTGTGAGGAGCACGTCATGGCGGCCGGCGAGGAACCCGGTGAACGCGGCGAGGCCGACCAGGATGAGGGCGAAGAAGTTGGCCGCGCTGGTGACGACGAAGAAGGCGACCGTCCGGCGGCTGATGTGACCGGTCGGCATCCCCGCCTGCCGCAGCGCCCAGACCCCCAGCGCCAGCCCGCCCGCTCCCCCCGCCGGCAGCAGGGAGTTCGCCGCCAGCTCGGCCATCGCGATGTCGTAGCTCAGCCCCCAGGACATCTGGGCGCAGAAGGTGGCGCGGAACACGAGCAGGTAGCCCGCGCAGGACCCCACCTCGGCCACCACCATGGCGACGACCCATGTCGCCTCGGCGCCCTGGAGGCGTGCCCGCACCTCGTCGAGCCCGGGCAGGGCGGTGATGGCAAGGATGACGACGGCGATGAGCACGGAGATCTCGGCCGTCCGCACCAGCAGATGGCGCGGGTGGAGCTCGTCGGGCATCCGGTCCACGCTGGCCATCGCCGTCCAGCCTACGCCGGACGATCGGTCGGCGGGAGCTACTCGTGCGCGCGCAGGCTGCCGAGCCCCAGCGAGACGTCGCCCGCGTCGGCGTCGACCGGCTCGGCGGACTCGGCGGCCTCGGCCGCTTCGGTGCCCGGGGCGGGCGGTGGGTCGTCCAGGAATCCGGCGTCCGGCACGAAGAACAGGTTGCCGGTCACGGCCGTGGAGAAGTCCAGGATGCGGTCGTAGGTGCCGGGGGGCTTGCCGACGAACATGTTCTGGAGCATCTCCTCGATGACGTCCGGGTCCTGCGCGTAGCCGATGAAGTAGGTGCCGAATTCGTTGGCGCCGACCCGGCCGAACGGCATGTTGAAGCGCATGATCTGACGCTGCTCGCCGTTCTCGTCCTCGATCACGGTCAGGGCGATGTGCGCGTTGGCTGGCTTGGCGTCGTCGTCGAACTCGATGTCGCTCAGCTTCTGGCGGCCGATGGCCCGCTCCTGCTGCTCGACCGTGAGCGCGTCCCAGGCGGCCAGATCGTGGAGGTACTTCTGGACGATGACGTAGCTGCCGCCGGCGAACGGGTCGTCATCGCCGATGATCACCGCGGCCTGGGCGGCCTCCCCGTCCGGGTTCTCGGTGCCGTCGACGAAACCCAGCAGGTCACGCTCGTCGAACGACCGGAACCCGTGCACCTCGTCGGCGACGCGCGCCGATCCTCGCAGGCGGTCCATCAGCCGCTGGGCGAGCTCGAAGCACAGGTCCTGGCGATGAGCCCGGATGTGGAACAACACGTCGCCCGGCGTCGCCACCGCGCGGTGCAGGGGGCCGGCGATCTCGGCCAACGGATGCAGGCCGGCCGGCCGCGGGTCGCCGAACAGGCGATCCCACAGCGCCGATCCGATGCCCACCACGCAGGTCAGGCCGCCCTCCGGGATCCGGAAGCCGACCGACCGGCGCAGGCCGCTGACGTCGGCGAGCAGTCCGCGGACGTCCTCCTCGGCCCCGGGGTCCACGGTGACCACGAGGAAGATCGCGGACTCGGTGAGCGGCGTCAGGATGGGCTGGGGCTCGGCGATGGTGGGAACCTACCAACCCGGGTAGAAGGCAGCGCATGGCCGACCTGGAGGGAACCCGAACGATCGAGATCGCCGCGCCGGCGGAGCGCTGCTTTGCCATCGCGGCTGACCTGGACCGGGTGCCGGAGTGGCATGGCGCGATGACCGAGGTGGAGGTGCTCGAGCGCGACGGAGACGGACGGGCCACGATGGTGGAGAGCGAGATGGACGCGAGCGTCACCCGCGTGCGCATGCGCCTGCGCTTCAGCTACGACGAGCCGGGCGCGATCCGCTGGACGCGGGAGAGCGGCGATCTCCGCTCGCTGGACGGGTCCTGGCGGTTCGAGCCCCGGGGGAGCGGGCTGACGGTCGCCACCTACACCCTGGAGATCGGCGTCGGCCGGCGGTTGGCCCTGGTGGTGCGGACGGTGCGCGGGCCGGTGCGGGATCGGGTCGAGTCGCTGCTGGCCGACCGGCCGGTGGAGGGGCTCAAGGCGCGGGCCGAGTCCGGCGGCTGAACACGACCAAACCTTCGCCGCGACCGGCGTTTACGGCAAACCTTCGCGGCGGCCTGCGTTGACGACCAACCTTTCGCAATCTCTCGCGTTCATTAGGTAAAGCGGCCGATCGAGAAACGTGGGTCGTGGGGGCACGACGTAATCGTGACGAGCTGCTAGCGCCCCGGGGGAGCCGCCCCCCGGGGCGCCTCGCCAGCCCCTACGGGGCGCCTCGCTTGCCCCGCCCTGGGGCTTGCCGGTATTGGCCGCAGGGGGCGTCGCGGTCCACCGGCTGCGCCGGAGTGTAAGCCAGCCCGGTGACGGCGACAAGAGGGGGAATGGGATCTTCACCGGCGCTGGTGGGCGCCGCGAGGGGTCGAAGGCTGGACGCCGCCGGTCATCAGGCGCATACTGTGCACATGGGGGCAACCGCGCTAGTCGCTGATCGTCGCTGGCTGGTCGATCAGCGTTCCACGCCAGGGCTCAGCGACGACGATCTGGTCGAGCGCGCCCGGGACGGCGACGTCGTCGCTTTCGAGGCCATCTACGACCGCTACGCCCGCCGCATCCTGGCCTTCTGCATCCACATGCTGGGCAGCCGGGAGGAGGCCGAGGACGCGTTGCAGCTCACGTTCGTGTCGGCCTACCGGGCGCTGGGTAGCGGCGAGAATGCGATCGCGTTGCGGCCGTGGCTGTACGCGATCGCCCGTAACCGCTGTCTGTCGATGCTCCGAGCCCGGCGGCCGACGGGCCTCGCCGACGAGTCGGTGGCCGACCAGCTATGCGGCGACGATCCGCAAGAGCACGTCCAGCGGCTCGAGCAGCTCCGGGAGGTCGTCGACGATATGCAGCGGCTTCCGCTGGACCAGCGGGCCGCCCTCGTCCTGTTCGAGCTGGGGGACCACTCGCACTCCGAGATCGCGGCGGTGCTGGGCGTCCGCCCCGCCAAGGTCAAGGCGCTCATCTTCCAGGCGCGCAAGTCTCTGGTCCGCGGCCGGCAGGCGCGGGACAGCTCGTGCGCCGAGATCCGCGAGCGGATCTCCACCGTGCGCGGCAAGATCAGGGCCCGAGGACGGACGCGCGCCCACATCGACCGCTGTGCCGGGTGCGCGGCCTTCGAAGCCGAGGTGCGCCGTCAGCAGGCGGCCTGTCTGCTCATCCCCGGCGTCGCCCTGACCGGTGAGCTGAAGTCGTCGGTGCTGCGGTCGATCGTCGGACGGCACGCCGGGGTCGCGGCCGGCGCCAGCGCAAGCGGCGGCGGCGCGATCGTGACCGGCGGGATGGCCGCCGGCGGGACCGCAGCCGGCGGTGCCGGGACGACCGGCATGCTCGCCGCCAGCGCGGCGGCGCCGGCGGCGGCCGGCGCGGGCGCCGCGGGC
>JBPYFQ010000135.1:0-10948 GCA_051985625.1 Solirubrobacteraceae bacterium
GTGAAAGAGGGCCGGAAACGATACGACTGGGCGCTGATTGCGACGTTCTACGGAGAGGGTCACACCGCGGCCGAGTGCCAGCGGGAATTCGCGATCTCCAATGGCGCCTGGTATGCCGCGATCCAGCGGGGCGACGTCGTTCTCCGCGACGAATCCCCGCCGCGGCCGCGTACACGAACCCGTGAGGCCGTCGCGAGGTTGCACGCCGGTGGCGCGTCGCAGGCTGAGATCGCCCGCGCGCTGGGCGTCTCCGCCCCGACCGTCTGCTTCCACCTCCGCACGCTCGGGGTTGAGGCGCGGCCTGAAGCAGCCCGGCGCTATGACTGGGAGCAGATCCGCGCGTACTACGCGGCGGGTCATTCGGCCGCAGAGTGTCGCCGCCGGTTCGGGTTTGGCGTCAACGCGTGGGCGGACGCAATCAAACGGGGGGCGATCCAGGCCCGACCGCGGCTGGAGCCGCTGGAGCATGTCCTGGCCGCCGGCCGGCGACGCTCGCGGCAGCACGTGAAGGCGCGCCTGCTGATGGCGGGGCTCAAGCAGGAGCGCTGCGAGAGCTGTGGGCTGGTCGATTGGTGCGGCCAACCGCTGGCCCTGGAGCTTCACCACGTCAACGGCGACGGTCAGGACAACCGGCTGGAGAACCTTCGTCTGCTGTGTCCGAACTGCCACAGCCAGACGGATACCTGGGGAGCGCGGAACAAGGGGCGGAAGCGATGAGCTGACCAGTCGTGGGAGCCCGCTGGCTCACGGCGCTCACCGCGCTGTGGTGAGCGCCGCCTGGCGCACCTCGCTGGGGGTGGCCCCGAACCCCCGCTTGAACACGCGGGAGAAGTGGGCGGCGTCGCAGAAGCCCCAGCGGAAGGCGATCTCGGTCACGGAGCCGCCGTTGGGGCGGCGGAGGTCCTCCAGGCAGCGGGCCAGGCGCTCGGCGCGGACGAGGCCGGCGACCGACTCGTCAACGTCCTCGAACAGGGCGTGGAGGGTGCGGACCGACATCGTGTAGGCGTGGGCGATCGACGCCGGGCCCAGGTGCGGGTCCTGGAGATGGCTGCGCGCGTAGCGGGCGATCTCGGCGCGCATGGCGGCGCGGGTCGCCGAGCGGTCGCTCGGCAGGGCCGGCTCGACCGCCGCCCGTAGCAACTCGAGCGCGGCGTTGGCGGCCGCCGCGCCGGCGGCGGCGTCGAGCCCGGAAAGCTCGGCGGCCAGCGCGTTCATGTAGCGGACGAGCAGCCGCGCCGGGGCGCTGTCGGCGAGCGAGGGGAGCGCCTCGAGCTCGCCCAGGCGGGGGCAGACGGCGAGCACGCGGTCCCGCGGGAACAGGAGCGTGCGCTTGTAGAACGGCTCGGTGATCTCGATCTCGGTCGGCGCCAGGCCGTCCCACAGGACCACGTCGCCGGGCGTCAGGGCCAGTTCGCGGCTGCCCTCGCGGACGAGCTCGACCCCTTTGCAGACGAGCTGGAAGCCGAGCACCCGTTCGTGGCCGGCGGCCGGTGGCGTGCCGATCACCGCGCTCGAGCGGCGGCCCAGGAAGGGGGCAGCCGCGCAGTCGACGAGCATCAGGTCGCCGACCGGCCGCCGGGTGACCGCGGCCCGGAACCGGCTGGGCGTCGCGAACGCCGGCCGCACGTCGAACGCCAGGTGCGTCTCGGCCAGGATGTCGGTCCAGGACCGCAGCTGGGCGCTGAGATCGGCGCCGTGGGGGCGCCAGCGCTCGCGCACACCCTGACCGGGCGGCGGCAACACCGGCGACTCGCGCACGCTCATGCCAGCGGGGCCTCCCGGGCCGACCGCTCGGCGGCGAGCGCCACGAACGCGTCCAGGGCGGCCGGGTCGGCGAGCGAGTCGCGGCTGGCCACCCGGTCGGCCGGCTCGCCGCGCAGGAGCCGCTTGACCGGCGCCTCCAGCTTCTTGCCGGTCAGGGTCCGGGGGATGGCGTCGACCGGGACGATCCGGTCAGGCACGTGGCGCGGCGACAGCTCGCGGCGCAGCGCCGCGGCCACCCGGGCGGTCACGTCGTCGTCCACGACGGCGCCCGGCGCCGGCACCACGAACAGGAGCAGCTCGCCCAGGCCGCCCTCGTCGTCCTCCAGGTGGACGACGAGCGCGTCGGCCAGCTCCGGGAACTCCTCCACGACCGAGTAGAACTCGCCGGTGCCCAGGCGCACGCCGCCCCGGTTGAGCGTCGCGTCTGACCGGCCGGTCAGGACGCAGCTGCCCCGCTCGGTGAACTTGATCCAGTCCCCCTGGCGCCAGACCCCGGGATAGCGGTCGAAGTACGAGCTGCGGTAGCGCTCGCCGTCGGCGTCGCCCCACAGCGCCACCGGCATCGAGGGCATCGGCTTGGTGATGACCAGCTCGCCGAGCTCGCCGACGACCTCGCGGCCGTCCTCGTCGAACGCCTTGGCGTCGACGCCCAGGCACGCGCAGGAGATCTCGCCCTCGTAGACGGGGACCGCCGGGCAGCCGGACACCAGGCCCGTGCACACGTCGGTGCCGCCGCTGCCGTTGATCAGGCAGATGTCCGGCCCCAGCTGGTCGTAGACCCAGCGATAGCCCTCAGCGGGCAGCGGCGAGCCGGCCGTGCACAGCACCTCCAGCGAGCTCAGATCGAAGTCGTTGCGCAGGTCCAGCCCGGCCTTGCGGCAGGCCATCAGGTACGGCGGCGAGACGCCCATGACCGTGGGGCGGTTGCGCTCGGCCAGCCGCCACTGCTCAGCCAGGTCCGGCCAGGCGGGGTCGCCGTCGAGCATCACGATCGAGGAGCGCAGGAGCAGCGCCGAGACGAGCGCGTTCCACATCATCCACGCCGTCGTGGAGAACCACTGCAGCCGGCTGCCCGGCTTCAGCCCCCAGCCCAGGCCCTGATTCTTGACGTGCTCGATCAGCTGCCCGCCGTGCCCGTGGACGATGGCCTTGGGCAGCCCGGTCGTCCCGGAGGAGAACAGGATGTACAGCGGGTGGTCGAACGGCACCGCCTCGAACTCCAGCGGGGGCGGCTGGGAACCGGATTCGGTCAGCGCGCCCCACGGCACGGCGTCAACTACCTCGGCCTCGCCATATGGCACCCAGACCGTGTGCTCCAGGCCGGGCAGGTGCCGGCGGACCGTCTCCACCTCGCCGCGGCGATCCATGTAGCGGTCGCGGAAGCCGTAGCCGCCGATCGTGAACAGCACCTTGGGCTCGATCTGCGCGAAGCGATCGATGACGCTGCGGGCCCCGAACTCCGGGGCGCACGTGGCCCAGATGGCGCCGAGGCTGACGGTGGCCGCGAACGCCACCAGCGTCTCGGCGATGTTCGGCAGGTAGCCGACGACCCGGTCGCCGCGACCCACCCCGAGCCGCTCCAGGCCGGCCCGGGCCCGCGCCACCTGGTCGCGCAGGTCGCCGAATGTGAGCTCCCGCGGCGGCCGCGTCTGCGACTGCTCCACCACCGCCACGCGGTCACGGTCCTCCTCGCGGCCGAGCAGGTGCTCGGCGTAGTTGACCCGGGCGCCGGGGAACCACACCGCGCCGGGCATGGCAGACGAGGCCAGCACGCGCTCGTAGCCACCGTGGTCCCGGACGCCGTGGAACTCCCACAGCGCGCCCCAGAAGCCCTCCAGATCATCGACCGACCAGCGCCACAGCTCGTGGAAGGAGCTGAAGTCACGCCCGGAATGGTCAGAGACCCACTGCATGAAGCGCCCGACCTCGGTGCGCTGTCGCAGGTCGGCCGGCGGCTCCCACAGGATGTCCCCGATCATCGCGTTCGAGACCCCTCCCTCGCCATTCTCCCCGCCGGCGTCCACTCGGGCACGCCGAGCGCGTGCTCCTGGAGGTCGATCGCCGCCTGGATGAGCGCCGCCTCTCGCCCCCGCGGCGCGATCAGCGAGACGCTCGTCTGCCAGGTGACCGGCAGCGTGGCGACGGGCATCCCGGTCATGTCCCACAGGACGGTGAGCGCGATCATCGGATCGCCCGGGCCTCCGGCATGCCCCGGGTCGTAGCCCGGCCCCCGGCCGTAGGGGACGATCGGCAGCGTCGGCTCCAGCACCAGGTCGATCCCGCCGGCGGAGAACCAGTCCTCCCAGGCGGCGACTCCGAGCGCCCGCCGATGCTGGGCGGCCAGGTACGGCGCCGCCGCCGTGAACCCGGCCGCCGCCTCCACGAACTCGGCGATCGCCGGGCGGTAGAGCCCGGCCCGCTCGGCGTGCTGGGCATGGTGGGCCCAGGCCTCGGTGAGCAGGACCAGGCTGAGGTCGTCCCACTCCATCATCCAGGGCGCCGGGGCGGAGACGACGCGCGCGCCCAGCTCCCGGCAGGCGCTCCGGGCGGCGTCGAAGGCGGCGGCGACCGCCTGATCCATCTCCACGTCGTCCGTCCGGTCCGTGAACGCCACGGTCAGCCCCTCCAGGGGGCGGCGGCCGCCCCGGGGGCGGCGCGGAACCCCGATCAGCGGCGCGGGCGGGGGCGCGAGCGGCGTGCCCTCCGGGCCGCCGCGGGCCATGGCCTCCAGCAGGACCGCGCACTCGGCCATCGTGCGGGCCATCGGCCCCGGGTGGTCGAGGGTCGGGGCCAGCGGGATGATCCCGGCCAGCGGGAGCCGGCCGTGTGTCGGCTTGACCGCGCTGGTGCCGCAGCAGGCGGAGGGGATGCGCAGCGACCCGCACGTATCGCTGCCCAGGGCCGCCGGGGTCATGCGGGCGGCCAGCGCCGCCGCGCTGCCCCCGCTCGACCCGCCGGCGACGCGGTCGAGCGCCCACGGGTTGCCGACCTGGTCGGTCGTTCCGCCGGCGGCGAACTCATGGGTGTGGGTGTGGCCGAGGAGCACCATTCCCTCGGCCCGCAGGCGGGTCCACACGATGGCGTCGGCCTCGGCCACCTGGCCCTCCAGCACGCGGCTGGAGGCGGTCAGCGGCAGCCCGGCGACGCCGTACAGGTCCTTGAGCGCGATCGGGATCCCGCACAGCAGGGGAACGCGGTCGCCGTCGCGGGCCAGGCGCTCGTCGGCCGCGGCGGCCGCCTCGCGCGCCTGGTCCGGGTACACGCGTGCCCACGCGTTGATCGCCTCCGGCGAGCCGTCCGGGGTCGGCGGCCCGCCGTTGCGCTGCTCGATCCGGCCCAGACAGGCATCAGTCAGTTCCCGCGCGGACAACTGGCGATCGTGCAGGAGAGCGGACGCCTCCAGGACCCCCAGATCGGCCGGGTCCGTGGCGGCAGAGGTCGGCGCAGCCTCGACGGACGGGGCGGACGGCGTCTCCTTGTGCAGTCGCTGGAGCGGCACAGTGAGTCTCTCCTTGTCCTCGCGGCGGCCCGCGCTCGCCAGCCGGCGTTGTGCGCTCTGTGACCGCTTGTTCTCAAAGCGTACCGTGATAGCGTTGGCCGGAGGGGAGCGCCCCCGAACGCGATGATCGACGAAGCGCAACGCCCGACGGTGCCCGCTACAGACGATCGAGACCATCCCGCGGGATCGAGGACGGTCCGGGAGGCGACGTTCGACGTCATGCGCCGGCTCGGCCTGACCACGATCTTCGGCAACCCCGGCTCGACGGAGATCCCGTTCCTGGCTGGGCTGCCCGGCGACATCCACTTCGTGCTGGGCCTGCACGAGGGCTCGGTGGTGGGGATGGCCACCGGCTGGGCAATCGCCCGGGACGAGCCGGCGCTGGTCAATCTCCACACGGCGCCCGGTCTGGGCAACGCGGTCAACGCGCTGGCCAACGCGCGGGACATGCGGGTCCCACTCGTCGTCGTGGTCGGGCAGCAGGACCGCCGCCAGATCGCCTACGAGCCGTTCCTGACCGGACGCGGTCTGGAGCGCCTGGCCGGCGACTACCCGGTCTGGTCGCAGCTGCCGGTGCGGGCCCAGGACGTCCCCGGGGCGATCGCCCGCGCGTATCACGAGGCGATTGACGGTCGCGGCCCCGCGATCGTCGTTGTGCCGATGGGCGACTGGCTCCAGGCCGCCGACGAGCACGCTGCCGGCTGGCCGGAGCGCACGGTCCGCGCCGCGAACGTGACCGCCGGCGACGTGGGCGAACTCGCCGAGATGATCGACCGCGCCGCCGCGCCCGCGCTGGTCGTCGGCCGCGGTGGCGACGGCGCGGAGTGCTGGGAGTCGGTCGTCGGCCTGGCCGAGCGGCTGCACTGCCCGGTGTGGCAGGAGTCCTTCGCTCGCGCCGCCGGCTTCCCGCAGGACCATCCCCAGTTTGCCGGTCACCTGCCGTGGCGCCGCCGGCTGATGCGCGACGCGCTGTCGGCCCACGATCTCGTCATCGCCGTCGGCACCAACGCGTTTCGGTTGTACCTGTACGACGACGACGGGCCGATGGTCGCGGACGGCACGCGCGTGGCGGTCGTCACCGACGATGCCGCCGAGGCCTATCGCAGTCCGGCGGCGCTGGCGATCATCGGCTCGGTGGCCCAGACGTGCGCGGCCCTCGCCGAGCAGGTGGCCGAGCGCGACACCGAACTCCCCGCGCCGCTGCAGCGGCCCGCGGCGCCCGCCGCCCCGGGCACGGGCGAGCCTCTGACCCCCGCCCATGTCTACAGCGCCCTGGCCGAGCGGCTGCCGTGCCGCACGGTGATCGTGGAGGAGACCCCGTCCAGCCAGCCGGAGTTGTACCGGCGGGTGCCGATCCGGTCCCCGGGCGGGTTCCTGGCCTGCGGCAACGGGGGCCTCGGCTTCGGGGTGGCCGGCTCGATCGGCCTGAAGATGGGCGCTCCGGACCGGCCGATCATCGGCGTCATCGGCGACGGCTCGTCGATGTACGCGATCCAGGCGCTGTGGAGCGCGGCCCATTACGAGGTGGGGGTGCTTCTGCTGGTCATGGCCAACGGCAGCTACGCGGTCATGGACGCCCTGGCGCGCGACGCCAACGCCAGTGCCGCCTGGCCGGCGTTCGGCTCAATCGACATCGCCGGGATCGCCCGCTGCCTCGGCTGCCCCGCGGTCAACGTCAGCACCCACGAGCAGCTGCTGGCGTGCTTCGACGACATCGTCCCCGGGCTGGCCGAGCGTCGCGAGCCCGTCCTGGTCGAGGTGGCGCTCGGCTGAGCCGGCCCGCGGTCGGGCTCCTCGGGGCGCCGGCCACCCGCCCGCTCAGGCCGCGGCCGCGGCGCCCGCCCGGGGGAAATACCCGTGCTCGTCCTCGGCCAGGTAGCCGGCGAGCCGGCTGGCCAGCGTCATGATCGTGAGCGAGGGGTTGACCGACAGCGTGCGGGGCACGAGCGAGCCGTCGCCGACGAACAGGCGGCGTACGTCGTGCGATTCGCCGTGCGCGTCGACGACCGATCGCGCCGGATCCGAGCCCATCCGGCAGCCGCCCTGGATGTGGGTGCTCAACAGCCCCGTCTGGAGCACCCGGCGGGCGCCGGACTGGAGCAGCACCTCGCGGGCGAACTCCAGGGATTGGGCGTTGCGCTCCTCCTCGGCCGGGCTCCACTCGTAGGTGTAGCGGTCCCGGCCGGCCTCGTCGATCCAGGCGACCCCGTGGTTCTCGTCGGACACCATCGTGAGCAGGCCGGTGAAGTAGCGGTAGCGCCGCATCAGGTCGGTCAGCTCGGGGCCCCACAGCGGGATTCCGCGCTCGTCGGACAGGGCGGTGGCGAAGCCGATCGGATCCTGGATGGTGGCCGCCTCGATGATGAACCCGCCGTCCTCGTCGCGCTGGTGGGTCATGCAGTGGGCGCTGATCGGATAGACCATGTGCGCGTCCTGGACCTCGTCGAACAGGCCCTCGACGAGCCGCGCCGGGTGCCAGCCGAGGTGCCGGCCGATCAGGCCACTCGACGCCGACCCGCCGCTCGCCTCGCGCACGCCGGATCGCAGCAGCAGCTGGGAGGTCGCCAGCGCCCCAGCCGCCACCACCACCACGTCGGCGCCGACCACCTGCGGCCGTCCGTCGCCGTCGACGTACTCCACGCCGGTCGCCACGGGCCCGTCGCCGCCGTTCTCGATCACCACGCGCGCCACCTGGCAGCCGGCGCGCAGCTCCAGCCGCCCCTCGGCCCAGGGCGGGTGGATGTACACGTTCATCGTGCTCTTGCCGGCGTTCGTGGGGCACCCCTGCAGGCAGGAGCCGCACCGCATGCAGTTGTGGTCGGTGTAGGACATGACCGGTTCCAGTGGCGCGCCCAGCGCGGCAAACGCCGGCGCCACGGTCCGCACGCACTGCTGCCAATCCGCACGCTCGCGGACGCCCAGCCGCTGCTCCACCCGATCGAACCACGGGTCGAGGTCGGCAGTCGTGAACTCGGCCCCACCCGCGTCGTACCACTTCTCGTAGTCCTGGTCGGTCGGCCGCAGCGCCACCTTGGTGTTGATGGTGGTGGTGCCGCCCACGCAATGGCCCCGGAACAGGGGCATTGGCGGTCCGGCCGCCGGGCCGGGCGGGTCCGAAACTGCGGGCTCGGCCATCGCGATCGGCCACCAGATGTCGTGCGTGGCATGCGCCTCCCACCGGGTGAAGTCGGCCGCGCTCCGGTGCGGCCCGGACTCCAGCAGCAGCACCCGCCGTCCCGCGTCGGCCAGTTCGCCGGCCACCACGCCGCCGCCGGCCCCGGAACCGACGACGACCACATCGAACCGCTCGCCGCTCATCCCGGAACCACCCCCAGATACGACCAGTCCTTGGCCAGCCGTGTCGCCAAAGGCGAATTGAAGTCGATCTCCGTCCAGGCTCCCGGTCCGGCCGCGCCCGGCGCCACGAAGTCGCTGTAGAACGCCTCGCACGCCAGAGCGCGGACCAGCCCGAACTCCGGCGTGAACTGCCGCTCGCGCAGGGCGTCCTCGCCTCCGGGCACGCAGTCGGCCAGCGCCTCAAAGCAGGCGATGGCGCCGGCGCGCGCGTCCTCCGGCATCTGAGCGAGCAGCGCGTCGACGTAGACCTCGGCACCGACCCGCTCGCATCCGGGCACCACCAACTCGCATAGCGACCGAACGAGCGTCGCCTGACCATCATCCAGGACCTGCATCACGCCACCCCCGCGGTCGCCGGAGCGGTGCTGCCCGATCGGATGAGGTCGGCCGCCTTCTCGGCGATCATGATCGTCGCTGCGTTCGTGTTGCCGCGGGTGATCTCCGGCATCACCGAGGCGTCGGCCACCCGGAGCCCGTCGATGCCGTACACCTTCAGCTCGGCATCCACGACCGATCCCATCGAGCAGCTCGAGGTGGGGTGGAAGACCGTCATGCCCTCGCGGCGGGCGAAGGCAAATAGGTCCTCGTCCGAGTCGCCGTCCGGCACGCGGAAGGGCTTGTCGATCACCGCCTGGAGCGCGGGCTGCTCGGCCATGTGCAGCGCCATCCGCAACCCGGCCACCATGCTGGCCCGGTCCTCCTCGGTGGTGAGGAAGTTGCAGAGCACGCGCGGCTTGGCCAGCGGCATGGGGGAGCGGAGCATCACGCGTCCGCGGCTGGTGGGCTTGATCACCACCGGGCCGTAGGCCATGCCCGGGGCCTCGGGCGCCGTGAGGCCGCCGTCGTAGAGCATCCCCGGGGCGAAGTGGAACTCGATGTCGGTCGCCTGGACGCCGCTGCGCGCCCGGAAGAAGCCGGCGCCCTCGGGGATGTTCGAGGTCAGCGGCCCGCGGCCCTCGGCCTCGAACAGCGCGAAGTTCTCGGGGCGGGGGGCGTCGAACAGCGACGGGCCCGTGGTCGTGTAGTTCAGGTTGCACATGCAGTGGTCCTGGAGGTTCTCGCCCACCGGCAGCGCCTCGCGGACCTCGATACCAAGCGGCGTGAGCTGGTCCTCGGGCCCGATCCCCGACAGCATCAGCAACTGCGGGGAGTAGTAGGTCCCGGCCGAGACGATCACTTCGCGCGCGGCATGAATCTGGTGCGTCTCGTCCAAGCGCCGGTACTCGACGCCGTTCGCCCGCCGGCCCTCAAACAACAAACGCGTCGCGTAGGCGTGCGTCAGCACGGTCAGGTTGGGCCGGCTGCGGACGGGATGCAGGAACGCGTCGGACGTGCTCAGGCGCCGGCCGTCGCGCTGCGTGAGCTGGAAGCGGCCGACCCCCTCCTGGCGGGCGCCGTTGAAGTCCGGGTTGTACTCGTGGCCCGCCTGGCGGCCGGCCTCGATCATGGCGTCGACCAGCGGATGCATCGACCGGCTCTCGGACACGGTCAGCGGGCCGCCGACCCCGTGGAACTGATCCTCGCCGCGCTCGTTGTCCTCGGAGCGCCTGAAGTACGGCAACACGTCGTCATACCCCCAGCCGTCGCAGCCGGCGGCGGCCCACGCGTCGTAATCCACCCGATTGCCGCGCACGTAGATCATCGCGTTGATCGAGCTGCAGCCGCCCAGCATGCGGCCGCGCGGTAGGTAGAGGCGGCGATTGTCCATGCCGGGCTCGGGGTCGCCGAACAGGTCCCAGTCGAGCTCGGTCTTGAACATGATCGGGAAGATCGCCGGGATCCGGATCTCCGGCGCGGTGTCCTCGCCGCCGGCCTCCAGCAACGCCACGCGCACGTCTGGGTCCTCGCTCAACCGGGCTGCCAGCACGCACCCGGCGGAGCCCGCACCGACGATCACGTAATCGAACTGCTCACTCATCTCGGATCACCACCTTCATCACCTCAGTCGGATTGCTCATCGCGAAGCGGATCGCCTCGGGCGCCTCGGACAGCGCGAACTCGTGGCTGATGAGACGGGCCAGCGCGCTGGTGTTGCGCTCCACGACCCCGACCGCCTCCGCGAAGTCGTCGCCGGTGCAGCAGCTCGCGCCCAGGACGTCGAGCTCCTTCTCGGTCAAGCTGCCGATCCGGATCGGCGCGTCGTCGTTGGCCATGCCCACCTGAACCGCGCGGCCCGCCGAGGCGACCATGTCGACCATCGCGCGCACCGCCGCCGGTACGCCGGTGGCATCGACGGCCACGGGTGGGCCGCCGAGGCCACCCCAGTCACGACCGGCGGCCACCACCTCAGCGGCGGTGGTCCATCGCAGCGTCTCAGCACCCATGGCG
>JBPYFQ010000136.1:0-54294 GCA_051985625.1 Solirubrobacteraceae bacterium
ACGCCCCGGCCATCGAGGCCACCGAGGCGCACCGGGCGATCGCGCTGCTGCACGAGCGCTACCCGCAGCAGGAGGCGACCGGCGCGGTGCTGGCCGTCGACGTGGAGCGCTGGACGGGCTGGTCGGCCTGAGGGCGCGACGAGCAGGCTGCCGTCAGTCCGGCGCGCCGCCCGGATCCTCCAGGCGGTCGCGCTCGTCGCGGTCGGCCCACTCCAGCAACCGCTGGAGCGAGAACGCCGTGTCGTCGATGCCGGCATGGAGATCGCCCAGGCGCGCGTAGCGCTCGGGCATGGTGGCGATCGTCAGCTCGCTCGGCTCCACGCTGTCGACCTCGCCCCAGGCGATCGGGGCCGACACCGTGCCCTGCACCACGCCGCGCACCGAATAGGCGCTGGCGATGGTGTGATCCCGGGCGTTCTGGTTGTAGTCGACGAACACCTTGTCCGGCTCCCGGTCCTTGCGCCACCAGGTCGTGGTGGCGTCCGCCGGAGCCCGGCGCTCGACCTCGCGGGCGAACGCCAGCGCGGCCCGGCGGACGTCGCCGAACCCCCAGCGCGGCTCAATCCGGACGTACACGTGGATCCCGGAACCGCCGGAGGTCTTGGGCCATCCCACGGCGCCGAGCTCGTCAAGCACCTCGTGCGCGACGTGGGCGACCCGGCGCACCCGGTCCAGCGGGCAGTCGGGCATCGGGTCCAGGTCGATGCGCCACTCGTCCGGATGCTCGACGTCGGCTCGCCGCGAGTTCCAGGGATGGAATTCCACCGTCGACATCTGCACCGCCCAGATGACGCTGGCCGGCTCGGTCACGCACAGCTCGTCGGCGTGGCGGCCGTAGCGGGGGAAGTGCACCCGCACGGTTTCCAGCCAGTCCGGGGCGCCGGCGGGCACCCGCTTCTGGTGGACCTTCTTGCCGTCGACGCCTCCGGGAAAGCGGTGCAGCATGCACGGCCGCTCGCGCAGCGCCCGCACGATCCCGTCGCCGACGCTCATGTAGTAGCGGGCCAGGTCCAGCTTCGTCTCCCCGCGCGCGGAGAAGTAGACCCGGTCCGGGCTGGTGATGCGCACCGTCCGCCCAGCGACGGTCAGGTCAACTGGCTCGGTCTTGCTGGTGGCCGCCATCGGTGACGGCCATGGTCGCACGCGGGCGCCACTCTGAGCATGAACGGATCGTTTTCCGACCCTTTCGTGCTCCAAGTGGAGCTAGAGGGAGGTCAGGCCGAGGCTGGTCAGGGCGATCGCCGTCAGCCACAGCCGGCGGTCGGTCGACAGCGCGGCCAGCGGGATCAGCCAGGCGATGTACCACGGCATCAGCAGCCCGGCCGACACGAGCAGGCCCACCACGGCCCAGCCGGCCGCCGTGATCCAGTCCAGCCGGCCGATCCACACCCCGCGGATGAGCCAGACCAGGGCCACGGCGTAGCCCACGTGGAGCACGTTGCTGACGAGCGGGTTGAGGCTGCCCAGCCCGAGCCCGGTGAGGACGAAGCCGGTGATGCTGTGCGAGCCGCCCTGGCCTTGGATCCCGGTCAGCGTCCCGAGCAGGTGCAGCGGCCCGGAGCCGAACAGCACCAGGCCAAGGAGGCAGAATGCCGCGGCCGCGACGGCGGCCCCGGTGAGCAACCGAGCCCGCCCGGAGGCGGCCACGCGGCGGCCGGCGCCGGCGGCGAGCGCGAACGGGAGCAGCATCCCGGCGGTCAGCTTGACCGCGGTGGCGGCGATGATCATCGCGCCGCCTGTGCCCTCGCGCTGGCGCAGCAGCACGTAGATCCCGGCGCACAGGATGGCCAGCATGAGCAGGTCGTTGTGGCCGCCGCCGACGCCATAGATGACGATCACCGGGTTGAGCCCGACGAACGCCACCGCCTTGACCGGATCGATGCCGCGCAGCCGGGCGCACTTCCAGGTCAGCGCCACGATGGCCAGGCAGGACAGCGCGGCGATCCCCTTGTAGGCGAACACGTTGGCGGCGATGCCCAGCCCGGCCAGCGGGTAGCTCAAGGCGGTGAACAACGGCCCGTACACGGTGGGCGTGTGCGTCCACTGGGCGCCGATCAGCTGGTAGAGCGGATCGAACGAGATGAGGTTGGGCCCGTGGAGATAGGGGTTGATCCCGTACATCGCGCCCAGCCGGCCGTACGCGATGTAGCTGAACAGGTCGCTGGACAGCAGCGGCGGTGCGACGAGCGCCAGCGCGTTGAGCGCGGCGATGCTGGCCAGGACGGCGCGCACCGAGAGCTGCTTGGTGGCGCCGACGGCGAGCGCGTACGACAGGAACATGAGCGACAGGGCCAGGATCAGCCCGGGCAGACCGATGTCCAGCCCCACGTGTCCGAACGCGCCGGCCAGCCAGCCGGGCACCGGGCGCAGGGAGGACGGGAGCAGCAACTCGGTGTGCGCCGCCGACAGGGAGATGAGCAGTCCGGTGGCGAGCAGCCCGATCAGCCCGAGCCGGCCCCGCGGGGAGGCCAGCGCACCGGATCGGGGCCTGTCGACGCCCAACGCTCCGGATCGGGGTCTGTCGACGGCCAGCGCAGCAGCACTGCGTCGGTCGACGGACAGCTCCACGCTGCCGCCTGGTTGGGTGGCCCCAAGCGGCTCACGTACCCGCATTGCTCGATGATGGCAGCCGGGCAAGCGGAATGTCGGCCGTGGGGGCGGATTCGGTGTCAGATCGGGGTCTGGTGTAAGGCCCGTGTCAGGTCCGGCGCCGGATTGAGCGAATTCTCACCCCGGGCCCGTCCGGGTCAGCCCTGGCGGACGGCGGGCTCAGCCGTGGCGCCCGGCGGGCTCAGCCGTGGCGCCCGGCGGGCTCAGCCGTGGCGCCCGGCGGGCTCAGCCCTGGCGGACGGCGGGCTCAGCTCTCGCGGAGCAGCGACGGGAGCTTGAGGGCAAGCTGGGGGAGATCGCCCAAGGCGTGCGCCAGGGCCTCGTCGAGCGCGTCCGCCGCACCCGATTCCAGCGGTGCCCCGTGACCGACCAGGAGGCGCTCCGGCCGGCGGGAGGCCAGCGCGCGGGGCGGCGTGAGGCGCAGCATCGGGTGCACCCCCAGGCGGCGACCGAGGGCGAACACCGGGGCCGTGCCGACGGCCTCGGCGACGACGAGCGCGTCGGCCTGCTCCCACCACAGCGCCAGCTCGTTCCACCACCGCCGGCGCACCACGGGCAGGATCGCGAACGGCGAATCCGGCACCGAGCGGGGCAGCCGGTAGCGCTCCACCTCCAGCCGCTGGGCGATGTCCGAGCAGTCGCGGTTGTGGCGGTCCAGCAATTGGATGACGCCGGCCGGACGGCCCAGCTCGGCGGCGGCCGCCAGCGCCACCTCGTCCTCGAAGGGGTCGATGAGCCACACCCGGTCCCCGTCGCGCAGCGCGTGCGCCGCCCGCCGCATGCCCGAGTCCTCCACCCAGGTCAGGCCCAGGGCGTGGCGGTTGACGGATGTGCCCATCACGGGGGACCTTAGAGTCTTGACTCAGGTGACGCCAGGCCGCGATGACAACCCGCCGGTGCTGCCGCACTGGCCGGCGGGGACGGTGCTCGTCCTGGTCACCGGCGGAGACCGTCCGCACGCGATTCCCGTCTCGGCCGCGCTGCGGGCCGGCCCGCAGCGCGTCCTGATCGCGCTGGCCCGCAGCCGGGGCTCGCTGGCCCGCCTGCGCGTGGATCCGCGCATCGCCCTGACGATTGCCGCGGCCGGCGACGTGGCGGTCACCGCCTACGGCACCGCCCGGCCGCTGGACGACGACCTGGTGGAGGGCGTGGCGGCGATCGAGGTCATCGTGGAGGAGATCCAGGACCACAACCGCCCCGCGTTCGTGATCGAGGCCGGGATCGGCTGGCGGTGGACCGACGACGAGGCGGCGGCGCGCGACGCGGAGGTGCGCCGGGCGCTGGCGCGGCTAGCCTGAGTCTCCGCCGGAACGAGACGATGCCCGAGCTGCCTGAAGCCGAACGCGCCCGCGGCGCGCTGGAGACCGTGCTGGGACGGCGGATCACGCGGGTCGACGACGGCGACAGCTACGTGTGCCGGCCGCACGCTCCCGGGGAGATGGCCGCCGCGCTCGTGGGGCACACGCTGGCCACCGCCCGGCGCCGCGGCAAGTTCCTGTGGGCTGAGACCGACGACGGCCCGGTCCTCGGCCTGCACCTGGGCATGTCCGGTCACATCGTCGTCGACGGGACCGACGACGTCTCGCCCTATGACCGGTTCGCGGTCGAGTTCGATGACGGTACGCGGATGGCGCTGCGCGACAAGCGCCGGCTCGGACGGGCGGTGCTCAACCCGGACTTCAGCCACGTCGGCCCGGACGCCGCCGACGTCGGCCGGGCCGATTTCCGCCGGCTGGTCGGTGCCGGCCGGACCGCCGTCAAGGCCCGGCTGCTCAACCAGCAGGCCATCTCCGGCGTTGGCAACCTGCTCGCCGACCAGGCCCTGTGGCAGGCGCGGATCGCCCCGGGGCGGTCCACGGCCGATCTGACCGAGGAGGACCTGGATCGGCTGCGCCGCGAGTTGCGGGCCGCCGTCCGCTCGGCGATCCGCCGGGGCGGCGTCCACACCGGCGCCTTCATCCCCGAGCGCGGGCGGGACGGCGTCTGCCCCCGCTGCGGCCATACGCCGCTGGCTCGCGACCGGATCGGTGGGCGGACGACGTACTGGTGCCCGGTCTGCCAAGTGTGAGAGTGGTCACTCGGGCGTCCTGATCGACGGGTTGGAAATCCACGATGGCGCGATTGGGGTCGCCCGCAGCCGAGCATTAAGAACCGTGGGTAGGGGCATTTAACGCTCAGCATGGCGACCACAGTTCCCACTTCACTGGAGCAGTTGGCCGGGCGCTACGACCCGGCCCTGTTCGAGCTGACACGCTCCTCGGCCCGCATCCGCCTGGTGGGCGCCGGGGCCGAGCCCATCGACGCGGTGCTCGACGGGGACGGCGCGACGCTGGAGTCGGCCAACGGCGATCGGCCGGACGCAGTGCTGCGCGCCGACGAGCGGACCTGGGCCAAGATCGCCCGCGACGTGCGGGGCGGGATGGACGCGTTCCGCGCCGGCCGGCTCACCGTCCGCCACGACCTGAACCTGGGGGTCGGGTTCCTGGCCGCCACGGCCACCACGGGCAAGGACGGCCTGCGCTTCGCCCAGGTGACGACGAGCGAGGGGTCGATCTCCACCAGCCAGGCCGGCTCCGGGCCGGCGGTCGTCATGCTCCACGGCCTGGGCGCGACGAAGGTGTCGTTCCTGCCGACGCTGGCTGCGCTCGCCGGGTCTTATCGCGCCATAGCCATCGACCTGCCCGGGTTCGGCGATTCCGACAAGCCGATCCGCGCTCCGTATGACGCGCCGTACTTCGCTCGGGTCGTCGTGGCGCTGCTCGACGCGCTTGACATCGACCGCGCCGACCTGATCGGCAACAGCATGGGCGGCCGCGTCGCCATCCAGGTGGGGCTCGACCACCCGGACCGGGTGCGGCGTCTCGGCCTGCTGGCGCCGTCGCTGGCCTGGCTGCGCGGCCGGCCGTGGGCGCCGCTGCTCAAGCTGGTGCCGCCGCAACTGGGGCTGATCCAGCCCGCGCCCCGCCCCGTGGTGGAGGCCATCGTCCGCCGGGTCGTCCCCGGCGCGGACGAGGAGTGGACCGCGGCCGGCATCGACGAGTTCCTGCGCTCCTACCTGACGCCGCGCGGGCGCGCCGCCTTTTATGCCGCGGCGCGCAACATCTACCTGGAGGCCCCCGGAGGACGCAACGGCCTGTGGACGCGGCTGCCCACCCTGGAGGCCCCGAGCCTGTTCGTCTGGGGCAAGCGGGACTCGCTGGTGCCGATCGGCTTCGCCAATCACGTCCGTCGGGCCCTGCCCGACTCCCAGCACCTCGTGCTCCCGGGCGGCCACGTGCCCCAGCTGGAGAACCCGAAGGCCACGCACGACGCGCTGCTGAAGTTCCTGGCCCGCCGCTGACGCGGCCGCCCCGTGTGAAAGGATCACCCGCCGTGATCATCCGCGGGCTGCGCACGGTCGTGCTCGGGATCGCCGCCGCGCTGGCGACGGCGGCGGTCGCCCCCGCCGCGACCGCCACTTCCGCGGTCCGGCTGCTGGGCACGACCGCCGCGGCGACGGCCCGGCCCGGGCGCGCAACCGCCCCGGCGGCGGCCCGGCCGCTCCACGTGACCTGGATGAACAGCTTCGCCGCCCCGGGGACGCCGGCGCGCTACGACCGGGTGGGGGTGATCAAGGTCGGCCGCCGCAGCGCGCGCAACGTGCTCGTACTGGAGCCCGGGACATCGGCCGGCGCGGGCTACTTCGTGCCGCTGGCCCGCTGGATCGCTTCGCGCGCCCCCGGGTGGCAGGTGTGGTCGGTGGAACGCCGCGAGAACCTGCTGGAAGACCAATCGGAGCTGAACCTCGCCAAGCGGCACCGGGTGTCGGCCACCCAGCTGTTCGACTACTACCTCGGCTACCTGGCCGATCCCCGGATCACCCACCACATCCATCCCGTGCCGGACGCCCGGGTGCCGTTCGCCCGCGGGTGGGGGATGAGCGTCGCGGTCCACGACCTGCGGACGGTCATCGACGCCGCTCGTCGGCTCGGCGGCCGGGTCGTGCTCGGCGGCCACTCGCTTGGCGGGTCGGTCATCACCGGGTACGCCACGTGGGACTTCGGCGGCCGTCCCGGCGCCAAGGGGCTGGCGGGACTCGTCTACGACGACGGCGGCAGCGCGGCGGGCACGCTGACCGCGGCCGCCGCCCGCGGGGAGCTGCGCACGCTGCGCCACAGCACGCCGTGGCTGGCGTTCAGCGGGGTGCCCGCCCCGGAACTCGGACTGTTCTCGGCTGTCGGCTCCACCGTCGCGCTGATCGCCCCCAACCAGTCCTCCCTGGCCCAGTCGTTCCCCTTCACCCCGCCGTCGCTCAAGCCTCCCGTGGCCGCCACCAATCTGGCCACGTTCGGCTACGACACCGACACCAAGACCTCGAAGCTGGTGTTCGCGGCCCAGGCCCACCTCGGCACGCTGAACACCAGCGTCTCGCCGGCTGGCTGGAGCCGCCACGGCGCGATCACGCCGATCACCCGCTATGCGGCGATGCTGTCCGGCGCCGGGATGCTCAACGTGGACGGGACCGAGTGGTACTTCCCCCAGCGGCTGACCGACGACTCCGGCGCCGTCGACCAGGGCAACGCCAACCCGGCGCAGCGCGTCCTCGGCCTGCGAGCCACGATGGGCCACCGGCTGCCCCGGTCGCTGCGCATCTTCGCCTTCGGCGCCTATGGCGGAGCCGAGGTGACCGGCGCCGCGGCGGCGCTGGCTCGCAAGTCGGGCATCCCGCGCAGCCAAGTCCTGCTCGTCGACCGCCACGGCGCCTATGCCCACAACGACCCCGCCGCGGCCTACCCGCGCAACGCGTTCTTCTCGAACCTGATCCGCTTTCTCGGTTCGGTGTCGCGCCACTGACGCTCCGGCGGCGGCCGCCCGGCGGTGCACCGGTCACGTCCGCTGAGGCTCACCCGGCGGCCCCCGCCCGGCGGGCGCCGCGTGTAGCGTTGGCTCGGTCCCGACGAGCAGGGGAGGAAGCGATGTCAGCATCGGACCGCGTTCCCGTACCGGGCAGCGAGCGCCAGATCGAGCCCGGGCACAGCCGAATCAGCGACGTCGACCCGCAGGACGAGGTTGACCTGACCGTCTACCTACGCCCTCAGGAGCCCCTGGACTGGGTCGACACGGAGGCCGCCCAGCCCCCGGCGCAGCGCCGCACGCTGTCCCGGGAGGACTGGGAGCGGGCCCACGGCGCGTCCGCTGCGGACATCGCCGCCGTCAGCGCGTTCGCCGAGCGCTCCGGGCTGACCGTCACCGGCGTCGACGCCGGGCGGCGCGTCGTGGCCCTGCGCGGAACCCTCCAGGCGGCCGCGGAGGCGTTCGGCGCGAATCTGGAGGGACGCTACGCGGCGGGCGAGGGCGCGGCCAGCTACCGCGCGCGGAGCGGCCCGCTGACCGTTCCGGCCGACCTGGCCGGCGTCGTGACCGGGGTGTTCGGCATCGACGACCGCCCCCAGGCGCGGGCCCAGGTACGCCGGGCTCCGGCCGCGGCGGCGACCGCCTTCACGCCGCTGCAGATCGCCGAGGCGTATGCGTTCCCCGCGACGGCGACCGGGCAGGGCGAGACCGTCGGGATCCTGGAGCTGGGCGGCGGCTTCTCGCAGAGCGACCTGGACACCTACTTCACCGGGCTGGGGCTGACCGCGCCGACGGTCACCGCCGTCGGCGTCGACGGCGGCGCGAACAACCCCGGCGCCGACCAGAACGCCGACGGGGAGGTGATGCTCGACATAGAGGTCGTCGGCGCCACCGCACACGGCGCGCAGATCGTCGTCTACTTCGCGCCCAACACGGACCAGGGATTTATCGACGCGTTGTCCTCCGCCGTGCACGACGCCAGCCACAAGCCGTCGGTGGTCTCGATCAGCTGGGGGCAGTCCGAGGACGCCTGGAGCGGCCAGGCCCGCAGCGAGATGGAGCAGATCCTGACCGCGGCCGGGGGCATGGGCGTGACGGTCACGGTCGCCGCGGGCGACAACGGATCCTCCGACAACGTGGGCGACGGGCGGTCGCACGTCGACTTCCCCGCCTCGGCCCCGCACGCGCTCGCCTGCGGCGGCACGTCACTGCACCTGTCGGGGAGCGCGATCAGCTCGGAGAGCGTGTGGAACGACCCGGGCGACGGCGCCACCGGAGGCGGCGTCAGCCGCCAGTTCACGCTGCCCAGCTACCAGTCGTCCGCCCACGTCCCCGGCAACGTCGACTCCGGGTCGCCCGGGCGCGGGGTGCCCGACGTCTGCGGCGACGCCGACCCGCAGACCGGCTACCGGATCCGCGTCGACGGAGCCGACGAGTCGATCGGCGGCACGAGCGCGGTCGCGCCCCTGTGGGCGGGCCTGATCGCCCGCCTGAACCAGCACCTGGGCGCGCCGGTGGGGTTCGTCCAGCCGCGGCTGTACCCGCTGCTGGGCAGCGGCGCCTTCCACGACATCAACCAGGGGAGCAACGGCTCCTACTCGGCCGGCCCGGGATGGGACGCCTGCACCGGGCTGGGCTCGCCGGACGGGACGGCGCTGGCGGCGGCTCTGAGTGGATCCGCGGGCGCGTGAGCCGACGAGACGCAAACTAAGCGGTTATATCCGGCACCAGATGACACTCACCGACCGTCGGGCGTCCTCAGGCGTTCGCCCAGCCCGGACGCCCGGGCGACGGGGCGGGCCACCGCGGCCCGCACGGTCTCCTCGGTGCCGACCAGGATCAGCCGGCGGCGGGCGCGGGTCACCGCGGTGTAGAGCAGCTCGCGGGTGAGGATGCGTGATCCGGGCTCGGGAAGCAGCACGGCGGCGGTCTCGAACTGCGAGCCCTGGCTCTTATGAATGGTCATCGCGTACACGGTGTCGACGTTCCCGAGCCGGCTCGGGGGGTAGGCGATCGATCGGCCGCCGCGCTCGAACGCGGCCGCCACCCGGTCCTCGCCGGCCTGGACGATGACTCCGGTGTCGCCGTTGTTGAGCCGCAGCTCGTAGTCGTTCTCGTTGACGAGCAGCGGCCGCCCCACGTACCAGCGGTCCTCGGGATCGAAGTCCGCCGCCTCCGCCGACAGCCAGCTCTCGATCCGCGTCGTCCAGGTCGAGACGCCGTAGGGCCCGCGGCGGTGGGCGCACAGCAGGCGGAACGTGCCGAGCGACCGCAGGGCATCGTCGGCGCGCCCGGCCCGGGCCGCCTCGAGCGTCCGGCGGGCGGCGTCCAACGCGGCGTCGCGCACGGCCCCGGGCGCCTCGTCGGCGCCCGGATCGGCCGGGAGCCACGCGATGTCCTCCGGCGGATCGCGCAGGATCGCCAGCGCCGCATCCTCGTCACCGGCCCGGATCGCCGAGGCCAGCCCGGCGATCCCCGAGCCGAACCGGTGGACGTGCTCCAGCACCACGATCCCCGGCAGGGGACGGCGGCCGGCCGGCCCCACGATGTCGCCCAGCACGGCGCCCGCCTCGATCGAGGCCAGCTGACCCGGGTCGCCCACCAGGATGAGCCGCGCCCCGGTGCGCAGCGCCTCGATCAATCGCGCCATCAGCGACAGCGAGACCATCGAGGTCTCGTCGACGATGACGACGTCGTGGGGGAGGCGGGCGAAGCGGTCGTGGCGGAAGCGGCTGGCCGAACCCGGCCGCCAGCCCAGCAGCCGATGAATGGTTGAGGCCGACAGCCCCTCCAGCCGCTCGCGCACGCGCGCGTCGACCTGCAGATCCGCTGCCTCCTCGCGGACCGCCTCCTCCAGCCGGGCGGCGGCCTTGCCCGTCGGCGCCGCCAGGGCGATGAGCGGGAACGGCCGCCCCGCCGCGCTGGCCTGCTCGCCGATGAGCGCGGCGATCCGCGCCACGGTCGTCGTCTTGCCCGTGCCGGGACCGCCGGCGACGACCGCCAGCCGGCGCCGTACGGCGGTGCCGGCGGCCTCGGCCTGCTCGCCGTCGGGATCGTCTCCGAACAGCCGCCGCAGCCCGTCGTCCAGGCGGGGCTCGTCGACGCCGGTCAGCGGCTCCGCCGCCAGATCCCTCAACGCGGCCGCCACCGCCACCTCCTCCGACCAGTAGCGGTCCAGGTACAGCCGCGAGCCAGACAGGCGAAGGGGGCGCGGCTCGGCGGCGGCGCCCTCGCCGTCCCGGACGAGGGGGCTGGCGCCGACGCGAGCGATCCAGGCCCCCGGATCCGGCCACTCCAGCGCGGCGAGATCCACCGGGTCCTCGGCATCGACGGCCGCCGTATCGCGGATCTGGGTCAGGTCGACATGGACGTGACCCAGCCGGGGCGCGCGCACGGCCAGGGCCACGGCAAGCAGCACCGACTCGTCGTCCTCGCCGGCCAGGGCGGCCAGCCGGCGGGCGACATGGACGTCGGCGGCGACGAGTACGCCGGCCTGGTTGAACTGGCGCAGCAGGCCCGATGCGGCCAGCGCGAACCGCGCCGCCTGGGGATCACGGTCCCGGGTGGGTTCGCCGGCGACCGCCATCAACCCGACCCCAGCGCGTCGCTCAACGCGGGCACCAGCCCGGGCGGCGCCGGCCAGCTGAACACGCCCGCCCCGGGTTCGCCGACCATGCCGCGGACGAACAGGTAGGCGACGCCGGCCAGGTGGCGCAACGGGTCGTACCCGGGCAACCGCCAGCGCAGGAAGCGGTGCAGCGCGACCGCGTACAGCAGCGCCTGCAGGGCGTAGTGGTGGCGCAGCATCTCGGCCTCCAGCGCCTCGGCCCGGTAGTGCCACGCGGTCAGCGGCTCGTCCGGCGCGCCCAGCCAGTTGGTCTTGTAGTCGAGCACGGCGAAACGCGGGCCGTCGGAACCGGGCAGGCGGACCACCAGGTCGAGGCTCCCGGTCAGATAGCCGCGCACGCTCTGGCGCAGCCGCGGGTCGGCCAGCCGCTCGACGTAGGCGCGGAACGGGTCGCCGTCGGCGGCGTGCTCGCGCAGCACGGCGGCGATTCGGTTGACCGTGAGCCACCCGCTCGGCTGGTCCCCGCCGGCCAGCGGCAGCTCGAAGCCAAGTTCGTCGAGGCGGTCGCTCCGGGCCACGCCGCGGAGCGCGGCTCCGTCCAGAACCGGCCCCAACGGCGTCTCGATGACTGCGCGCAGGCCGGCCGCGAGCTCCGCGGGAGGGCCGACGTCGACCGACCGGATGCCCTGGACCTCGGCGATGCGCGCGGCCAGTTCGGCGTCGAGGTCCGCCGCGGCGAAGTCGGTTGCCTCCATCACGCTGTGCACAAACGTGCCGACGTCGGCCCCCGCGGGCATGTCGGCCAGCAGCGAGGGGGTGGCGGACACCGGCCGGTCGTCGGGTACCGGCGGCGCCGCCGGACCGGACGGCTCGTCGGCGAGCAGCGGCTGCTCGGGCTCGCTCGTCACCCAGGCGTCGTGGCTGGCCGCCGTGATGTCGCTGTAGGACGTCCGCCGCCAGCGGAGGTCGAGCGACCGGTCGAATGCCGCCACGCCGAGAGTGGCCGGCTCGGGGAGCGGCGGGCTCCAGGCGGCCGGTGCCCCCAGGACGGCGGGCTCGACGCTGATCCGGTCCGGCCCGCCGGCGGCCTCGCCCAGCTTCTCCAGCCGGGCGAACACCGCGCGGTCGCCGGGCGTGTGGGTGCCGTCCGCCGCCACGTCGCCCGCCTCGTCGCGACAGAACAGCAGGCGGCCCAGCGGCGAGTGGCGGCTGTCGTACGACCCGGCCCACCAGACGACCGCCTGGTGGCGCGCCCGGGTCAGGCCGACATAGGCCAGCCGCAGATCCTCGCCGCGCTGCTCGATGACGAATTGGCGGCGGTGCCGCTGGTAATCGCCGCCCTCCAGCGCGACGTCGACGGAGCGCTTGTCGTGGGCGGCCGGATCATGGAAGAACACCGGGTCCTGGGCCTCGCGGATCCGGCCCATATCCCACAGGAACGGCAGGTAGACGACGCCGAACTCCAGGCCCTTGCTGCGGTGGATGGTGAGCACCTGCACGGCCTGCGCGTCGGACTCCAGCCGGCGGCTGCGCTCCTCGTCGCCGCTGTCCTGCTCGGCCTCGGCGATCCGCGTCCGCAGCCAGGCGGTGAGCGCTGCCGGGCCGAGCTGCTCGGCGCTCGCCGCCGCGTGAAGCAGCTGGCCGATGTGGCGGACGTCGGTCAGGCGGCGCTCGCCGGTCTGCCGGCCGAGCACCCGCTCGGGCAGCGCCGCGCCGTCGGTCACGCCGGCGCCGGGACCGGCGGCGGCCGGATCCCGGGCGCCTCGGTATCGCAGCATGGTCTCCAGCAGCGAGGCGACGCCCCGCGTGCGCAGGATGCGCCCCCAGTCGTGGAGCCGGCGGTGGACCTCCTCCCAGGCCCATGAGTCCTCGTCGGCTGCCGCCAGCTGCTCGGCCGACCAGCCGATGAAGCAGGTGAGCGCCGCCGAGTGGGCGCGGGTGATCGAGGCCGGTCGCTCCAGCGCCTCGAGCAGGCGCAGCCATTCGCGGGCCGGATCGGTGCGAAACACGCTCCCGGCGCCGTTGATGACCGCGGGGACGCCTACCTCCTCGAGCGCCTGGCGGATCATCGCCGCCTGGCGGTTGGTGCGGACCAGGACCGCCACGTGGCCCGGCTCCACGGTCTCGGGATCCGGCCCACCCGCCCCGGGGCCCTGGTCGGCGCGGATCTGCGCGCCCGAGCCGAGCAGCGAGACGATGTCGGCGGCGACGTCGGCGGCGACGTAGCGCCGCGCGCTCTCGGTCGCCGCATAGCCCGCCCGCGTCTGCGCCACCGCCGGCTCGTCGCGTCGCACCACCCGCATGCGCATCGCCGCCGCCACAGGAGCGCCCGTCATCCCGGGCTCCTGGTGGGCGGGCGTGGCGCGCACGTGCCGGTAGGCGATCCCCGGGTGGCCCAGGCTGGCCCCGGAGAACAGAGCGTCGTGGGCATCGATCAGCGCCTGGTCGCTGCGCCAGTTGGTCTGCAGCGTCGCGCGCGTGTCGGCCGTCTTCGCCGCCTCCAGGTAGGCGTACACGTCGGCGCCCCGGAACGCGTAGATCGCCTGCTTGGGGTCGGCGATCAGCACCAGGGTCGTCTCGCCACCGGCGAACGCCCGCCGCATGATCTCCCACTGGGCCGGATCGGTGTCCTGGAACTCATCGACGAGCACGACGGCGAAGCGGCTGCGCAATTGGGCGGCGGTGGCGTCGCGCCCGGGTCCGGTGAGGGCGCTCTGCAGCCGGGTGACGAGATCGTCGTAGGTCATGACCGCCATCGCCCGCTTGCGCCGCTCCAGCTCCTCGCGGGCCCGCTCGGCCAGCCGGCCGCGCATCTCGGCCACCGGGCCGCCGTCGGACACGATGACCGCCCCGGGGTTGTCGATGGCGGCGTGGGCGATCGCCGCCGCCTCGGCGCGGTCGAACGGCGGCGGCTCACCCCGGCTGAACCGCCGGAGGTACAGGTCGTCGATGACGTCGGACACCAGGTCGGACACGTCCTCGACGAACGCCACGTCGGGCTCCAGGTCGCCGGCGATGCCCAGCCCGCCGAGCACCTCCTGGCAGAAGCCGTGGGTGGTGGCGATGGTGGCGGCGTCGAACCCGGCGAGCGCCTGCCTGAGGCGCTCGCGGGCCACCGCGGCGTTCCCGGTGGCCAAGAGCGTGACCACGGGGTCCTCGTCCGGTTGGTGTCGACCGCCGGCCAGCCGACGCGCCAGGCCGGCCTCGACGTCCACCAGGCGCTCGCGGACGCGCTCACGCAATTCGCCGGTGGCAATCCGCGTGAACGTCACCAGCAGCAGCTGCTCCAGCGGGATCCCCTGGGCGACGTACCGCGCCGCCAGCGCCGCGATCGTGTACGTCTTGCCGGTCCCGGCGCTGGCCTCCAGCACGGTCACCCCGGTCGGCAGCGGGCCGCAGACGTCGAACTCCACGGGCTGGAGGGCCATCTGGGTCTGGGTGGTCATCGCGCGCGCAGCTCCTCGCGCTCCAGCAGGCCGTCCCACAGCCGGCGGGCGTACCGGCCCAGCCGGGAATCGTCGTCGGCCGTCCAGCCCTCGCCGGTCTCGTCGGCGGCCGGCGCGGGCGCCAGGACGTCGCTGAACGACAGGACCCCGCCGAACGCCATCTGATGCTCGGCCTCGCGGTCCTCGCGCTCGAAGTTCCACTCGCTCTCCCACTGCCGGACGGCCGCGCCAGCCGGGTCCTGGCCGCTGCGCACGGCGGCCGCGTAGGCCTCGGAGGTGAGGGAGAACAGCGGCAGCGGCTCGCGCAGGCCGCGGTCAAACAGGTCGACGAGGACCTCCAGGTGCGCCAGGGCGATCGCCCGCCGCTCCGCGGGGCCGTCGGCCAGCGGCGGGATGTAGGCGACGCGGACGTCGTCCCGGCCGCCGGCCCGGCCGACCGTGGCCGCCGCGAATGGCCGCTCCGGACAGCTGGCGGTCAGAGCCAGCAGGCGCGCCCAGGCGGCGATCCGATGCTTGGCCGACACCCGGGAGAACGTCGGGGTCAGCAGCACATCCCCGCTGACCCCGGACACGGTCCCGCTCAGCAGCCGCCCCGAGGCCAGCTCGACGCGCACGTCGACCGGATCTCCGCCTAGGGGGCGGCCCTGCGGGGCCAGCCGGGTCGCCTCGGCCACGATGGCGTCGACGACCGGATACAGGCGATCGATGACCGGCTTGCCGAGAACGCCCGGGGGAAGGGTCCCGCGCGCGATCTCGGCCAGCGCCGAGGTCCGCCCGTCGACGCCCTCCAGCCGGGCGCGCAGCAGCCGCTGGCCGACGCCCCAGCGCTCGAGCCCGTCCAGCTCTATCGACAGGGAGTCCTGCACCTCGTCGTCGGCGGTGAACAGGCTGATGCCCAGCCGCTGGCGGAGGAAGGCGCGGACGGGATGCTCCAGGAATCGCACCAGGTCGGCCAGCTCGACGACCGCCTCGGGCCGCGACGGGAGCGGTGCGCTCAGGAACGGCGGGGGCGCGGCCCGGTCGCCGTTGGCCCCGCCGAGCGCCGCGGCTCCGGCCAGTGCCACCGGGTCAAAGCTCCACGGGTCCGGCCCGGCGACCGCCCCGGGGGTGAAGTTGCGCGGGTCGAACGGCTGGAGCGGATGGCGGACGAGCACTCGCCCGCGGGCTGGGCGGGTGGCAGCGGTGTCGTCGCGGACGGTGGCATCGACGGCGTCGAGCAGCTCGCCGACCGGGACCGCGGGTGGCCGCGGCGCGTTCGTCCGCTCGTCGTTGCCCGTGTAGGTGATGATCAACCGCTCGGTCGCCGCCATCAGCGCGTCGAGCAGCAGCTGGCGGTCCTCGCTGCGCGGGTCGCGCTCGCCGATCAGCGGCTCGGCCAGCATGAGATCGTCGCCGTCACGCGGGGCGCGGCGCGGGAACGCGCCGTCGTCGAGCCCCAGGAGACAGACCACCCGGTGGGGCACCGAGCGCATCGGCAGCAGCGTGCACACGGTCAGATGGCCGGTGCGGAAGTTGGCCCGGGTCGGCCGCCCGGCCAGGCGGTCGGCCAGGAAGGCCCGGATCTCGGCGGGGGCGATCTCGGCCGCGGGGGCCGCCTCGGCCGGCGACGCTCCGGCCGCCTCGGCCGGCGACGTCCCGGCCGCCTCGGCGACCATCTCGTCAAGGACCCGGGCCAGCTCCGCCCGCTGCCAGCGGTCCCGGGGCGAGGTGGCGGCGAGCCCGTCGGCCGCGGCGGTGATCGCCTTCGCCCACGAGGCCAGCGACTGGGGGACGCCGAGCCCCTGCAGCGCATCGGCCAGGCGGGCCAGCAGCTCGGAGAAGCGCCCGGCCAGGTCGATGGCCCGGCTGTCGACGTCGTCGAGCGGGAGCACGTCGGCGAACAGCCGTCGCCCGTCCTCGGTCATCGTCACGCCGAGCAGGAGCCGGTCCAGGCCGGCTCGCCAGGTCCCGTTGTCCAGCGTCTGGAGGTGGTACGGCGCCCGGTGCGCGGCGTCGAGGCCCCAGCGGACGCCGGCCTGGGCGATCCAGTCCTGCAGGCGGGTGATGTCGTCGTCGTCGAGCCCGAACCGGCGGCGTACCGGGCCGCGGTCGATCAGGTCGAGCACCTGGGAGGCGGTCACCCGCTGCTCGGTGAGCTCCAGCAGCTGGGCGACCACGCCGAGCAGCGGGTTGGTCTGGCGCAGCGATCGGTCGGCCAGGCGGACGCGCAGGTCGATCGGACGGTCGGCGGACCCCGTCCCGCCCGCCCGGGCGGGGTCCGATTCCTCGTCCTCGGCCGCCGCGGTCTCCCCGGCCCCGAACGTGGCCTGGATGAGCGGCGCGAACGTCTCGATGTCCGGGCACATGACGATCACGTCCCGCGGCTCCAGCGTGGGGTCCTCGGCCAGCGCGTGGAGGATCGCGTCGCGGACGACCTCCACCTGTCGCGCCCGGCCGTGACACGAGTGGACCTGGATGCTCCGGTCGTCGGCGGCCAGCGGCGGGCGGTCCTCCTCGCTCCCGGGTAGCGGTGGGCCGGCGGGCGCGCGGTCGGCCCGGACGTCGGACTGGATCCGGCCCAGCAGGGTGTCGGCCGGGGGCGGGACGGGGTGCGCGTGGTCGACCGGCACGGCGCCGTCGGCCGTGAGCACCAGCTGCATCTCCCGCGCGTCGCGCCCCCAGGACGCCAGCAGGCGGTTGACCGGCACCCCGGCGGTCGGATCGTCGTGGCGCGGGGGTACCGTGCCGGGCGGCGGCCCGCTGGCCGACACCGCATCCCAGAGCGCCGGGGAGGGGTGCAGGAGGAACAGATGGAGATCGCGGCCGGCGGCCAGCGCGCGCAGGATCTCCACATGGGCGGCCGGCAGCCGGGTGAGGCCGAACAGGGCCAGGCGCTCCGGCAGCGCGAGGAGCTCCGGCTCAGCGGTCAGGCGCTCACGGGCGGTGGCGGACCGCTCGGCCAGGTCGGCCACGCCGATGCGCCGGCGCAGGCGTCGCCACAGCTCCGCCTGCCAGGCGCACGCCTCCGGGAGCGGAGCGCCGCCCGCGTCGGTGTCGCGGCCGGCCCGCCAGGCGGCCAGCATCTCCGGGCGGTGCAGCGCGTAGCGATGAAACAGCCCGGCCAGGTGGCGCAGCGTGGTCAGCCGCCGGCCGTGGCGGACCGGGTCCGGCGCCTCGCCGCTCGCCCCGAGGTAGGCGGCCAGCGCGGCCAGCCAGGGTTCGCCGAGCGAGCGGTCGACGACGTCGAGCAGCGGCCAGACGGCGCGCTCCGGCAGCCACGGATCGGCCTCCGGATCGACGCCGGAGGCCGTGGCGACGGCGTCGGAGATCAGCCGGTGGGGCGACGGGAAGTCGACGTTGGCGCAGATGCCGTCACCGCGGCCGGCCCGGGCGCCGAGGACGCCGGACATCCGCTGGGTCAGCCAGCGCTCCATCCCCCGTGTGGGCACGGCGACCACCTCGGCGGCGAACGGATCGCCCAGGGGCTCCGACAGCAGCTCGGCAAGCGCATCGGCGAGGGCATCCGCCCGGGCGGCTCGGTGGATGTGAAGCACGTCTGGACGGAGATTATCCGGGGACCAGACGGCTGGCCGCTGCGCCTGCGCCCGGGTTGTGGCAGACCTGGTGACAAATCGTGGCGTTCTGCTTGCAATTGGTGACAGATTGGGTTACCCTGCCGACAATCCGTTTGGAGTGACCTGTATGTACTGCTTCTTCAACACCCTCACGATCACACCGCACATCGCCGCGGCCGGCGTCGCCTTTGGCGACCCCAAGACACGCGGGATGGATGTTGCGCGTGACAACACCAGGGACGTCCTTGCTCGGAGGAGCACGGCCTAGATTGGGCCGAGCACCGAGATCGCAGCAAGGGCGACCCACATGGGTCGCCTTTTTTGTGGCCCGAGCAGCGCCGCCAATTCAATACTGACAGTCAGAGCGTCTGACTGACACTGACCGGTCGCGGCCGAGTGACACTCGCGCCGGACAGTCACCCTTGTCCGTCTTTACAGGAAGGCTTCACCATGTGGTATGACCGAGATGAGTTACGGCTGCTCAGCCGGGGCGGGCGCGTGCCGCCCGCGGTTCGAGCCGGCCCACCGGGTGGGCGGGGTCGAGATCAGCTGCCCGGAGCCGAGCCCTGGGTGCTGCAGGTGGCGGTGGCCGCGGTGGCGGGGATGCTGCGACCGGGCAGATCCGCGCGGCAGCCCCCGCGGGAGTCGGCGCCGGCCGTCGGCTACGCCGATCCCGAGGGCTACCTGGAGCTGGAGTTTGCCGTCGGGTTCGCCGCCGAGGACGAGCCCTGGCTGCAGTCGACGCAGGGATGACGTGAGGGCCGCCCGGACGCCCGGGGGGCCCTCACGCGTGTCCGGGGTGCTCACGCGTGTCCGGGGTGCTCACGCGCTGGGGCGGCTCGCGCGCGGCCGAGGCAGCTCCCGCGGGCCCGGGGTAGGTCCCGCGCGTCTATGCTCCAGGGCGGCGCCGGGACCCGCCGCTTTGGGGGATCGGCATCATGTACGGACGGCCGCCACGCCCATGACCGCACCCTGAGACGAGCTCGTGCCCCACGCCCCAGACCTGTCCGGCTGTGCGCTCAGCGATCGCTATGAGCTCCACGCTCTGATCGGCGAGGGGGCGTTCGGACGCGTCTACGAGGGCCGCGACCGCCGTCTGGATCGGCCCATCGCCGTCAAGGTCATCAAGCCGTGGTGGGCCGAGGACCCCGACTGGGAGGCCACGTTTGAGCGGGAGGCCCGGATCCTGGCCCGGGTCAGCGATCCGGGGATCGTGCAGATCTTCGACGTGGGCCGCGCGCCGGAGGGCGTCTATTACGTGTCCGAGCTGGTCGAGGGCGAGGACCTGGCCGCGCGCCTGCGCCGCGCCCCGGTGGCGCCCTGGGAGGCCTGCGGCGTCGCCGCCCAGCTGTGTCGCGCGCTGGCCCGGGCGCACGCCCAGCGGATCGTCCACCGGGACATCAAGCCGGCGAACATCCTGCTCTCCACCCAGGGACGGGTCAAGGTCGCGGACTTCGGCGTCGCCCGTCTGGCCGAGGGAAGCACGGGCGGCTTCGGCACCTCGATCGTCGGCACGCCGCGCTACATGGCCCCTGAGCAGGGCCGCGGCCTGCCCACCACCCCGGCCACCGATGTCTACAGCGTCGGCGTCGTGCTCTACGAGATGCTCTGCGGGCAGCCGCCGTTCCTGGGCACCACCGTGGTGGAGCTGGCGCTTCGCCACCTGCAGGATCCTCCGCCGCCGCTGCCGGCCCAGCTCCCGTCCTCGCTGGTCGAGATCACCCAGCGGGCGCTGGCCAAGGATCCCGCCGATCGCTACGCCGACGGCGCCGAAATGGCCGACGCGCTGCTGGAGGCCCGTCGCCGGTCCGAGGCCGGACGGCGGGCCCGGCCCACCCCGGCGCGGGCGCGAGCCGGGGCCCACGCGCCGGCTCGGGCCCCGGTGGGCATCGGTGTCGGCGGCCGATCTGGCCCGCCCGCTCCCCCGGCGGCGCGGCCGCGCCGCTCCGGGCACGGCGATCTTCCGGACGCGACCCGCCCCGCGCCGGACATGTCGCCGCGGCGCAACATCAACCCTTCCGCGCGCCGCCGGGCCGTCGCCGCGCTCGGTGTCGTGATCCTGCTGGCCGCCGGGATGGCCGCGGCGGCGATCCTGCTGGCCCCGCCGGCCCGCACGCGTGTGCCGCGGCTGACCGGGCTCCGGCGCGCCGCGGCGGTAGCGGCCGGCCGGCGCGCGCACGTGCGGGTGGCCGTAGGGCACAGGTATTCGCCCACCGTGCCGTCCGGGCGAGCCGTCGCCCAGCACCCCGGCGCCGGGACGCTCGTCGCCCGGGGCGCTCGGGTCACGGTCATCCTGAGCCGCGGTCCGGCGCCGGTCCCCGTCCCGTCCGTGACGGGCTCGAACCTACCCGACGCGGAGCACGTCCTGAACAGCCTCGGGTTGCGGACCGCCGTGGACCGGGTCCCGGCGCCGGGGACGACACCCGGGATCGTGACCGCCCAGTCGCCGGGCGCCCACCGATCGGTCGCGGCGCACTCGACGATCACGCTGTCGGTGGCCGAGACGCCGCAGTGGCGGACGGTGGAGCGCTTCTCCGGAGGCGACTCCGGGGTGTTCCACATCACCGGGCAGCGGTGGCGGATCGTCTATTCGATGGGCTTCCAGGGCACCTGCACGTGGATCTTCTTCTGCAGCGGCCCCAGCGCCCGCGTGATCGACGCCGGCACCGGGCAGACCGTCCACGGGTTCGGCCTGCAGGACGGCACCGGCCAGGCGCAGACGTTCTCCACCGGGCCCGGCTCGTATGAGATCCGGGTGACGCCCGGCGGCGACGCAGCCAACTGGTCGATCGAGATCGACGACTACTACTGATTCTCCGCCTGGTCGTCGCCTCGGCTTGACGCCCGCGGGTCCGCGCCCGGAGAATGCGGACCGCAATCTCAACGCTCGAGGAGAGGGCGATGACCACCTATGACTACGTGATCGCCGGCGCCGGATCGGCGGGCTGCGTGCTCGCCGCACGCCTGTCCGAGGATCCTGACGTAACCGTGTGCCTGGTGGAGGCTGGCCCGCCGGACTCCGCCGACGAGATCCACCTGCCGGCCGGGTTGCTGGCCGTCGGCACGAGCAAGTACGACTGGGCGTTCATCTCCGATCCGGAGCCGGGGCTCGGCTACCGCCAGCGGTATCTGCCCCGCGGCCGGACCCTCGGCGGCTCGTCGTCGAGCAACGCGATGGTCTACATCCGCGGCAACCGGGCCGACTACGACGAGTGGGCGGCGATGGGCCTGAGCGGCTGGGGCTGGGATGACGTGCTCCCGTACTTCATCCGGGCCGAGGACAACGAGCGCGGCGCCGGCGAGTGGCACGGCGCGGGCGGTCCGCTCAGCGTGATCGACGGTCGCAGCCGGTACGAGACGTGCGCGGCGTTCATCGAAGCCGGGGTACAGGCCGGTCTGGCCCCCAACGACGACTTCAACGGGCCCAGCCAGGACGGGGTCGGCTGGTATCAGGTGACCCAACGCAACGGCATGCGCTGCTCGGCTGCGGTCGGCTACCTGCACCCGGCCCTGGCCCGTGAGAACCTGACCGTGCTGACCGGGGCCCACGTCACGCGGCTCCTGCTCGACGGCACCCGGGCGACCGGAGTGGAGGTCGACCGCGGGGGAGTCCTGGAGGAGATCGCGGCCGAACGCGAGGTGATCGTGTCCGCCGGCGCCTACCAGAGCCCGCAGATCCTTCTGCTGTCCGGGATCGGCCCGGCCGAGCATCTGGCCATGGTCGGCATCCCTCCGGCCCTGGACCTGCCGGTGGGCGAAGGCCTGCAGGACCACCCGGCGACTTGGATCACCTACACCACCGACCGACCGTCACTGCTCACGGCCGAGAGCGAGGAGAACCTGGGGCTGCTGACGACCGAGGGGCGCGGGCCGCTGACGTCGAACTTCGCCGAGTCCGGCGGCTTCCTGCGCACCGACGAGAGCCTCGAGGCCCCGGACATCCAGCTCCACATGATCCCGGTGCTGTTCCCGGAGGCGGGAGCCGCGGAGATCCTCGTCGACGGCTGGGCGCTGTCGGCGTGCCTCCTGCGCCCGGCCAGCACCGGCTTCGTCAAGCTGCGCTCGCGGGTGCCCACCGCCGCTCCGCGGATCCTCCACAACTACGCGCTGGCCGAGGAGGACCGGGCCCGGCTGGTCAAGGCGGTTCGCCGATGCCTCCAGGTCGCCGCGGCACCGGCGCTCGCCGAGGTCACCATCGGCGCTTACGGCGCCCCGGCGGCGGACGACGACGCCAGCATCATCGCCCACATAGAGCGGAACACGACGACGCTGTATCACCCCGTGGGGACGTGTGGCATGGGCCGCGTGGTCGACGCCGAGCTGCGCGTGCTGGGGATGGAATCGCTGCGGGTGGTCGACGCCTCGGTGATGCCGACGCTGGTGCGCGGCAACACGAACGCGCCGACGATCATGATCGCGGAGCGGGCCGCCGACCTCATCCGAGGTCTGCCGACCGCCCGGGCCCAGGCGGCCAGAGAAGATTCCGCGCGCGCCGCGGCGTAGACGTCGAGCCCCGGGGCGGAGGTGGGCCCCGCCCCGGGCCGCCCTCAACGTAACCGGCTAGCCCCCGGAGAGCCCGGTCCCGACGATAAGGGCGACCCAGGACGATCAGCGCGAGCTTTCCCCCTCAGCCTCACTCGCCGATTTCCGGACCGCTTGGACGAAAGTACGGTGCCCTGGCCCCCGTGCAAAGCGGGGAAACCCTACGAGCAACCCCTCAGGCTTGGGCCACCGGCTCGTCGCCGCCGCGCAGCGCCGCCGGCAATCCGGTGCGCGAGCGGATGCCGAGCTTCCGGTAGGCGCGCGTCAGGTTGGCCTCGACGCCCTTGACGGTCAAGAACGCGCGTTCCGCCACTTCCTGGTTGGTCAGCCCCGAGGCGGCCAGCTCGGCCACCCGGCGCTCGGTCGGCGTCAGCTCGGCGGGATCCGCCGAGCGCTCGCCGGCCCGCGCCAGCTCGATCTGGGCCGCCTGAGCCCAGAGCGGCGCGCCGGTCCGGTCAAACAGGGTCAGGGCCTCCCGCAGCGCCTCCCGGGCCTGGGCCCACTTCTTGCGCCGGCGCCGGACCCGGCCGAGCGCCAGGAGCGTCCGCCCGCGCTCGAACGGCATCTCGACGCGCTCGTGCTCCTCCAGCGCGGCCTCCAGCAGCGAAACCGCCGGATCGAGGTCACCCCGGGCCGCCGCCAGGAGGCCCCGTCCGCGCTGCGCCGCGGCGATCGCCCACGCCCGGTCATGGCTCTGGCCGAGACGGTCCAGCAGCTCGATCAGCGGCTCGGTGCGGTCGAGCTCGCCGAGCGCGATGAGCGCCTCGATCTCGTCCGGGAGGAAGATGAGCCCGGCCGGATCGGCCAACCCCATCGAGGGCAGGGCTTCGGTCAGCGGGGCCAGCGCCGCGTGGGCCTCGGCCGGCCGCCCGGCCGATAGCTCAGCGAATCCGAGCGCCCACCGCGGCCACACCGTTCCGGTCCACCATTGCAGCCCGGAGAGGTGCTCCAGCGCGACGGCTGCATGCCTGCGCGCGGTCTCGACGTCCCCTCGCTGCGCGCTGACCAGCGCGCTGGCGCTGCGGGCCAGCGCTATCAGGCCGCGTTCGGAGAGCAGCGCGACCGCCCTCGCGTCACGGGCGGTCAGCTCACTGGCCCGGTCGGTCTCCCCGAGCTGCAGATAGGCCCACACCAGATACAGCGAGAACGCCGGGATGTCGCTCTCGACGCCGCGTTCGATGCGTTCACGGCGCAGCCCCTCCAGCGTCCGGACCGCCTCACGCAGGCGCCCGGTCCAGACGAGCAGCAGCCCGGCGATATAGCGCGGCGCGGTGAACAGGGCGCGCGGCCGGTTCGGATCCTCCAGCGCGAGGGCGCGGTCAATCCGCTGGTGCTGGAGCCCGTCGCCGTTGAGGAAGCCGACCATCGTCACCACCGCCAGCGCGTCGGCCAGCACGGCGGGGTCGCCGCCGGGAAGCTCGGCGCGTCCCACCGCCGCTTCGGCGTGGAGCAGGGCGTCGCCGACCGCGCCGAGCCCGACCATGTAGTAGGCGATGTCCAGTTCGATGGCGGCCGCCATCGACGGCTCGCCCCCGGCGGCGGCCAGCGCCTCGGTCGCCGTCTCCAGCGCAACCGCAAAGCTCTGGGAATGGCTCTCCAGCGTGGCCCGGAGGCGAAGCGCCTGGGCGCGCAGGCGGTCCGGAGCGGGCGCCGAGAGCAGCATCTCCAACAGCTCGCGCGCCCGGTCGGGATTGCCGGCGTCCGTGTGCAGCGCGGCCGCACGCTCCAGCCGGACCTGGCGGCCGGGCTCGTCATCGTTCGGCGTCTGGAGCAGCGCCAGCTCGACGAGCTCCGCCGCTGCGTCCGGTGCGCCCCGGGAACAGGCCAGCTCGGCCGCGCCGTCCAGTTCGGCGGCAACCGACCGGTCCGGGCGGGGGGAGCCGAGCGCCAGATGGCGGGCGCGCTCCTCCCCGTCGACCAGCTCTGCCGCGACCGCCCGGTGGGCCTCGTGACGCTGCGCGGCGGTGGCCGAGGAGTAGATCGCGGCGGCGAACAGTGGATGCGAGAACTCGATCCGGCCGCGGTGGTCGACCCGGACCAGGCCGACCTGCTCGGCCGGGGCGAGCGCGTCGGCGTCGACGAAGCGGATCTCCGGCACGGCCAGCACGGCGGCCCGCAGCAGCGCGGTCCGGGTCGGCTCGGGCAGCGCGCCGACCCGGGACTGGGCCAGCGACCGGACGTCCTCCGGCACCGGCAGCGCCCCCTCGGCGGCGGCGGGGTCACCGTCGGGCAGCAGGCGGGCCACCTCCAGCGCGTGGAACGGGTTGCCGGCGGAGGCCTCGGCGACGCGGGTCAGGACCGGCAGGGGCAGTCGAGGTGTGACCCGCTCTGCGACGAGGGCCCGGAGCGGCTCGATGCCCAGGGGGCCGAGCCGCAGGCGCGCCACGCGCTCGCGCTCAAGCGAGGCGATCAGTCCCGGCCCATGCATGTTGGGCCGAAACGCGCACACCAGGCCGACGGGCTCGCTGTCCAGGCGCCGCGCGGCAAACGCCAGAACGCTGACGGTGGGCGCATCCAGCCACTGGGTGTCGTCGACGGCCAGGATCAAGGCGCCCGTCGCCGACAACATCCGGACCAGGGAGAGCAGCGCGGTGCCGACCAGGCGCGGATCGAGCGCGGGCTCCTCGGGCGCCGCCCGCAGCAAGGCCACCTCCAGGGCGTTGCGCTGGGGCTCCGGGAGCCGGCCGAGCAGCCCGGTGCTCACCCCGGCCAGCATGTCCGACAAACCGGAGAACGAGAGCTTCGCCTCGGCGGCGGCCGGCCGGCACGACATGACGAGCATCCCCGCCTCCCGCGCCCGGCGCAGCGTCTCCAGCCAGATCGTCGTCTTGCCGATGCCCGCCTCCCCCTCCAGGGCGAGCGCATAGCTGGCCGCCCGCACTCGGATCAGGAATTCGTCAACCTCGGCAAGCTCGGCATCCCGGCCGAGAGCGGAAGACGCGGACATGCAGGCAAAGCGTAGCCCCGCCCGCGCACAAAAGCGGGTCCGAGTCGATCAGGCCGGCCCGAATCTCATCCGCTCAGGACAGCTCGTCGAGAACCAGCTCCAGGTTCGTGGGCACGCCGTCGCGCAGCACCACCGCGGGGACGCGCCGGCCGATCCGCTCGTGAACCATGAGTCGCTGGAGATCGCCGGCGTCGGCGACCGGCTCGCCGTCGAGATCGGTGAGGACATCGCCGGCGCGCAGGCCTCCCCGGTCGGCCGGGCCGCCCTCGATGACCTGCAGGATCTGGACTCCCATCCGCCGGCCGAGGCGCTCGGCGGCCGCCGGGGGGAGCGGCCGGGGAGCGACCGCGACCCCGAGGTGGGCCCGGCGCACACGTCCATCGCGGATCAGCGTGGAGATGATCAGGCGCGTGGCGTCGTTGATCGGCACCGCCAGGCCGAGGCCGACCCCGACGACGGCGGTGTTGATCCCCACCACCTCGCCCGTGCCGGTGACCAGGGCGCCGCCGGAATTCCCCGGGTTGAGCGCGGCGTCGGTCTGGATCACGTTCTCGACGATCCGCCGCGGACCCCAGCGTGAGCCCACCGGCAGCGACCGGCCCAGCCCGCTGACCACGCCGGCGGTGACCGAGCCGGAGAACCCGTTGGGGTTGCCGATCGCCACCACCAGTTGACCGACCCGCAGCCGCTCGGCGTCGCCGAGGACCGCCGGTGTGAGGTCGGCGTCGTCGGCGCGCAGGACCGCCAGGTCCGACAGGGGGTCGGAGCCGACGAGCGAGACGCCGGTCTCATGCCCGTCGCTGAAGCCGGCGACCCCGTGCCGCGAGCCCTCCACGACGTGGGCGGACGTGATCAGAAACCCGTCGGAGGAGATGGCGACGCCGCTGCCGGCGCCCATGGCGGGGCCGCGCCGGGTGCGGCGGCGGACCTGCAGGTTGGCCACGCTGGGGCCGAGGGCGTCGGCGACGCCGATCACCGCCCGCGAGTACGCGTCGAGCGCGTCGTCGGCGTCCGTGGGCGGAGTGGGGAGGATGGGTGCTTCGATTGACATGCAATAATCGTACACAATCGTTTCGACTCAAACGTTTGGAGCAGATCATGAGTAGTGAAGATGCAAACGCCCGGGAGCTGGCCGACACCCTTGTCAGCGTCGCCGCCTACGTGGAGGGCGAACTGGAGGAGGCGCTGGCCGAGCACCGTCTGTCCCGGCCGAGCTTCGAGGTCCTCGACGCGCTCGAGCGGGCAGAGGGCCACACGCTGAACCAGCGCGACCTTGTCCGGCGGGTCCGGCGGACGTCCGGGACCATGTCGGTCCGGCTCGGTCGCCTGGAGCGAGTCCGCCTGATCGAGCGGGAGCCGGATCCGGACAACCGCCGCAGCGTCACCGTCCGGCTGACCGACCGGGGCCGCGACCTCGTGCTGGCCGCGCGGCCGTCCTACGAGGAGCGGGCGGCGCGCCTGCTGGCCGGATTGCCGGAGGGCGCCGCGGCCTCCCTGCCCGGCGAGCTGGGGGCCTGGCTTCAGTTCTTCGAGCCCGACGAGGGCGTGGCGCCGCGGCTGGGCGTCGCCGTCGCCACCGCTGCCGTGGCCAAGCGCATGCGCCGGGCGGTCGGCCTGCCCGACGAGGCCGGCCTGCTGATCATGCGCGTCAAGCGCGAGAGCCCTGCCGACACGGCCGGGCTGGCCCGCGGCGATCTCGTCACCTCGGCCGGCGGCGGCCCGGTGCGGTCGATCGGCGACCTGGAGCGGGCCGTGCGGAGCGCCAACGGGGCGCTGACGCTGGGCGTCCTGCGCGGGGCCGAGCCACGCGAGGTGGAGGTGCGGTTCGCTGGGTGACCGGTGAGCTGACTGGGCGGCCGACCCTGAGCCGGCCGGCCGACCCCTCAGTGCAGCACCAGCCGCAGCGCGATGATCAGCAGCCCGAAAACCGCGCCGATCAGCGTCTGGACCACCAGCGCCCGGCCGTGGAGATCGGCCCGGATCCCGGTGACTAGCTCCACGACGACGATCGTGACCGCGGCGACGATGACGCCGACCCGGACCGCCAGCCCCAGCGACTCGCCGAGGGCCCAGACGACCAGCACCGCCAGCAGTTCCGGTACGGCGCCGATCAGCAGGGTCACCTCGTTGATGACGGTGCGGCCGAACTCCCGGTGATCGAACCCGCGCTCGTGCTCGACCCGCTCGCCCGAGTAGTGCGAGTACGAGACCGCCAGCCAGTAGGTCAGCATGGCCAGGACGACGGCGCCGATGGTCTTGCCGTACGTCTCGCTGCGGGCGCTCTCGGCCGCGAGCAGCGTGGCGACGATGATCGTGCCGTAGACGATCCCACCAGCGTCGGGCCGCATGGCGGCATTCTCGCCCAGACGCTGGTCGGCGGTCAGCGGGGAACTTGAAAGGCTCTAAAACCGACCTCTGAGGGTGCTGGGAGTCACGCGGGAACGGCCGCGTCGTAAGCTCATTGCCCTCTTGAGCGGGAGTGGCCACCACAGCGAGCTTCTGTCGCGGCCGGCGGATGTCCGTGCCTTCAGCGATGCCCGCCAGCCGGGGATCGCCGACTGCGCGCCGTCGGGGCGGATGCGGCTCGATGCGCTGGCCTGCTGGCTTCAGGACGTGGCCTATGCCGACGTGGAGGACGCCGGCCTCCACGGCGTGGCGGTGTGGGTGGTCCGGCGAACGCGGATCCGCGTCAACCGGTTCCCGCGGTTCGGAGAGCGCTTCGAGCTGACGACGTTCTGCAGCGGCCTGGGGCGCATGTGGGCCGAGCGGCGGACTGACATCGTGCGCCGCGGCCCAGACGTCGACGGGGCCGGGCCCGACGTCCAGGCCGTTTCCCTGTGGGTCCACCTCGACGGCGACGACGGGCGGCCGTCGCCCCTGACCGCGGCGGAGATCGAGACCTACCGGGGCGCCGCCGAGCCGCGGCGGGTGACGGCGCGGCTGCGCCATCCCCTGCCCGAGTCGGTCGACGGGGGCCAGCCGTGGGTGTTCCGGGCCACCGAGTGCGACATCGCCGATCACGTCAACAACGCTGCCTACTGGCACCCCGTGGAGGAGGAGCTGCTGGCGGGGCAGGACCCGGAGCGGCTCGACGTGGAGATCGAGTACCGGGGCCCGGCGCAGCCGGGGCACAAGCGCGTGGTCCGCGACGGGGCCTATCGGTTCATCGTGAACGACGTCGGCGAGCTGCACGCGTCGGTCCGCCTGGGGTCGGACGACCGGTGACCGACGCCGACGCGCTCCTGCGGACGGCGCGCCGCCCGCTCGTCATCGGTATGGGCGGCGGCGGCGATGTCGTGGGCGCCCTGGCGACGGCTGAGGCGATGCGCCTGTACGACGATGCCGAAGGACTGGTGGGCGGGCTGAGCTGGGAGCGCCGGCCGATCGATCCGGTGCCCGGCGGCCGGCATGTGAGCGAGATCACCGGCGGCTGGGAGGTCGCGCCCGGGATCCTGCTGGCCGGGCCCGGCACCCACGTCGCCGGGCGGGACGTGTACTTCGCCGAATCGCGCATGGCGGCCGTGCTCGGCCGCCCGACCGTGCTCGTCGATGTCAGCGCCGGAGCCGGCGGGGTGGCGGCCGGCCTGGCCGCGGCGGCCGCTTCGCTGCGCCGGGACCTGATCGTGTTCGTCGACGTCGGCGGCGACGTGTTGGCCCAGGGCGACGAGCCGGGTCTGCGCAGTCCGCTGTGCGATGCGCTGATGCTGGCCGCCGCCGGCCAACTGGCCGCCGCCGGGTACGCCGTGCTCCTGGGGGTCTTCGGCATCGGCTGCGACTCGGAGCTGACCCCCGACGAAGTCCTGGCCCGGCTCGGCGACGTGGCGGCGGCGCGGGGGCTGGCCGGTGTGCGCGGCCTGACCGAGCCGGTCGCCGAGCGGCTGGAGGAGTCGCTGGAGCTGGTGCCGACCGAGGCGAGCGCCCAGGCCGTTCGCGCCTTCCGCGGGATCACCGGCACCGTCCACATCCGGGGCGGCACGCGCAGCCTCGAGCTGTCGGTGCTGGCGGCCCAGACGTGGTACCTCGACGTGCCGGTCACGATCTCCTCGGTCGGCCGGCTGGCCCGGGCCGTGGCGGCGGCGCCGAGCCTGGAGGACGCCAACGATGCGCTGCACGACCTGGCCGTCCGGACCGAACTCGACCTGGAGCGCGAGGCAGCCGCCGGGGACGGCGGCATCGTCCTGTAGCCCGGTGCCCGGCGCCGTCCCCTGCCCGGCGCGGTCCTCCAGCCCCGTACTAGGCTCGCCGTCATGGCACGAGCGATCGGCATCAACCGTCGCGGCGGACCCGAGGTCCTGGAGGTCGTCGACCGGCCGGTGCGCGAGCCCGGCGAGGGCGAGCTGCGCCTGCGTGTGGCCGCCGCGGCGGTCAACCCCACCGACATCGGACTGCGCAACCTCGGTGGCGGCGACCTGGAGCCGCCCTGGACGCCGGGAATGGATGCGGCCGGCACCGTCGAGTCGGTCGGCCCCGGCGTCAGCCGGCCGAGCGTGGGCGAGCCGGTCATGGCGGCGGTGACCCCCCGGCGCCCGGAGGGTGGGGCTCAGGCCGAGCTCATCGTCCTCCCGGCCGCGTCGGTGGTGCCGATCCCGGATGGGGCGGCGCTGGAGCAGGCGGCGACCCTGCCGATGAACGGCCTGACCGCGATGCTCGGGCTCGAGCAGCTCGGACTGCGACCGGGCGACACATTGGCGGTGAGCGGCGCCGCCGGCCTGCTCGGCTCCTACGTCATCGGCCTGGCCCGTGAGCGCGGCCTGCGCGTGATCGCCGACGCCAAGCCCGAGGACGAGGGCCTGGTGCGGGGCTTCGGCGCCGACGTGGTCGTGCCGCGCTCCGACGATTTCGCGGCGGCCGTCCGCGCGGTGGAACCGGACGGCGTGGCCGCCGTCTACGACACGGCGCTGCTCTACGCCGACGCGTTCGGCGCCATCGGCGACGGTGGCCGGCTCGCCGTCGTGCGCGGCTGGGACGGCAGCGAGGCTCCGCGCGGGATCACCGTCGTGCCGGTGTTCGTCCGGGAGGTTCTGCAACGGACCGACTGGCTGGAGCACCTGCGCGCGCTGGCCTCGGACGGACGGCTGCAGCTCCGCGTGGCGGCCACGTACCCGCCGGAGCAGATCGCCGAGGCCCAGCGGGCGATGGACGCCGGCGGCCTGCGGGGGCGCGCCGTCATCGTGTTCTAGCCGGATTCCCGCGGCGAGCCGGCGGGCGGTTGGTGTGAGCGCGCGCCGCGCGGGGGACGCATGGCCCGGACTTTGGCGATTCACCGGCACCCCTCGACGGTGAATCGCCATTCATCGCCCCGCCGGCGGTCCGGCGAAGCTTGTCCACACAGCCAGGCGAGTGACTCCGGGGGAGACCCGGCCGAAAAACTGCCGGATCTTCCTCAGAGTCGGTCCGCGCTTTGCTTGTTCCACCCTGAAGTGGCCTGGCGTCAGCGAAACCAGCCGCCGCGCTGAGACGGTGCCGCGCAATCAGGGCGTGAACACGATCTTGCCCACCACGTCCCCGTCGAGCAGCGCCTGGAACCCCTCGCGGGCGTCGGCAAGCGGGAGTCTGGCGTGGATGGGCGGTTCGATCCCCCGCTCCAGGCAGAAGCGGATGAGCCGCTCCAGCTCGTCGCGGGTGCCCATGGTGGAGCCGATGACCGACAGCTGGAGGAAGAACACGCGAGTCAGCTCGGCCGGTGGGGCGTCGCCGGAGGTGGCGCCGGAGACGACGAGCTTGCCGCCCGGCTTCAGCGAGCGGATCGAGTGTCCCCAGGTGGCCTTGCCGACGGTCTCCATCACCAGGTCGACGCGCTCGGGCAGGCGCGCGCCCGCCTCGAAGGCCTGGTCGGCGCCGAGCCGCAGGGCCTCCTCGCGCTTGGCCTCGGACCGGCTGGTCACCCACATGCGGATCCCCGCGGCGGCGCCGAGCATCACCAGGGCGGTGGCCACCCCGCCGCCGGCGCCCTGGACGAGGACGGTCATCCCGGGCGTCGCCCCGCCGCGGGTGAACAGCATCCGGTAGGCGGTCAGCCAGGCCGTGGGCAGGCAGGTGGCGTGTTCGAAGGACAGCTCCGGCGGCTTGGGGAGCACGTTGCGGCGCGGGACGGCGACGCGCTGGGCGAGCGCCCCGGGATGCTGCTCGGACAGCAGCGAGCGGCGGGGGTCGAGCGTCTCGTCGCCCCGCCAGGAGTCGCTGCTGATCACCGAGTGGACCACCACCTCGTTGCCGTCCTCGTCGACGCCGGCCGCGTCGCAGCCCAGGATCATCGGCAGGGCGTCGGCGCTCAGCCCGACCCCGCGCAGCGACCACAGATCGTGGTGGTTGAGCGCGGCCGCCCGGACGCTAACGGTCGTCCAGCCGTCGGGCGGGGCGGGGTCGTCGACCTCGCCGACCTGCAGGCCGCGCAGGGGGTCGTCCGGGTTGATCTCGGTGGCGTAGACGGCGAGCATCGGAGGAGCGTAGCCACCGTACCCGGATCGAGCGCCCCGGGAACCGGCCCGAAAAGACCCTGGAAACCGGGCCCCTACCGGACGGCGGCGCTTGTCACGAACGCCACCGTCTCCCGGCGCTGCCACAATCGCCGCCATGTCCAGAGTCGTTGCCCGTGCCAGCGCCCAGGTTCAGGCGTCCCCTGAACGGGTGGTGGAGTTCCTGTCCGACTACCGGGAGAGCCGGGAGCGGATCCTCACCGACAACTACACCGCCTACCGCGTCGAGCAGGGCGGCAAGGGGGACGGGACCGTGTTCGCCTACCACTTCGCGGCCGGCGGCCGGGAGCGGGACTACCGGCTGCACGTGCGGGAGAGCCCCGGCGGCCTGCAGGAGGCCGATCAGATGTCCTCGTTCGTGACCACCTGGAGCGTCGAGCCGTCGCCGAACGGCAGCCAGGTGACCATCGAGAGCTCGTGGGACGGGGCGACCGGGATCGCCGGGATGTTCGAGGGCTTCTTCGCCCCCAAGGGCCTGAAGCGGATCTACGACCGCGTGCTGGCTCAGTTGGGCGACGCCGTCCGCGGCTGAGCCGCGGACCGCGCCGCCCGGAACTACGCCCCCATCCCTGGCTCGAAGACCCGGCTAACCCTTGACGGTGGCAGACGTCCCCAGGACGTGCCCGCGGGAGTCCAGCGCCCGCACGGCGACGTAGCGCTCGCCGCGGGGCAGGCGGATGCCGGTCTCGAACGCGGTCTTGCGCCCGGCGGTCACCGCCCGGAGCCGCTTGGGCGAGCCGCCGCCGAGCACCTGCCACCGGGCGACCCGGGTGGCGCCGTTCCAGCTGGCGTAGACGGTCGTCTTCGACCCCTTCCGGCGGGCGGCCACCGACGGCCTGGTGACCGGCATCCCGTGCCACTGGTAGCGGTAGGCGCGGTAGCTGGAGTTCTCGCCGACGAACCGGGCGTCGAATACCGGCCGACCGCGGGAGTTGAACTCGGTGAGGTTGGGAACGCCGCCCCAGCCCACGAAGTTGTCGCCGTTGGCCATGGGCTGGACGCTGCCCTCGTACTCGGCCAGCAGCCCCGGCTGATGCTCGTCCTGCAGGACGAGCGTAGCCGTCTTGTGGGAGTAGTCGAGCCGCAGCGTGATCCCGCGAGAGCGCTTGTGCACGATCGGCGGTCCGGCGCCATCATCGAAGATGGTGATCTCGTCGGAGCCGAGCAGGCGCGCGTCGTGCTGGAACATGAACGGCGTGTCGTGGCCCATCGCAAACGTCGAGGCCTTGCCGCCGAGCGTCCAGTTGGTCGCCGCCGTCTGGTGCGAGACGTCGTAGACCGCCCAGGTGTTCCGTCCGGAGATGAGGAGGCTCCCGTCCGGGTTCTGGGCGACGGAATTGATGTGGAAGTAGTCCCATGGGTGACCGGCCTGCGGCGGCGCGAACTGGTAGCTGTTGGAGACCGGGACGTGATCGAGGCTGTCCCACTGCCACAGGACGAGCCCGGTGGGGATGTCGATCTCCTGGGCGACCGAGTCGAGGACCAGGTCATGCGGGGACCCGTTCTTGATCGGAGCCGTGTTCCAGTAGACGGGGTAGTAGGCCGTGATCAGCGCCGTGTTCTGCGAGGTCAGCTGGAACTCGTGCAGGTCGGCCCGGATGCCGTTGCCGGCCTGGATGGTCGCCACCGGCCGGTATGAGCTGGAGTAGATCTCGTCCTGACCGGTCCCGACGCCGCCGTTGATGGTGCCCTGCCACCAGGTCAGGACGGGCTGCCCCCGGTATGTCTGCGGGCGAAAGTCGGTCGCGCTCTGGCCCTTGGGGACGCTCTTGAACCACACCAGGCCGCCGTAGGGGCCCAGGATCTCCGGGCCCCGCTGGACCGGACCGGCTTGCGGCGCCACGAACAGCCCGCCCGGCGCGGCCGACTTGGTCGGCCGCTTCGTCACGTGCACGGTGGGCGCGAACAGCTGTGGGGCCGAGGCGAACCGCTGAATATCGCCCTGGACGCGCGGCGCGATCATCGGCGCGGCCGCCTTGATCGGTCCGGCCGGGTCGGCCACGTTGAAGCTGTAGGTGCCGCTGTGGCCCCCGGCGATGTTCATCGATGTCCTGACCGTGACGGTCTCGCCGGCCTTGAACGGCTGGGTGGGCAGGAAGCTCCCACCCTGCCCGTCGGAATCCGAGAGCACCCGGCCGGGATGGGGGCCGCTCCGCGAGCCGGTGACGGAGATCGCGCCGAACTGGGAGACCGGGACGCCGCGAAACGTGATCTGGGTGGACGGGGAGGCGACCCGGCCGCCCGGGATCGGAAACGCGTTGACCGAGGCGTTGGCCCCGGCGGCCGTCTGTAGCGCCCAGACGACGACCGCGCAAAGAACCAGCGCAATCAGGCCCGCAACCCGTGCACTGCGGCGGCGGAGCGTGAATACAGGCAAGGAGATCTCCCTCTGACGAGAACCGGGTTACGGCCGCTCCCCGGCCGAGGGGCGGTGCTTCACAGCGCCTGCATTGTGCGAGGTCGCTCGTAAGACCTCGATAAATAGGTTGGGTTAGTGACGGATTTGAGTTGCGTTAAGCGCTGCGCCAACGTGACCCGCCGCCCAGCAGGCGGCCGCGCCGTGGCAATCCTCCAGCCGGGCGAGCTGGGCGTGGAGCGCGGTGAGCTGCGCCGGTGACAGGCCGGCGGCCAGATTGTGCAGCTCGTAGGGGTCGCGCCGCAGGTCGTAGAACTCGCGCTCGCCGTCGATGTACTCCACGTACAGGAACCGGCGCGTCCGCATCGCCTCATACGAGGGCGGGTTGCCGCTGACGCCCGACTGGGCGTCCGGGTCGGTCCAGCTCGGCATGGGGTGGTGGTGCTCGACCAGGACCGCCGTGCGCCAGTCGAGCGGCGGCTGGCCGTGCAAGAGCGGCATCAGGCTGTGCCCGTCGCTGGACCGCATCGCGGTTCCGCCCATCGCCGTGAACGTGTCGGCCAGGTCGACGTTCTCGGTCAGCGCCGCGGTGGCGCTGCCCGGGACGACCCGCGGCCCCGCGATCACCAGCGGCACGTGGATGTCGGTGTCGAAGGCGGTGAGCTTGCCCGGCATCATCCGGTACTCGCCGGTGTGCAGGCCGTTGTCGGAGCTGAACACGATGTACGTGTTGCCCATCAGGTGACGCGCGCGCAACACCTCCTCGATCCGCATCAGCATGCGATCGACCGACTGCACGGACTCGACGCGTCGGCGAAACGCGCGATTGATCCGATCGACCTGCCCGGCGCTGAGCGGGGGATGGTTGGCCAGCCAGGCGGGCGGGTCCGTCGGCAGCGCGTCGAAGCTGGGCGGCCGCGGCGCTTGGAGACCGGGGAAGGCGTGGGCGTCGCGCGGCGCGGGGGTGTAGGGGTAATGGGGTGAGAACGTGGCCAGTTCCAGAAAGAACGGCCGGCCGGCTGCCGCTGACCGGTCGATGAAGCTCTCTCCGCGCCGGGTCAGGACGCTGGTGAGGTAGTCGGCCGGACGGTGGCCGAAGTAGCGCACGGTCCCGTTGACGTTCATCGGGTAGTCGAACTCGGGATAGCCCCAGCCGGCGACGTCCCACTGGTTCCAGCCCCGAGGGATGTAGCGGTTGGGGACTGGCGAGCGGCCGGACAGGTAGCCGTTGATGTACTTGCCCATCATCGCGGTCCGGTAGCCGGCGTTCTGGAGGGCGACGTTGAACGTGTGGAGCTCATTTTGATGGCCGACCCACGCACCCATGCCCCCGTGGGAACCGGAGTTGGTGAACACGTGGGTGTCGTGCGGGAAGTTGCCGGTGAAGATCGACGCCCGCGACGGACAGCACAGCGAGTCCGAGACGAAGTAGTCGTTGAACGTCATCCCCCGGGCCTCGAGCGCTTGGACGGCGGGCATGTAGCGCAGGAGGTCCATCGACAGGTCGTCGGTCAGGACGAACACGATGTTCGGCTTCCGGCGCGCGGGCGGGCTGGGGGTTGGGGTGGCCGCCGGGGCGGTCGGCGTGCCGCCCCCGGGCGCGCCCGGCCCGGTGCCGGCGGCCGCGAGCGCGCTCTGCCCCGCCGCGCCGGTCGACGGCGCCGTACCGCCACCGGCCATGAGCACGACGGCGGCCGCCACCACGGCCGCGGCGATCAGTGCCGCCAGGCCGCGCCGGCGCGCACGGCGGTCAGTGAGCAGCCGGGTCATCGGACGGGGCTGCTCGATGGGCGCATCCATCCAAACCACGGCGTCCAGAACACGCCGGAGGCGGCGAGGTTGTGGTGGTGGTCGGCCTCAGCGACGTGACGGCGTGGCGTTGGCCATGATCGGATCGATCTGGTCCGGGGAGACGGGCCCGGGGGACAGCGGCTCGGTCGGCGCCTCCGCCGGCGCCATGCCGCGGAGGAACAGCGCCAGGTACCGCCGCCACAGATCGGGCTCCAGGTCGTGCGAGGCGTCCATCAGCGAGCTGAGCATGAGCTGGATCAGCGGCATGTCGGTGACCGCGATGTCCGCCCGCAGCGTCCCGGCGGCCTGAGCCCGCCGGACCATTTCGGCGCCGATCGGCATCAGCCGGTCCCGCAGGCGACACACGCGCTGGGCCCCGTCGGGGGTGCTGGTGAGGATGTCCTTGAGCCCCCGGTCACCGGCCTGGAGCTCGGCGGTGCTCCGGAGGAAGCTGACCAGCCCGTTCCACGGGTCGGGGTCGGTGGCGGCCTCGTTCGCGAGCGCGACGAGGTCCTCGACGCGCTGCTCGAACAGTTCGTCGATCAGCTGAGCCTTGTCGGGGAACCGGCGGTAGACGGTGCCGACGCCGACGCCGGCGTGGTGGGCGATGTCGTTGAGGGTCACGCCCAGGCCGCGCTCGGCGAACAGCTCGCGGGCGGCATCGAGGATGCGTCGGCGGTTGCGCTCGGCGTCGCGGCGGAGGGGCTTTTCGGCCGTGGTGGAGGTGATGTCGATCACGGTAGCACGAAAACGGATTGACCTTATCCATTTTCGTGCTAGGCTTGACGAAAAGCGGATAGACCTTCTCCACTTATTCGACGAACCCGGAGACCTCAATGCCTGAATCCAACCCCCACCACCAGCGCCGTTGGCTGATCCTGGCGATCCTCGGCATCGCTCAGTTGATGGTCGTGCTCGACGCGACGATCGTGAACATCGCGCTGCCCTCGGCGCAGAAGGCGCTGCACTTCTCCAACGACAACCGCCAGTGGATCGTCACCGGCTACTCGCTGGCGTTCGGCAGCCTGCTCCTGCTCGGCGGCAAGATCTCAGACCTGTTTGGCCGCAAATGGACGTTCATCACCGGCCTGATCGGCTTCGCCCTGGCGTCGGCCGTCGGCGGCGCCGCCCAGTCGTTCGGAATGCTCGCCGCGGCCCGCGCGTTCCAGGGCGCGTTCGGCGCGTTGCTGGCGCCGGCGGCGCTGTCGCTGCTGACGACGACCTTCACCGAGACCGCTGAGCGCAATAAGGCGTTCGGCATCTTCGGCGCCATCGCCGGCAGCGGCGCCTCCATCGGCCTGCTGCTGGGCGGGATCCTGACCCAGTACCTGGACTGGCGCTTCAGCATGTACGTCAACTCGGTGTTCGCCATCGTCGCCGTCTCCGGCGCCGCCGTGTTCCTGCGCAACCAGACCCCGACGTCCAAGCCACGGATCGACATCCCGGGCACGGCGACCGTCTCGCTCGGGCTGTTCGCCCTCGTGTACGGCTTCAACCATGCCCAGACGACGAGCTGGGGGAACCCGCTGACGCTCGCCGTGCTGGCCGCCGGCGCCGTCCTGCTGGCCGTGTTCGCCCTGATCGAGCGGCGGAGCAGCCATCCGCTGCTGCCCCCGCGAGTGGTCACCGATCGCAACCGGGGCGCCGCCTACATCTCGATGGGGCTGGCCTCCGTGGCGATGTTCGGCGTGTTCCTGTTCCTCACCTACTACCTGCAGCAGACCCTGGGCTACTCGCCGGTGACCACCGGCCTGGCGTTCCTGCCGATGACCGGCGTGATCATGGTCACCGCGGTGGTCGCCACGACGCGGCTGCGCGGCGTGTTCGGTCCCCGGCCGCTGGTGGTGGCGGGGATGGCGTTTGGCGCGGTCGGCATGTTCCTGCTGCGCGGCATCGGCCTGGACTCGTCCTACGTGAGCGCGATCCTGCCGGGGCTGCTGCTCATGGGAGTCGGCCTGGGCCTCGTGTTCTCGACGGCGATCAACAGCGCCACGCTGGGGGTCGAGCCGCAGGATGCCGGCGTCGCCTCGGCGACCGTCAACGCCTCCCAGCAGGTCGGAGGCTCGCTGGGGACGGCGCTCCTGTCCACGCTGGCGGCGAGCGCGGCGACGAGCTTCGTCGCCGGCCAGCGGCCCACCCCGCTGCTCATCGCCCACGCAGCCGTGCACGGCTACACGACGGCGTTCACGATCTCGGCCGGGATCTTCGCCCTGGCCGCGGTCATCGCCGCGCTGCTGTTCGGCAGCAAGGCCAGCCAGCCGGCCGCGGTCGGCGAGCCGGCCGTCGCCGTCTGACGCCGGGCGGCTCAGACCGGCCGGCTTAGAAGTTCTCGAAGCTGTCGTCCCAGGTGCCGCGAGGATGTGCGATCGCGGCCTGGGCGGCAGCAATTCGGGCGATCGGCACCCGGAACGGCGAGCAGGACACGTAGTCCAGCCCGGCTTCGTGGAAGAACACGATCGACTCCGGGTCGCCGCCGTGCTCCCCGCAGATCCCCAGCTTCAGCCCGGGGTGGGCCTCGCGGCCGACCCATGACCCGAGGCGGACGAGCCAGCCGACGCCGGGCTTGTCGATCGTCTCGAACGGGCTGCGGTCGATGATCTTGCGCTCCAGGTAGACCGGGACGAACTTCGACTCGGCATCGTCACGGGAGAAGCCGAGCGCCGTCTGGGTCAGGTCGTTGGTGCCGAACGAGAAGAAGTCGGCGAACTTGGCGATCCGGTCGGCGACGAAGCAGGCGCGGGGCAGCTCGATCATCGTGCCGACCGTGTAGTCGCGGCCGACCTGGAGGCCCTCCTCCTCGCCGATGCGGACGACGAGATCCCGCATGACCTCGAGCTCGGTCTCGTAGTCGACGAGCGGGATCATGATCTCCGGGTGGGGCGGCCGGGACGCCCGCTTGGCCGCGCGCAGGATGGCGTGGACCTGCATCTCGTAGATCTCCGGATACAGGATCCCCAGCCGGCACCCGCGGGTGCCGAGCATCGGGTTCTCCTCGGCGATGTCATGGACGCGCTCCAGCAGGCGCTCCAGGTCCTCCAGATCGCCGGACTCCTCCAGGCGGGCCCGCTCGACGGCGGCGGCCAGGTCCTCGGCGTTGGGGAGGAACTCGTGGAGCGGCGGGTCGAGCAGCCGGACGGTGACCGGCAGCCCCGCCATCGCCTCGAACAGCCCCTCAAAGTCCTGCTGCTGGAGCGGGAGCAGCTGGCCCAGGGCCGCCTCCCGGCTCTGGCGGGTGTGGGCCATGATCATCGCCCGCATCTTCGGCTGACGGTCCTCGGCGATGAACATGTGCTCGGTGCGGCACAGGCCGATGCCCTCGGCCCCCAGCTGGCGGGCGCGCTCGGCATCCTCCGGCGTGTCGGCATTGGCCCGGACCCCCAGAGCCCGGATCTCGTCCGCCCACTCCAGCACCGTCTCGAAGTTCTCATCCACCGCGGCGTCGACGAGCGGCACGTCGTCGACGGTCACGCACCCCTTGGTCCCGTCGATGGCGATCCGGTCGCCCTCCGACAGCTGCGTCCCGTCGACGGTCACCGTCTTGGCCGCCAGGTCGATGGCCAGCGCCTCCACGCCGACCACCGCCGGCCGTCCCATTCCCCGCGCCACCAGCGCTGCGTGCGAGGCCTTGCCGCCCTCCGAGGTCAGGATCCCCTTGGCGGCGTGGAAGCCGGAGACGTCCTCGGCGTCGGTGAACGGCCGGACCAGGATCACGTCCCGGCCCTGCTCGGCGGCGCGCACGGCGTCGCGCGCGGTGAACACGATCTCGCCCTTGGCCGCGCCCGGCGAGGCGTTGACCCCCCGGGCCAGCACGTTGAAGTCGGCCTGGGGGTCGAACGTGGGGTGCAGCAGCGCGTCGAGCGTTCCCGGGTCGATCGTGAGCAGCGCCTCCGGGCGGGTCAGCAGCCCCTCGTCCACGGCATCGACGGCGAACCGCACGGCGGCCTGCGCGGGCCGCTTGGCGTTGCGCGTCTGGAGCATGAACAGCCGGCCCTCTTCGACGGTGAACTCGGTGTCCTGCATGTCCTTGTAGTGGGCCTCCAGCGTGCGCAGGATCTCCATCAGCTGTTCCTGGGCCTCCGGCAGCCAGTCCTTCATCTCGGCGATGTCCCGCGGGGTGCGCGCCCCGGAGACGACATCCTCGCCCTGGGCGTTGGGCAGGAAGTCGCCGGACGGCTCCGGCGCCCCGGTCACCTCGTCACGGGAGAACGCCACCCCGGACCCCGACGTGTCGCCCTTGTTACCGAACACCATCTGCTGGACGTTGACCGCCGTGCCCCAGTCGTCGGGGATGTGGTTCATCCGCCGGTAGGCGACGGCCCGGTCGCCGACCCAGGAGTCGAACACCGCCCGGATCGCCTCAGCCAGCTGCTCCTGGGGATCCTGGGGGAAGTCGTCGCCGGTCTCCGAGCGGTAGATGTCCTGGAACGTGGCCGTCAGCTGCTTGAGCGCCTCGACGTCGAGCTCGGTGTCCTGCTTGATGCCGCGCGCGGACTTGGCCTCTCCGATCGCGTCCTCGAAGCGCTCGCCGGCGATCCCCTTGGAGACGTTTCCGAGCATCTGCACGAACCGCCGGTACGAGTCCCAGGCGAACCGCTCGTTGTCGGTCGCCCGGGCCAGGCCGAGCACCGACTCGTCGTTGAGGCCCAGGTTCAGCACCGTGTCGAGCATCCCGGGCATCGACTCGCGCGCACCCGAGCGCACCGAGACCAGCAACGGGTCGCCGGAGTCGCCGAGCTTCTTGCCGGAGTGCTCCTCCAGGCGGGCCAGCGCCGCGGCCACCTGCTCGGCCATCCCCTCCGGCTCGGAGCGATCCGCCCGCATGTACTCCACGCACGCCTCGGTGGTGATGGTGAAGCCGGCCGGCACTCGCTCGGCGCCGAGCACGCGGGTCATCTCGGCGACGTTCGCGCCCTTGCCCCCGAGCAGGTCGCGCATGTCCCTGGACCCCTCGGCGAAGTCATAGACCCACTTCGTCACGGCGCGATCGTACCCCGGATCTGACCCCGGGGGAATGCGTTGGGCGCGGGCGGGACTACGGAGCGCCGGTGGCGCTCAGCGCCCGGGGCGCGAGGTCGAACGCCTCGGCCAGCAGCTCATAGGAGCGGCGGCGCACCTGGTGGTCGTGGGTGATCGTCACCACGATCAGCTCGTCGGCGCCATATGCGCTGGCCACCTCCTCAAGCCCCGCTCGGACCTTCTCCGGCGATCCCACCACGCCGCGCCGGCCGGGGATCTCGCCGGACGGCGTGAGCCGGGCCTCGCGGGCCAGGAACTCCGTGGCCTCGTCCGGGGGCGGGACGGCGATCAGCTGGCCGCGGCGCAGCTTGGTGAACGCCATCCGGCTGCTGGAGGCCAGGTACTCGGCCTCCTCGTCGGTCGGCGCGGCCAGCGCCCACACGCCGACGGCCAGGCGCGGCGCCTGGAGGTCACGCGCGGGCGTGAACCGCTCGCGGTACAGCCGGGCGATGTCGGCGCCCCGCGGATTGATGAAGTCGGCGAACGCGTAGCGGAGGCCGAGCTCGCCGGCCCAGATCCCGCTCTGCTCCGAGGATCCGAGCAGCCAGGGCACGGGCAGCTCCGGGCGGCCCGGCAGCGTGGCGGCCAGATGCCGGAACGGGTGGTCCTCCGGGAGGTCGTCCTCGAAGTAGGCGAGCAGCTCGGCGAGCTGCTGGGGGAAGTCGTCGGGTGCGGCCTGCCGGCGGTCGCGCTGGAGGGCGAACATGGTCAGCGGATCGGTGCCGGCGGCGCGGCCGAGGCCGAGGTCGATCCGGCCCGGGTACAGCCCGGCCAGGATCGTGAACGACTCGGCGACCTTGAGCGGGCTGTAGTGGGGCAGCATCACGCCCCCGCTTCCGACCCGGATCCCCTCGGTGGCAGCCGCGATCGGCCCGATCAGCACCTCCGGGCTCGGCCCGGCCAGCATCGGCCCGCCGTGGTGCTCGGCGACCCAGTAGCGGTGATAGCCGAGCTCGTCGCAGGCCCGGGCGAGGTCGATCGTGTTGTGCAGCGCCTGCGCCCCGGTGGAGCCGCTGGCGATCGGGGACTGATCCAGGACGGAGAGGAGCACGGTGTTGATGCTAGAAAGCGGCGGCATGCCGGTCGGCACGCGCCAGCTCCGGGAGGTCATGGCCACGCGCTACGTCACGCCCCTGCGCGAGGGCGGATCGCTGCCGGGCCTGGTGGAGGCCGACGACGACGGCCTGTACGTGGCCAAGTTCCGCGGCGCCGGGCAGGGGCTGCGCGCCCTGGTGGCCGAGGTGATCATCGGCGAGCTGGCCCGGGCCGGCGGCCTGCTCGTCCCCGAGCTGGTCGGCGTGGAGATCGACCCGCGGCTGGGAGCCGCCGAGCCGGACCCGGAGATCCAGGACCTGATCGCCGCCAGCGCCGGGTTGAACCTGGGCGTCGACTTCCTCCCCGGGGCACTGCCGTACAGCGCGGCGGGAGCCTGGCAGCCCGACCCGGACCTGGCCGCCGAGATCGTCTGGCTCGACGCGTTGGCCACCAACGTCGACCGGACGGCTCGCAACCCGAACCTGCTGTTGTGGCACGAGCGCCTGTGGCTCATCGATCACGGCGCCGCGCTGTACCTCCAGCACGCCGGGCTGGACCCGGCGGCGCAGGCCGACCGGCCGTTCCCGCTCATCGCCCAACACGTCCTGCTCGGCCGCGCCGGCTCGGTGGCCGAGGCCGATGCGCGGATGCGGGCCCGGCTGGGGGAGGGAGCGCTCCAGGACGCGGTGGCCCGGGTGCCGCCGGACTGGCTGGCCGGCACCGACCCGGCGGAGGTGTACGTGGAGTACCTGACCCGGCGGCTGGACGCCGGCGGCTTCGTGGAGGAGGCCGAGCGTGCCCGAGTCGAGCGGTAGCCCGTTCAGCTATCTGATCCTCCGCCTCGTGCCCAGCGTGGAGCGGGGCGAGTGCCTCAACGCCGGTGTGGTCCTGTTCTGCCGCCAGCGGGGCTTCCTGGGGATCCGCGTGGCCGTCGATCCGGAGCGGCTGCGGGCCCTGGCCCCCGACCTGCCCGTCGCCGAGGTGGAGGAGCACCTGGCGGCGCTCGTCCGCGTGGCCGAGGGCGCACCGGACGCCGGGCCGATCGCGGCGCTGCCGCAGTCCGAGCGGTTCGGCTGGCTGGCGGCGCCATCGAGCACGATCGTGCAGCCGTCGGCGGTGCACACCGGGCTGTCCGGCGACCCGGCGGTCACGCTCGACGCGCTGTTTCGGCGGCTGGTGGATACGCGTTGACCGGCTTCTGAGCGGCGGGTGGGATGTTGACCCAGCCAGGGCAGGGCAACGTCCCAGGCGCCGCTGACGATCAGGCCGCCGCGACAGCCGACGGCTCGCCGTCCGCCGCGGCGTTGACCTGGCGGTCCTCCTCGGCGTGCACGATCAGCACCGGCACGTGACTGTGGTTGAGCGCAAAGTGGCTGACGCTGCCGAGGAACGAGGCCGTCAGCGCGCCCCGCCCGCGGGAGCCCATCACCACCAGGTCGTGGGTCCCGCTGTTGATCTGCTCCATCAGCACGTCGCGGATCGGGCGGCTGCTGAGGATCTTCGTGACCGGGATCGAGGCCGGGACGCGGTCGACCGCCGTCCGCATCGCCGTCTTGGCCTCGGCCGCCAGGTCGGCCGCCAGCGAGTCGATGCTGCCGGCCGTGTCCGGGGTGCAGGCCCAGAACGGCGGGCGGGCGATCGCGGTGAGGATCGTCAGGCGCGCGTTCTCGGCGGTGGCGAGGTCGATCGCCTCGCTCAGGGCTCGATCCGAGTGGGCCGAGCCGTCGACGCAAACCAGGATGTTGTGAAACATGGCGCCACCCATCGGAGACTGTTTATTGGCATGCCAAAGAGTAGCATGCCAAGGGTTGCTACGCTCGGGGCGTGGACGCCGAGACCGCACCCGTCGACGGACCGGCGGAGGCTGCCCGGGAGCGACCGGCGGAGGCCGCTGACGAGCGACCGGCGGCGGCCGCTGACGAGCGACCGGCGGAGGCCGCTGACGAGCGACCGGCGGAGGCCGCCCAGGAGCAGTTCCTGGTCGCCTTCGAATCGCTGGCCGGGGCGGTGCGCCGGGCCCGCGGGGCGGCCCAGAGCGATCTCCCGGACCGGTTGACGCTGTCCCAGTACGGGCTGCTGGCCCCGCTGGCGGCCGGCGGGGCCGCCCGCATCTCGCAGTTGGCCGGCGAGGCCGGCATTGCCCCCTCCACCGCATCGCGCATCCTCGATGCGCTGGAGCGCCGGGCGATCGTGCGCCGGACCCCATCGGCCGAGGACCGTCGCGGCGTCGTCGTCTCGCTGACCGAGGCCGGCCGCGAGGCGCTGGCCCGCCAGGACGCCTGGATGCGGGGGCGCCGGATCGCCTTCTTTGAAGACCTCCCGGCCGCCGAGCAGGTGGTCGTCTCGGACTTGCTCGTCCGGCTGGCCGCTCTGATCGACGAGTTGAGCGCCGGACCGGCCGAGTAGCCGCCGGCTAGCCTCGTCGCGCCGCCGATTTATCAAGAAGTGACAATCAGCCGGGCGGTTTGAGGCCTGTTCGCCGGTGATCAGCGCCGTTGGGCCGGCTCGGGAGCCGCTGGCGGGCTCTCGACGAGGGGCTTTGCGGCATTTCACCCCATAAAACGCCAGAAACATCCCAAAACCCCGTTGGCTCACGGTCAACGGCCGTTATCACTTTTTGATAACGCGGTCCGGGTCCACACGGACCCGGTCCACGCCAGAACGCGATGCAGCGTCGGAGAGTCCTCGCCGTCGTTGCCAATGCCGTTCCGCCCCGGGGCAACCTCTCGCCAACCACCCACCGCCGCGGGAAATCGGGTCGCGCACGCGGGAAGTGGGTCGCGCACGCGGGAAGTCGAGTGGGGCGGGATGCCGAGTGGGCGGGATGCCGGGTGGGGCGGCATGCCGTGCGGGGCGGGATGCCGTGCGGGGCAGGATGCTCTGGGCGGGCGGGCGGGGGATGATCCCGCCTTCACATCCCGGCCACATAGGATCGGCATCGGCGACGTATAACCCCGCTGGGGTCACTCGTCGGGCGCCTCCCTCCTCGGGCGCCCGGCGAGCGCCGGGATCGCCGTTGCGGCCGGTCACCGGGCTGCCCTCGCGTGACGGGTACCCGGGGCGGTGGGGCGGCCGCCCCGGGCCCAGCACGCCCACCTGGTACGCCCAGGTGGTGGGGGTAGCCGTCCCGGGCCCAGCACGCCCACCTGGTACGCCCAGCCGGTGGGGGTAGCCGCCCCGGCCGCCGCACGCCAGCGTGCCGGCCGCCGCACGCCGCCGTGTGCACCGGGGCGCTCGGGCGGCCGGACGGCCCCCTGCACGCCATCTTGCAGGCCACCCCCCGGCTGTCGGGACTTGCCCGGCGGGGGCTGGTATCCGCGCGGGAGATGGCCCAGCGTGTCGGTACATGAGCTCACTCCTTCCCGTCGCGCCGGCCCTGGAGCCGGCGCCGACCGTTGCGCCGCGCACGGGCACCGTCGCCGCGGCGGTGGCCAGCAGCGTGCCGGAGACCTCGATCTCAAGCGCCGAATTGGGCGCCCGGTTGGGCGTGGGCAGCGAGTGGATCGAGCGACGCACCGGTATCCGGTCTCGCCGGATCGCCGGGCCGGAGGAGCGTCTGGAGACCCACGCGGCCGCGTGCGGCGCCGCCGCCCTGCGTCGCGCCGGGCTGGACGCGGTCGATCTCGATCTCGTGATCGTCGCTACCACGACATCCGACGAGCTGATGCCGAACACGGCGCCGCTCGTCGCCCACGCCATCGGCGCCACCCGGGCCGGGGCGTTCGACGTCGGCTCAGCTTGCACTGGCTTCCTGTCGGCGCTGGCGGTGGGCGCGGCCCAGATCGAAGCCGGGCGGGCGCGCAACGCGCTTGTCATCGGCGCCGACTTCATGTCCCGAATCACCGACCCGGACGATCGGTCCACGGCGGCCGTGTTCGCCGACGGGGCCGGCGCCGTGGTCCTGGAGCAGACCCTCGGAGCCGGCCGCATCGGCCCGGTCGTCCTCGGCAGCGACGGCGCCGGGGCCGGGCACATCCGCGCCGAGCGCGCCGCGGGGACGATCGAGATGCGCGGCCACGAAACCTTCCGCGAGGCGGTGGCGCGGCTGTCGCTGTGCACCGAGCAGGCGGCGCGGGCGGCCGAGGTGACCCTCGACGACATCGACCTGTTCGTCTATCACCAGGCCAACGGCCGGATCCTGTCGGCGGTCGGCGAGCGCCTGGCGCTGCCGTCCGAGCGGGTCGTCGACTGCATCGCCGAATACGGCAACACGTCGGCCGCCACCCTGCCGATGGCGCTGCACTTCTCCGAGCGCGAGGGCCTGCTGGCCCATGGCGATCGCGTTCTGCTCGGCGCGTTCGGCGCGGGCTTCACGTGGGGCGCCACCGTGATCGAGTGGGGGCGGGCATGAGCGTCACCGCACTCCCGCGCCCCGCGGCGGACCGCCCCGAGGCGGCCCCGCCGATGACCCCGCTGGAGCGGCTCGAGTCCCTGTGCGATCCCGGCTCGCTCCAGCTGATCCGGAGCGACGTCATTTCCCCAACGATGGGCGCCAAGGCCCGGACCGGCGACGGCGTGCTCGGCGGTTCCGGCACGGTCGACGGCCGTCCGGTGTTCTGTTATGCCCAGGATCCCGGCTACGCCGGGGGCTCGCTGGGCGAGGCGCATGCCGACACGATCGCGCGGGTGCTGGAGCTGGCCGAGCGCGGCCGCGCGCCGGTCGTCGGCTTTGTCTCCTCCGGCGGCGCGCGCATGCAGGAGGGCATCGGCGCCCTCGGCGGCTACGGCCGGATCTTCAAGCGGACCGTCGCCCTGTCCGGGCGCGTGCCCCAGATCTCGGTCGTCACCGGCCTGTCGGCGGGCGGCGGGGCGTACTCGCCGGCGCTGACCGACTGGATCGTGATGACCGAGGAGTCGTCGATGTTCCTGACCGGGCCCGGCGTGGTGCGCGACGCGCTCGGCGAGGACGTCACCGCCCAGGCGCTGGGCGGCACGCGCGTTCATGAGCGCAACGGGGTCTGCCACTTCGTGGCCCCCGACGACGCCGGTGCCACCGGCGTGGCCCGCGGCCTGCTCGCCCACCTGCCGAGCCACAGCGGCGGCCCGCTGCCGGCCGTCGAGCCCCGCGGTCCCCTCCCGGGCGATCCCGGGCAACTCGTCCCGGAGGAGCAGCGACGCGTCTACGACGTCCGCGACGTGATCGCCACCATCGTCGACGGTGGCCAACTGCTTGAGGCGTCCGCCGGCTGGGCCCGCAACCTGGTCACGGGCTTTGCCCGGATCAACGGCGCCCCGGTCGGCGTCGTGGCCAACCAGCCGCGGTACCTGGGCGGCGTGCTGGACGCCGCCAGTTCTGAGAAGGGGGCGCGGTTCGTGACCAAATGCAACGCGTTCGGGCTCCCGTTGCTCGTCCTCGTCGACACGCCGGGCTACATGCCGGGCATGCGACAGGAGGGCGCCGGGGTCATCCGGCTGGGGGCGACGTTCGTCCACGCGTTCGCGCAGTCGACCGTCCCGCGGATCACGCTGATCCTGCGCAAGGCGTTCGGCGGGGCCTACATCACGATGAACTCCAAGGATCTGGGCGCCGACTACGTGTTCGCCTGGCCCCAGGCCGAGATCGGCGTGATGGGCGCCCGGCCGGCCGTCGGCGTCATCCACCGCCGCACGCTGGCCGCGGCCGACGATCCCGAGGCCGAGCGTGACCGGCTGGCCGCCGAGTACGCGGAGTCGCAGCTGCGCTCGGGCGTGGCGGCAGCCCGCGGGTTCGTCGACGAGCTCATCGCTCCCGCGCAGACCCGGGCCCGGCTGAGCTGGGCGTTCGCGACCCTGGGGCACGGGCGATGAACACCTCGCCGAAGGCCGTCCTGCTCACCGGCACCACCGGGTTCATCGGCATGGAACTGCTGGCGCGCTACCTGGAGCGCAGCGACCGGCAGATCGTGACGTTGGTCCGCGCCGGCTGCCAGGAAGCGGCCCGGGCCCGCATCGACGCCGTCCTGGAGAATCTGTTCGGGGCGGGCTGGCAGGCGCATGCGGGCCGGGTCGAGGCGGTCCCGGCCGATGTGACCGCGCCGGGCCTGGGGCTGGCCGAAGCCGAGCGCGAGCGCCTGGCCGACCGCGTCAGCACCATCATCCATAGCGCCGCGTCGGTCTCGTTCACGCTCCCGCTCGACGAGGCGCGGGACATCAACGTCGCGGGCACCCGCCGGGTGCTGGAGCTGGCCGAGCTCGCCCACGCGCGCGGCGGGCTGGAGTGCTACGGGCACGTGTCGACCGCCTACGTGGCCGGCACCCACGCGGGCCGGTTCTGTGAGCGCGACCTCGATGTCGGTCAGGGCTTCCGCAACTCCTACGAGCAGTCCAAGTTCGAGGCCGAGCAGCTCGTCCGCGACGCCGGGCTGCCCAGCAAGATCCTGCGGCCCAGCATCGTGGTGGGCGACCGCCACAACGGCTGGACGGCCGCCTTCAACGTGTTGTACTGGCCGCTGCGGGCGCTGTCCCGGGGGCTGTTCTCGGTCGTGCCGGCGGTGCCCACGGCGCCGGTCGACGTCGTGTCGGTCGACTACGTCGCCGACGCCATCCACGCTCTGTGCGAGCAGAGCGGCGGCGCGGGGGAGACCTACCACCTGATCGCCGGGCGCAACGCCAGCACCATCTCCGAGATCGCCGACCGAGCCAGCCGCTACTTCCGCCGGCCCGCCCCGGAGGTCCTGCCGCCGGCCGAGTTCGCGACGCTGCCGCCCGGGAGCGTCGCCAAGGACTCGGCGCTGGCCGCCGGCAGCGTGTACTTCCCGTACTTCTCGATCGACACGGTGTTCGACGACGAGGCGACCCGGGCGCGGCTGGAGCCGGAGGGAATCCTCGCTTCGCCGCTGTCGGACTACCTGGAGCGGCTGCTGGACTACGCCACGCGCAGCCGCTGGGGGAAGCGGCCGATCCCGCGGGTCGACGCCTTCGCCACGTCGTAGGCGCCGTGGGCAGTCCCCCCGGGTGGGGGGTGTCGGCCGCCCAGCGGTTGACCCTCCGCGGCGCGGGTGTTCGTATTCCGTCCATCCCCCTCCTCGCCGACACCGCGCGGTTCCGGCCGACTGACCCTGACCCGCTCGTCAACGCGTCGCTGGCGTGCCCGGTGTGCCTGCGCTCCGAGGACATCGAGTGGGATGACAGCCTGGACGGCTACGATCCGTCGGTCCAATGTGTGTGTCCGTTCTGCCAGGCGCAATGGCGCGTCTATCTGGCGCCCGAACAGGCGCTGCGGGTCGGACTGATGCACGAGCACGTCGCATAGCGGCCGCTCGCCCGCCACACTCCATTCCGTGAGCCTGGACGTTTCCAACGACGCGCGGACCGGCGTGGGCATCGACGCCCTGGAGTTGCTCGTGACCGTGCTCTCTCAGTCGGAGTCCAGCGCCACCGTCGACGGCTTCTATGACCGGCTGTGCGAGGCGGTGTGCCGGATGGCGCGGATGCGGCGCGCCGTCATCTTCCGCTATGACAGCGCCGACCGGCGCGTCCGGGCCGCCGGGGCCCACAACATGGACATCGAGCAGTTCGCGGGCGCCTATGTCACCGTCGACACGCTGTCGATCGCGGCGCGGGCCTTGCGTGAGGACCGCGTCGTGGAGGTGGAGGGCGACCTGACCGGGCAAGTGCCAGACGAGTTCGCCGCCATCGTGGCCGAGCCGGCCCGGCTCATCTGCGCGCCGATGGCCGCCGCCGACCGCGCGTTCGGGGTCATCCTGGCCGACCGGCTGATGTCCGCCCCACCGCTCGACGAGGCCGACCGCCGGCTGCTGTGGACGCTCGGCAAGGCGGCCGCGCTCGCCTCGGCGGCGCGCATCGCCTCGACCCAGGTCGAGAAGGCGCGCCAACTGGAGCAGCGCATCGACCTGGCCCGTGAGATCCACGAGGGCGTCATCCAGCGCCTGTTCGGCGTCTCGATGGCGCTCGACATCGACGGCGACCTGCCGGAGCGGGCGCGGCGGCGCTGCGCCTCCGAGACACAGGCCGCGCTGAGCGAGCTGCGGGCCGCCCTCCAGCGGCCGCTTGGGCGCGCGCCCCGGGCCACGCGCACCACGTTCACCGCCGAGGTGCAGCGGCTGGCCGCGGCCCATCCGGAGCTCGGCCTGGCCATCGTGGAGGGCGGCGACGACGTGCCGCCCACGCTCGAGCCACTGGCCCAGTCCGTGCTCAACGAGGCGGTGCGCAACGCCCGCAAGCACGCCCAGCCGACGAGCGTCGCCGTCAGCCTGGGCCGCGCCGACGGAGCCTTCTGGATGGAGGTCGTCAACGACGGCGTCGCGCCGGGCCGGCGGCAGGCCGGCATGGGGCTGCGCCTGGCCTCGCTGGAGGCGCTGCAGTCAAACGGAGTGGTCGAGTTCGGCGAGCGCGAGCCCGGCATCTGGCATTTCCGGCTGGTGGTGCCCTATGACGACGAGTGAGGCCCAGCGCAGCCCGGAGCGGCTGCGGGTCCTGGTCGTCGACGACCACGACGTCGTCCACTGGGGCTTCCGGCTCATGCTCACCCAGCAGGACTGGGTGGAGCGGTGCGTGAGCGCCCACAGCGGCTCGGAGGCGGTGACGATGGTGACGCGGTACCGCCCGCACGTGGCGCTCGTCGACCTGTTCATCGGCGAGGAGTCCGGCGCCGAGGTGTGCGAGCAGCTGCGGGCCGCCGAGCCGGCGACGCGGGTGCTGCTGTTCTCCGGGGCCGGCGAGATCTCTCCCCAGGCGGCCCGGGCGGCCGGCGCCTCCGGGTTCGCTTACAAGGACTGGCCGGCGCGCAAGATCGCCGGGGCGGTCCGGCTTGTCGGCCTGGGCAAGACCGTGTTCGAGCGCCAGGACCGCCAGGGCGCCCTCGGCCTATCCGAGCGGGAGCGGGCGGTGCTGGAGCTGATGTCCTCCGGCGCCACCAACCCGGAGATCGGCGAGGCGCTTCATCTCTCGAGGCATACGGTGAAGGAGCACTCCAGCTCGCTGTACCGCAAGCTCGGCGTGCGCAACCGCACCGAGGCGGTCCAGCGGGCTCAGCGGCTGGGCCTCCTGCGCTGAGACGGCCTCCAGGCCCGTCGCCGCGTCAGTACAGCTGCAGGTAGCGGTCGAGCTCCCACTGCGTGATCTGCTCGTGGGCGATCTTCCACTCGCGCTGCTTGACCTCGATGAAGTAGTCGATGTAGTCGCGGTCGCCCACGCGGCCGAACGCCCTGCGCAGGACGTCGCACTTCTCCAGCTCGCGGGTGGCGTCGAGCAGGTTGGCCGGCAGCAGCTCCACGCCCTGGGCCTCGCGCTCGGCGGCGCTCATCGTGTAGAGGTTCGATGAGTTGGGGTCGCCGGGGTCCAGGCCGCGCTCGATCCCGTCCATGCCCGCCGACAGCATCGCGGTCGCCGCCAGGTACGGGTTGCAGGAGCCGTCCACCGTCCGGTCCTCGACCCGCCCCGCGGCCGGGATGCGGAGCATCTGGGTCCGGTTGTTGTACCCGTAGCTGATGTAGGCAGGCGCCCAGGTGGCCCCGCTCGTCGGAGCACCCACGACGAGGCGCTTGTAGGAGTTGACGGTGGGCGCGGTGAGGGCGATGTACGCCTTGGCATGGGCCTTGAGACCGCCCACGAAGTTGTAGCCCAGCTCGGACAGGCCGAGCCCGCGCGGGTCGTCGGCCGGATCGCAGTCGAACACGTTCGTGTCGTCCTTCCACAGGCTGGCGTGGAAGTGGCAGCCGTTGCCGGTCAGGCTGGCGAACGGCTTGGGCATGAACGTCGCGATCAGGCCGCGCTCCTGCGCGATCGACTCGACCATGTAGCGGAAGAAGATCGCCCGATCGCAGGTGGTCAGCGCGTCCGCGTAATCGAAGTTCTGCTCGAACTGGCCGTTGGCGTCCTCGTGATCGGTGGCGTAGTTGTCCCAGCCCAGCTCGGTGACCGCCTTGGAGATCTGCGAGACGAAGTCCAGGTTGCGCGTCAGCGCGCGCATGTCGTAGCAGGGCTGCTCCAGCGTGTCGAGCGGGTCGGCCAGCTCAAGTGAGCCGTCGGCGGCGCGGCGCAGCAGGAAGAACTCCAGCTCGGCCCCGATGCGCAGCTCGTAGCCCAGCGCGGCCAGGCGAGACAGGGCGTTGCGCAGGATCGTGCGTGGGCAGTACGGCCACGGCTCGCCCTCCACGGTCACGTCGCAGGCCAGGCGGGCCACGTTCGGCCGCCAGGGCAGGATCGTGAGCGACCGCGGGTCGGGCATCGCGATCATGTCCGGGTCGTCGGGCCCTTGGCCGAGGTCGCCGGCGGCGAACCCGGCGAACCCGGCGCCCTCCTTGAACAGGTCGTCCAGGTGGTGCGACGGCACGAGCTTGGCGCTCGGCTTGCCGTGCATGTCGACGAACTGGGCGAACAGGAACTCGATCCCGCGCTCGGCGACGATCTGGCGGACATCGTCCTGATCGCGCGGAACCTCGCGGGTCTGGGGGTCGGTCATGAGGACGTCAGTCATTGCACGAGGTATATCCGCTGCCGTCAAGCTCGGCAATGGGCTTGTCCACGCCATAGAGGCCCTTACCATGTTCGGGACGCACATATGACGACCGAACTCGAACTCCAGGGACTCCAGGAAGAGAACCAGACGCTGTACAGCGTGATCAAGCTGGTCTCGTCCTCGCTGGGAACGGCCAGCATGCTCCAGGGCGTCGTCGACCTCGCCACCGAGGCCAGCCGGTGCCATGCCTGCTTCATCTACCTGCTCGAGGCCGAATCGCTCACCATCAGAGCCGCATCGCCGGTGTTCGCGGAGGCGGTCGACCGGATTCAGTTCTCGGTGCACGAGGGCTTCACCGGCTGGGTGGCCCGGCATCAGAAGCCGATGTTCGTGCGGGACCGCGCGATGGAGGATCCGCGCATGAAGTACATCCCGTTGCTGCAGGAGGAGCGGTTTCAGTCGATGGTGGCGGTGCCGATCGTCAGCCGATCCGGCAAGACGATCGGCGTGATCGTCCTGCACAACCAGGCGCCGCATGAGTTCACCCAGGACACCGTGAACCTGCTCGTGCACATCGCCTCCCTGGTCTCCGGTGCGATCGAGAACGCTCAGCTCTATGACCGGGAACGCCATCGCGTCGATGCGCTCACCGAGCTGTCCACCTTCGTGCAGGCGGTGGCGGCGACGGGCAGCGTGCCCGAACTGGGCACGACGGTCTCCGGCGGCGTCCAGCGGCTGCTCGACGCTCAGGTGGCGCAGCTATACCGCTTCGACGCCGACGCCTCGGAGCTGGAGTTGCTGGCGTCGGCTCCGGAGGGGGTGGCCGCGGCGTCGATCCAGTCGGCGACGAGGCTGATGCTGGTCGCCCTGGGTGGCCGCGAGCCCGGCGAGCAGGCCGAGAAGCTGTGGCCCGACCTGGGCGTCGGCGACCTCCTGGTGGTGCCGCTGACGGCCGGCGGCGAGCGCCTGGGTCTCCTGTGCGCGGGCTCCCGCACCGGCCAGAGCTTCACCGGTGAGGACGGGGAGATCGCTCGGGCGACCGCGCACGTGGCGGCGGTGGCGCTCAAGCGGCTGGAGCTGATCGAGCACCTCACGAACGTGAACATCATCCGCGACCTGTTCGAGGCGCTGGCGGCGGGCGCCGCCGGGTTTGCCGCCAGCAAGGCCGCAGCGATCTACTGCGACCTCACCCAGCCCTACGTCATCGCGTACGCCAGCCCGGTCAGCGGGATGGAGCAGGGGTCAGGCGAATGGCGCGACGCCGCCACCGAGGTCGGCCGCGGTCTGTCGAGCCTGGCCGTGCACGCCGCCGTCGAGGCCGGGCCGGGACCTGTCCGGGCGGTGATCCCGGTCGGGACCCGTGAGCCCGAAGGCATGGAGGAGGTCATGCGGGCCTGCCGCGAACTGGGCCAGCGCACGCGCGCCGTGGTCGGCGTCAGCGAGTTGACCGAGGCCTCGTCGGAGGGGCCCCGCGCCTACCGTGAGGCGGTCGACGCCGCCACCATTGGCGGAGCCCTGCTGGGCCAGGGCGGGGCGATCGCCTACTCGCAGCTCGGCGCCTACCGCTACCTAGTGCACATCGGACCGGAGAACGCGCCCCGAGACCGGATGCGTGCCGCGGTGGATCGTCTGGTCAGCTATGACGGGCGGCGGAGAACCGCCCTGCTGGAGACCCTGGAGCGCTACCTGGCCGAACGGGGCAGCGTGGTCGAGACGGCCCG
>JBPYFQ010000137.1:0-22653 GCA_051985625.1 Solirubrobacteraceae bacterium
CCCGGCAGCAAACGGCACCGATCGACGGCAAACGGGCCGCAAAACGGGCCCGCTGGTTATCACTTCTTGATAAACGAGCATCACGGGCCGGCCTGCAGCGACTCGGCCAATCGCCTGTTCATTGCCAAATGCCTTTCCAACCCGCCGCTTGCTCGCACCAATCGCCCACCCGCCGCGGGAATCGAGCCGGGCCCCGGCGACGCGGCGCGGCGGGCTACAGCGGCGTGTTCCTCAGCGACCGCCACAGGAACAGGCAAGCCAGCGTCCGGTACGGGCGCCAGGGCTCGGCGATCTCCTCCAGCTGCGCCGTGGAGGGCAGGGCGTCGAGGCCGTAGGCGAGCATCACCGCGCGCCGGATGCCCAGGTCGCCGACCGCCAGCACGTCCGGCCGCTCCAGCTGGAACATGAGGAAGATGTGGGCGCTCCACTCGCCGATGCCCTTCACCGCGACCAGCTCGGCAATCACCTGATCGTCGGGCAGCCGGTGGAGCTTGCCCAGCTCCAGGGATCCGTCGACCACGTGCTCGGCGAGCGAACGCAGGTATCTGACCTTGGCGTGGGACAGCCCGGCGGCGGCCCGCAGCTCCTCCGGGTCCTCGGCCAGGACCTCGTCCGGGGTGGGCGGCCGCCCGCCGTAGCGGGCGGTCAGCCGCCCGTAGATCGCCGCGGCTGCCGCCGTCGAGACCTGCTGTCCGGCGATCGTCCGGACGAGGACGGCGTAGTTGTCCCGCGGCCGGCCGCGCCGCCGGTCTCCCAGGTTGTCCGGGCCGATGGAGTCGATCAGCCCGCGCAGCACCGGGTCCGACGCGCGCAGGTGGGCGACGTCGTCGCTGAGCTTCGCCCCCGTCGCCACCTGACGCGCTCAGGCGGTGAGCGACAGGGCCGCGCCGTCGAGCGCGCCCAGGGCCCGCTCCACCGAGCAGGCGATGCACGTGAACGTCGGCGTGTCGCGGAGGGTGTACGAGCTCGACTCGGTGGTGCGCAGCCGCTGGACGAGATCGAGGAAGTCGGCCGGGTTGTCGGTCTCGAACGCCACCACGAACTCCTGGTCGTCGAGGCCGAACGAGTAGCTGGTGTTCAGGTCGACCGACGGGTACTCGCGGCCCAGCCGGATGTGCTCCTGCATGATCCGCCAGCGCTCCTCGGCCGGGAGTGCGTACCACGCGCGGGTCTTGACGAACGGATACACGAACAGGTACTTGCCGTGACCAGGTCGAACTTCGAGACGTGATTCGTCGGAGTACTCGGACGGCTTGGTCATCGCCAGCAGCGAGTAGGGGACCGTGCACCACTTCATCAGCCCGCTCTGGGCGAGGATGACGTGGAACTCGTGAATCCGCTCCAGGTTCTGGGCCTGGCTGAGGAGCATCAGGTCGGCGTCGCCGCGCGTGCCGACCAGCGAGAACGAGCGCAGGAGGTGACCGTCGGCGAAATCGGCGCAGGCTGCGATGAACTCGCGCTTGTCGGTTGCCCGCTGCTCGTCGTCGAGCCGCCGCCAGGCGGGATCGACTTTGAGGAACGTGTACTTGACGAAATGGCGGACCGGCATCGCCCGCGGATGATACGCGCCGCTGGTTTCGGGGCCGAGGCGGGAGGGGCCTGGGCAGGAGAGCCGGGTCGGAAGGGCAGGGGCGTGGGCAGGAGAGCCGCGGCCGGGTCAAAAGGCCCGAGGCTCGGGCGAAACAGCCGATGGCCGGGGCAGGCAGGCGGGTAACATGCGTCGGATGCGGATCGCGCTCGTGTCGCCGTACTCGTGGACGTATCCGGGAGGCGTGACCCGCCACATCGAAGCCCTCGCCGAGTGCTTCATCGCGGACGGTCACGACGTCCGCGTGCTCGCCCCGTACGACCCGGTCGACCTGCACTCGAAGATTCTGCACCGGGGGGCCGCTCCGCAGCCGCTTCAGGCGCCGGACTACCTGGTGTCCCTCGGCCGCACGGTCGGCTTCAAGGCCAACGGCGCGGTGTCGAACCTGTCGATCAGCGCGTCGGGTATCCACGCGCTGCAGCGGGAGTTACGGACCGGCGGCTACGACGTCGTCCACATCCACGAGCCCGTCGCCCCGATGACCGGGTGGGCGGCCGCCGAACTGACCCGGCTGCCGCTGGTGGGCACCTTCCACTCCTACTCGGAGCGCCTGGTTCCAAACGCCATGGCCAACTTCTTCGGCGCCTGGCGGATCCTCAACCGGCTCCACGTCCGGATCGCCGTGTCGGAGGCCGCCGCCTGGACCGGCCGGCGGTGGTTCGGCGGCCACTACCGGATCATTCCCAACGGGGTCCACGTCGACCCCGAGGTAGTGGCCCGCGCCGGGACCAAGCCGCCCGCCGACCGGCTGCGGATCGTGTTCGTCGGCCAGGCGGTCGAGCGGAAGGGGCTGCCGCTGCTGCTGCGCTCTTTCGAGGCGCTGCGCGAGCACATCCCCACCGAGCTGACCGTCATCGGCCCGTCGCCGGAGGACCTGGCGCCGCTGATGCTCGACGACCGCGGCGTGCGCGTCCTGGGCAAGGTCGACGATGCGCGCAAGCACCGCGAGCTTGAGCAGGCCGACGTCCTGTGCGCGCCCTCGCTGCGCGGCGAGAGCTTCGGCATGGTCCTGACCGAGGCGTTTGCCGCCGGCACCCCGGTCGTCGCCTCCGACATCGCCGGCTACCGGGACGTGGTCCGCGACGACGTCGACGGCGTGCTCGTCCCGCCGGCCGACGCCCAGGCGCTGGCCGAGACCCTGCGCGATCTGTGGGAGGAGCCCGACCGCCGCGCCGCCATGGCCCGGGCCGCCGCGGCCGATGTGCAGCGGTTCGCCTGGTCCCGGGTGGCCGCCGAGGTGATGGACGCCTACCAGGATGCGGTCGCGGTCCCGGCGCCCCAGGGCACCGCCCAGCGGACGGCGGTGGCCATCGGGCTGCGCTCGGCCGATCTGCGCCCCCACGTGCGGGCGCGGCGGATCCCAACCCTGGAGCCGCGTCCCGTGTCGCGCCGCGGGCGGCTGGGGACGGTTCTGCGCCGCGGGGCGTTCGCCGCGTTTTCGCTGGGCGCCATCCTGCTGGCCATCCTGGCCCTCCAGAAGATCGGCCTGGCCAACGTGGCGACCGCGCTGGTGGGATCGAGTCCATCGTTCGTCCTGCTGGGACTCGGGGTGATGTGCGCGGCCATGGCCATGCGCGCCGTCTCCTGGCACGCGATTCTCCAGGCCGCGCTTCCCAAGGCGCGAATACGCATGGCGGACGCGATGCAGGGGACCTTCATCGGCGTGCTCATGTCCTCGACGTTGCCCGCCCGGCTCGGGGAGCCGTCGCGGGCGCTCGTCGTGGCCCGACGGGCCGGTCAGCCGCGGGAATCCTTCCCCGTCGTGCTGGGCACGGTCGTCTCACAGACGCTGCTCAACATCGTTGCCCTGGTCATCCTGGGCGCGGTGATGTTCTCGTCGGTCAACATCTTCAGCGGCCACCAGGACGCGCTGCTGGCCGCCGTGATCGCGCCGCTGGCGCTGCTGGCGATCGTGCTGTTGGCTCCGTTCGCGCTCCGCCACCGGGAGCACGCGGTGCGCTTCCGGCGCGTCCAGAGCCTTCTGGCGCAGGCCCGCGGGGCCATGACCCGGGTGCGGGCCGGCCTGGTGGTGTTCCGCCGCCCGCGGCAGGGCATCATCGCCACCGCGGCCCAGCTCGGCGCCTGGGCGCTGCAGTGGATGTCCTGCTACATCCTGCTGGTGGCGCTCGGCCTCAACGATCAGGCGGGGCCGGCCGCCGCCGCCGCGGTCCTGTTTGCGGTCAACATCAGCGCCGTGTTGCCCGCCACGCCGGCCAACCTCGGCGTGTTCCAGGCGGCCTGTGCCGCCGTGCTGCACACCGGCTGGCACGTCGGCTTCGGCACCGGCGTGGCCTACGGCGTCATCCTCCAGGCCGTCGAGGTCACAACGGCCATCCTCATGGGCGGCCCGGCGCTGCTCAAGGAGGGCATGTCCTGGCGCGAGGTGCGCCTGCGGGCCATGCACGCGACGCCGGTCAAGCTGCCGGCGCGCTCCCGCGGCACGGCGCCGGTACGGCGCCGCGGCCCGGTGGACGTCCGGGGCTAGGGCCCGGCGACCGGCGCTCGGGGCGCCGCCGCCGAACCTCCGGAGCTAGGCTCCGGCCAGCGCCGGCTCGCCCTCGCCCTCACCCGACGGATCCGAGTCCGACAGGTCGGCCATACGGGTCGGGTCCTTGTCGGTGCCGGCGATCAGCTCGTCGCCGGCCTGGCGCGCGTTGCGGGGCAGCTGGCCGGACTTCATGCCGAAGTAGACCGCCTGCGGGTGGTGGGCCACGATCGCCAGCGTCGACTGCTCGGGCTCGACGGCGAAGCCGCCGGACAGCCGCAGGCCGATCGACGGGGCGTCGAGCAGCGAAAACACCTTGGTCAGCTCGGACTGCTCCGGGCACGAGGGGTAGCCCCACGAGTACCGGCGGCCCTGCGAAGGCTCGATGCCCAGCTCGCTGCGGGCGCGGGCGTGCAGCCACTCGGCCATACCCTCGGCGGTCTGCACGCCGAGCCCGTGGACGAACAACTGCTCGGCAAACTCGCCCTCGGCCTCGAGCGAGGCCATGAGCTCGGTCACCTCGTCGCCGGCGGTGACTGCCTGCAGTGCGACGACGTCGATCTCGCCGGAGCCGACCGGCCGATAGAAGTCGGCCAGGCAGATCCGCTCGTGGCGCGGCTGGCGGGGGAACACAAGCCGCTCCAGCTCGCGCTCGCGGGGGGCCTCGGGGTCCCACACGATCAGCTCGTTGCCGTCGGCGTTGCACGGGAAGTAGCCGAGCAGCGCCCGCGGGTGCAGGTAGGTCTGCTCGCGCCACATCCGCTCCAGCCGGGGCTGGAAGTCGTCGCGCAGCAGCTTGGCCCACTCGTCGCCCTTGACCCCGCGCCCGCCCCAGTGGAGCTTGAACAGCACGTGGGTGTCGAGGTGGCGGTAGACCTCGTCCATCGGGACGTCGATCTCGCGCACGCCCCAGAATGGCGGCTCGGGGACCGGGTTGTCGGTGACGGCGGCGCTGCGGACCGACGCGTCGGTGACGTCGGGGGCGTCATCGTCGGTGTCGGCCGGCGCCTCGCGCAGCTTCTGAGCGGCGGCGCGCGTCTCGCTCACCAGCTCCTCGCGGGCGTCGGGGTCGACGAGCTGGTCCATCTTGTGCAGGCCCTCGAACGCGTCCTTGCAGTAGAAGACGCCGGGCTCGTAGACGTCGTCGGACTCCGTACCGTGGGGATAGAGGGCCCGATAGCCGAACTTGCGGTTGATGGCCGCGCCGCCGAGCAGCACCGGGAACTCCAGCTGGCGCTCATGCAGCTCCTGGATGGCGGCGGGCATCTGCTTGGAGGTCGAGACGAGCAGCGCCGAGAGGCCGATGGCGGTGGCCTGGTGCTCCTGAGCGGCGTCCAGGATGGTGCCAATCGGGACCTGCTTGCCCAGGTCGACGACGGTGTAGCCGTTGTTGGTCAGGATCGTGTTCACCAGCGACTTGCCGATGTCGTGGACGTCGCCGAACACCGTGGCGAGCACCACCGTGCCCTTGCTGTAGCCCTCGAGCTTGTCGAGGTACTGCTCCAGCTGGGCAACGGCCCGCTTCATCACCTCGGCCGACTGGAGCACGAACGGGAGGATCAGCTCGCCGGCGCCGAACTTGTCGCCGACCTCCTTCATGGCCGGCAGCAGCACGTCGTTGAGCGTCGGCACCGCGCCGATCTTCTCGACGCTCCGGTCGATCCAGTCCTCGACGCCCTCCTTCTTACGGCGCAGGATGTGGAAGTGCAGGGCCTCCTCGGGCTCCATGCCCTCGGTCGGGTCGGCCTTGGTGTCCTCGTCGCTCTCCGGCCCCTTGGACTCGAAGTGGGCGATGAACTGCTCCAGCGCGTCGTCGCGCCGGTTGAACACCAGGTCGTCGGCCAGCTCGCGCTCATCGGCCGGGATCTCGGCGTAGGGCGTGATGTGGTTGGGGTTGACCATGGCCAGGTCCAGCCCGGCCTCGACGCAGTGGTGCAGGAACACGCTGTTGAGCACCGAGCGGGCGGCCAGCCCGACGCCGAAGCTGACGTTCGAGACGCCCAGCGAGGTCTGCACGCCGGGGATCTGCTCCTTGATTGAGCGGATGCCCTCGATCGTGGCCACCGCGCTCGGCCGCCACTCCTCGTCGCCGGTGGTCAGCGTGAACGTCAGGCAGTCGAAGATCAGCGCGTCGCGGTCGAGGCCGTGCTCGTCGCAGCACATCTCGGTGATCCGCTGGGCGATCTCCAGCTTGCGCTCGGCCGTCTTGGCCATCCCCACCTCGTCGATGGTCAGCGCGATCAGCGCCGCGCCGTGCTGCTTGACCAGCGGCACGACGCGGTCCAGCTTGTCGCGGCCGGCCTCGAGGTTGATGGAGTTGACGATTGCGCGGCCCGGGATCTGCTCCAGCGCGCCCTCGATGACGTCCGGCTCGGTGGAGTCGACCTGGAGGGGAGCCGGCTGGCTCAGCGAGATGCGCTTGACCACCTCGCGCATCTGGTCGGCCTCGTCCTGGCGCTCGGTCAGCGCCACGCAGATGTCGAGCACGTGGGCGCCGCCGTTGACCTGGTCCTCGGCGACGACGAGCAGGCCATCGTAGTCGTCGGCCAGCAGCATCTCCTTGGCCTTGCGCGAGCCCTGGGAGTTGACCCGCTCGCCGATCAGCGTGGGGCGGGGGTCCTGGGCGAGCGGGGTGGCCGCGATCATCGAGCTCACGTGGGCGGCGCGGCGGGCCGGCCGCTCGCCGGGCGTGTGGCCCTTGACGCGCTCGGCGATCGCCTGGATGTGGGCGGGCGTGGTGCCGCAGCAGCCGCCGACGATCGAGACGTTGTAGCGCTCGACAAATTCACCGAGCACCGCGGCCAGCGGCTCGGGCTGCTCGGGGAAGATGGTCTCGCCGTTGGGCCCCTGCTGGGGCAGCCCGGCGTTGGGGATGCAGTGGACCGGCACTGAGCTGAACTCGCCCAGGAAGCGGATCGCGTCGCGCATGTCCTCGGGGCCGGTGGAGCAGTTGAGGCCCAGCGCGTCGACCTTGAGCGCCTCGAGCGTCGCCAGCACCGCGCTGATGTCGGTGCCCAGCAGCATCTTGCCGCCCTGGGGCAGCAGCGACACGCTGCACTGGATCGGGACCGACCGTCCGGCCTCGCTGAACGCCTGGCGGGCGCCGAACACCGCCGCCTTGACCTCCAGGATGTCCTGTGCGGTCTCGATCGTGATCAGGTCGACGCCGCCCTCCAGCAGGCCGATGGCCTGCTCGCGGAACACCTCGACCAGGTCGCGGAAGCGGATCTGGCCCAGCGTCGGATCGTCGCTGGCGGGCAGGAAGCCGGTGGGTCCGATCGAGCCGGCCACGAACCGCTGCTCACCCGCCGCCTTGCGGGCGATCTCGGCCGCCTTGCGGTTGATCTCGTGCGTGTGATCCTCCAGGCCCCACTCCGAGAGCTTCAGCCGGGAAGCCTGGAAGGTGTCGGTTTCCAGCACGTCGGCGCCCGCATCGAGCATCGACGTGTGGACGCCCTCGATCACGTCCGGACGGTTGAGGACGAGCGCCTCGTGGCAGCGCCCGGGGAGGCGGTAGTCGCGCTCCAGGTCAAGGTCGAACTGCTCCAGCGTGGCGCCCATCCCGCCGTCGTAGACGAGGACGCGGTCGCGGATGGCGTCGGTGAAGTCTCGCATCGGGGCGATGCTAACAACCTTGACAGGGTTGTGTCAAGGTTGTGGTGCCCGGGGAGGCCTACCGCGCCGTCCAGCCCATGTCCATCGTCACCGGCACGCCCGTGAACGACCGGCCGCTGGGGCCGGCCAGGAAGGCGACGACGTCGGCGACCTCGGATGGCTCGATCAGATCCTTGATGGCGTGGGGGGCGAGGATGACCTGCTCCAGCGCGTCGTCCTCGGAGAGCCCGTGGGCCCGGGCCTGGTCGGGGATCTGGGCCTCGACCAGGGGGGTGCGCACGTAGCCGGGGCACACGGCTGTGGCGGTGATGCCGCGCTCGGCGCCCTCCAGCGCGAGGGTCTTGACCAGCCCGACCACGCCGTGCTTGGCTGACACGTACGCCGCCTTGTAGGGCGAGGCGGCCAGGCCGTGGGCCGACGCGATGGCGATGAACCGGCCGCTCCCGGACTCGCTCAGAGCCTCCCAGCCGTGGCGGGCCAGCAGGAACGGGCTGGTCAGCATCAGCGCCAGGATCGTGTTCCACCGGTCGATGGGGAATTCCTGGACCGGCGAGACATGCTGGATGCCGGCGCCGGCCACGATCACGTCCAGGCGGCCGAAGCGCTCCAGGGCGGCGGCGATCGCCTCGCGGTTGGCCTCGGCGTCGGTCAGGTCGGCCTGGTGCGGGGTGCCGGGTCCGTCCGGGTCGGGCTTCAGATCGACGGCGAGAACCCGGACGCCGTCCTGCTCCAGCCGGGCGGCGATGGCACGCCCGATCCCGCTGGCGGCGCCGGTCACCAGCGCGACCCGGCCGTCCCGGTGATGATCAGTGGACACGGATCAATCGTACGCATCGCGCGGGGGCGTTCGTGACCGGCCAAAACGGGTACACGATCAACAGGACGTGATCCGCACGGATGCGGCGTGGTGGTGGGCGCGCGTGTCGCGTTTGGCCGCCGGGTATTGCAAACCGCCGCGGGGACAAAGCAAAATGCAGAGCGTTGCGCACAACCTGACCGAGACGTACGACGCCACCCCGTCCTCCGTCGCCGAAGCGCGCTCGCGCCTCGCCGAGCTGGCCGCGTCGGCCGGAGCCTCGACGGATCAGATCGACGCCGTGCGCCTGGCCGCCTCCGAGGCGCTGACCAACTGCGTGATGCACGCCTACCGGGGCGAGCCCGGACCGATCCACATCAACGCCGGCGTCGTGTCCGGCGAGCTGTGGATCCTCATCTCCGACGACGGCTGCGGGCTGGTCCCCCGGGCCGACCGGCACGGCCTGGGGCTTGGGCTGGGACTGATCTCGCAGGTTTCCGACGACTTCGCGATCATCTCCCGCGCCAGCGGGGGCACCGAAGTGCGGATCCGCTTCAACCTGTCCGTCGGCCCGTTGCACGGGACGGGTGCGGGCCGCGGGGGCTTCACGGCCTCGATGTCCGCCGCCTGAGGACGGTCCCGCTCAGGTCATACCACCGGCGGCCCGGTACAGGTCCTCGATCGTCCGGGCCTGATCGACGGCGTCGGCCCGGCCGAGCAGCGGCGGCGCCTCGCCGAGGATGGCGGCGGCGAAGTTGTCGGCCTGGAGCGTGTATGGGTTGGCGGCCGGGATCTCGATTCGCTCGGCCCCGTCCTCGCGCCGCAGGTCGATCCCCGGGGAGACGCAGTGCCAGGGGTCGGACAGATACAGGCTTCCCTCCTCGCCGACCACCTCCAGGTCGCCGCGGCCGGCCAGCCGGAACCCGGCGTCGAAATGCGCCATCACGCTGTGGGGGAACCGCATCGAGCCGACGAACACGATGTCGACCCCGTCGCCGCCGATCGTCGCAAACGCGCCGACCTGCTCGGCCTGCCCGCCCAGCATCCGCGCGGCGTTGACGCAGTAGCAGCCGATGTCCATCAGCGCGCCACCGGCCAGCTCGCGGCTCAGGCGGACGTCGGCCGAGTCTGAGAGGGGGAAGCTGAACGAGCTCCGCACGAGGCGCAGGCGCCCGATCGCGCCTCCCGCGACCAGCTCGGTCAGGCGCGCGGTCTGGGGATGGTGGCGGTACATGAACGCCTCCATCAGGAGCCGCCCCTCCCGCTCGGCCACGTCGAACGCGTCCTCGACGTCGGCCGGGCTGCGCCCCAGGGGCTTCTCGCACAGGACATGCTTGCCGGCCTGAAGTGCTCGCCGGCTCCATTCCAGATGCAGCGCGTTGGGGAGCGGGACGTAGACGGCGTCGATCTCGGGGTCGGCCAGCAGGACGTCGTAGGAGCCATAGGCGCGCGGGATGCCCCGTTCACGCGCGTAGGCGGCGGCGCGGGCAGCGTCGCGGCTGGCCACCGCCACCGCCTCGCACCGGCTGGATCCGGCCAGGCCGTCGAGGAACTTGCGGTTTATGCGGGCGGTGGAGAGGATCCCCCAGCGGACGGTCACGGCGCGAGCGTCCGCATCGCCTCCAGGCGCCGCCGCGGCCGCATCGCCTCCAGGCGCCGCCGCGGCCGCATCGCCGTCACACGCCGCGGTCGGCCTGGGCGGGGCCGGTTCCGCTCTCCAGCGTGCGGGTGGGCGGAGTCTCGCCCTCCGGCTCGAGGTTGACGGCGGTCTTGAAATCGCGCAGCCCGCGTCCGATCGACCGGGCGGCGTCGGGCAGCCGCTTCGGTCCGAGCACCAGCAGCGCGACCGCCAGCAGCAGGAGGAGGTGCGTGGGCTGGAGAATGTCGCTGATGATCATCGGCTGGAGGGTACTGAAGTGGTCGAACGCGTGACCGCGTTTGCGCCGGGGCGCGTCAACCTGATCGGCGAGCACACCGACTACAACGACGGTCTGGCGCTGCCGTTCGCCATCGCCGAGGGCGTGACGGTCACCGCGACCCGCGACGACGCTCGGGTGATGTCGGTGTTCGCCGTCGACCTGGGCGCCCACGACCGCTTCGAGCTGGCCTCGCCGGCCCAGGCACCCGGCTGGCGGGCCTTTGCCCGCGGGGTCGTCAGCGAGCTGGCGGCGGCGGGGTGCGAGCTGACGGGGGCCCGGCTGGAGATCCGCGGGTCGGTGCCCCGCGGCTCCGGTCTCTCATCGTCCGCGGCGCTGGAGGTGGCGCTGTCCCTGGCGGTACTGGCCGTCGCCGAGGTGCCGGCGCCGCCGCGCCTGGACCTGGCCCGGATGTGCTCGCGCGTGGAAAACGAGTGGGTCGGCGCGCAGACCGGACTGCTCGACCAGATCGCATCGCTGTACGGCGAGCCGGACCGGGCGATGCGGGTCGACTTCCGCTCGCTCGAGATCCGTCCGGTGGCGCTGGCGCTCGACGGCTGCTCGCTGGTGACGCTGGACTCCGGGCAGCGCCACGCCAACGCTCGGGACCCGGGGAACGCCCCCGACGCCGAAGCCGGTTACAACCAGCGCCGGCGCGAGTGTGCCCGCGCGCGGGAACTGTTGGGGATCCCTAGCCTGCGAGAGGCGACCAGCCAGATGGCCGCCCGGCTGCCGGATCCGCTGGCCGACCGCGTCCGCCACGTCATCGACGAGAACGAGCGGGTCGATCAGACCGTCGACGCGCTCGGCGCCGGAGATCTGGAGCGGGTGGGCGAGTTGCTCAACGCCTCGCATGCCAGCCTCCGCGACCGGTACGCGGTCTCGACCCCGGCCGTGGAGCGGACGGTCGACCGGCTGCGGCAGGCGGGCGCGATCGGCGCTCGGATCATGGGAGGCGGGTTCGGCGGGCATGTCCTGGGGCTACTGCCGCCGTCGGCGGAACCCCCCGAGGGGGCCGTCGTCGTCACCCCCGGGGCCGGAGCACAGCTGATCCGTTAGCGCTAACATCGCGGGTGGTTCCGGGAGGGCGCCGCCCGAGGGGTGAGCAAAGACGATGGACGTCGAGGACGACGACGAAGCCTCCGGCCCGCGACGGCGGCCCGCCGTCATGTCCGACGTGGGGCGCCTGGCCGGGGTGTCGCACCAGACCGTGTCACGCGTGATCAACGGCAGCCGGCACGTCAGTCCCCGCACGCGTGAGCGCGTGCTCACCGCGATGCGCGAGCTTGGCTACCGGCCCAACTCGATCGCCCGGGCGCTGGCCACCGGACGCACCCGCACGGTCGGCATCGTCACGTTCGACACGTCGCTGTACGGGCCGGCGTCGACGCTGTTCGGCATCGAGCGGGCGGCCGACGAGGCCGGCTACCTGATCACGGTGATCAGCCTCAAGGCGCTTGACCGGGGGTCGGTGCTGCACGCGATCGAGCGGCTGCGCATGCAGGGCGTGGACGGGATCCTGGCCATCGCGGCCGAGCAGGAATCGGCCGACGCGCTGCTCCACGCGCCGCTCGACGTCCCCCTCGTCGCCGTCGAGGCCGGTCCGGAGCGGGGCATCCCGGTGGTGGGCGTCGACCAGCAGCGGGGCGCCGAACTGGCCACGGGGCACCTGGTCGATCTCGGCCATCGGACCGTGCATCACATCGCCGGGCCGCTGGGGTCGATCGAGTCGCAGCTGCGCGCCGGGGGCTGGCGCCGCGCGCTGGCGGCGGCCGGGGCGCCGCGACCGGAGCCGCTGATCGGCGACTGGACGGCGCGGTCGGGCTACCGGCTGGGGCAGAGGCTGGTCCGCGACCGGTCGGCCACCGCCGTCTTCGCCTCCAACGACCAGATGGCGCTGGGGCTCCTGCGCGCGCTGCACGAGGCCGGCCGGCGGGTCCCCGAGGACGTGAGCGTGGTCGGATTCGACGACGTGCCGGAGGCGTCGTACTTCACGCCGCCGCTGACGACCGTCCGCCAGGACTTCGGCGAGGTGGGCAGCCGCAGCCTGCACGTGCTCCTTCGGGCCATCGACAGTGTGGCCGCGGGCGAGCGCCCGCCGGAGGGGTCGCTGGTGCCGCCGGATCTGGTCGTCCGGGCCAGCAGCGGACCGTGCCCGGGCTGATGACCCCCCCGCCGCCCGCGTTGACACCGAGTTGATGTGAACGCTAACATCCGGCCGCCGCGACCGTGACGGAGGAAGTAGACAGCCGCCGCCGAAATGCTCATGCCGGGACGATTTACTTCCCGTTAATCTGCATGGACACGGCATCGGCCGTGTGAAACCGTTACCAAGCGCCGCCCGGGGCGCGCGAGACAACACCAATCTGGGGGCGCAAATGCGCTCACCGTGTCGAAGGGGAGAAGCCTTTATGACGGTTTGGAAACGGGGCCTCGTGCCCACGCTTGCCGTGGCCGCGCTCGTCGCGGCCGGGTGCGGCAGCTCCAACAAGACCACGACGCAGACCACGACTCATACGCCGGCGTCGCAGGCGACGCCGAGCATCTCGGCGAACTCGTTCACCAACGACTTCTCGTCGATGAATACGCTGAAGTCGCTCGGCGCCTCCGGCAAGGGCAAGGTCGCCGTGATCCTGCCGGACACCACGAGCTCCACGCGCTACGTCGAGTTCGACGCGCCGATGCTCAAGAAGGCGCTGCTCGCCGCGGGCGTCCCGTCCTCGGACATCATCATCCAGAACGCCCAGGGCAGCGACTCGACGTTCCTGACCGACGCCCAGACCGACATCACCAATGGCGCGTCGATCATCCTGAGCGACCCGGAGGACTCCGGCACCGGCTCGTCGGTCGAGAAATACGCCAACTCGCACGGCGCCAAGGTCATCGACTATGACCGCCTGACGCTCGGCGGCAGCCGCCCGTACTACGTCAGCTTCAACAACGTGACGGTCGGCAAGGTGATGGGTGACGGCCTGGTCAGCTGTGTCGCCGCCTGGAAGGTCAAGACGCCGAACGTGATCGTCATGCACGGCGCGGCCACGGACAACAACGCCACCCTGTTCGCCCAGGGTTACAACAGCGTTCTCGATCCGCTGTTCGCCTCCGGCAAGTGGAAGGTGGAGGAGCGGACGGCCGGCACGTGGGATCCGCCCACGGCGCTGACCGAGTTCCAGACCGCGTTCACCGCTCACAAGACCGCGAACTCGGCGCTCATCCCGAACGATGAGACGGGTGCGCCAATCGTCACGTACCTGAAGACCCACGGCGTCAAGCCGCAGACCTTCCCCACCACGGGGCAGGACGCGACGCTGACCGGTCTCCAGAACGTGCTGTCCGGGTATCAGTGTGGAACCGTGTACAAGGCGATCTACAAGGAGGCCCAGGCTGCGGTGGCGCTGGCGGTCTACCTGCGGGCCAGCAAGACCCCGCCCGCGTCGCTGGTCAACGGCACCACCGAGGACATCAACGAGCACAAGGCCGTTCCGTCGGTCCTGCTCCAGCCGGTCTGGGTGACGCCCAAGAACATGAACTCGACGGTCATCGCTGACAAGTTCGTGCCGGCCAGCCAGCTGTGCGCCGGCTCGTACGCCGAGGCGTGCAAGAAGGCGGGGATAAGCTAGCCCCCGAAACGCAACGGTGCAGAGCGCCCGCCCGCCGCGCGCGGGCGGGCGCGATGCCCAGGAACGGCGATCACATGAGCACTTCAGAGAGCGGGACCCTGACCCCCGAGGCCCCCGGGAACGGCGCCGGCTCGCTGCTGACGCTGAAGGGCATCAGCAAGTCGTTCGGACCGGTGCGGGCGCTGAGCGACGTCGATCTCGACGTCCCCCCGGGGAAGGTGACCGCGCTCGTCGGCGACAACGGTGCCGGCAAGTCGTCGCTGATCAAGACCGTGTCGGGACTTTGGGCCCCGGATGGTGGCCAGATCCTGTGGGAGGGCAAGGCGGTCCATCTGCACGGCCCCAAGGACGCCGAGGCGCTCGGCATCACCACCATCTACCAGGACCTCGCGCTGGCCGACAACCTGGACATCGTCCAGAACATGTTCCTGGGACACGAGCCGACGCGCCGCGGCGCGCTCGACGAGGGCACGATGGAGATCACGGCCCGGAACACGCTGAAGGAGCTCAACGTCACCACCGTGCGATCGATCCGCCAGCCGGTGGCCTCGCTGTCCGGCGGCCAGCGCCAGTCGGTGGCGGTGGCCAAGGCGGTGATGTCGAAGGCTCAGCTCGTGATCATGGACGAGCCGACGGCGGCGCTCGGCGTGGCCCAGACGACGATGGTGCTCAACCTGATCAAGACGCTCAGCGGGCGGGGCGTGGCCGTCATGCTCATCTCGCACAACATGAACGATGTGTTCGAGGTCGCCGACCGGATCGCTGTCCTGTACCTGGGACGACTGGTGGTCAGCGCCCCCGCGTCGGAGTTCAACCGCCAGAACGTCGTCGAGTACATGACTTCCGGGACCGCAGGCCGCCAAGCCGGTAACGGCGCGGCGTAGACTTCGCTTTTCAGAGGAGGGGAGACAGTTGGCCGATCCAGACACCACTGATCCGGCGGGTACCAGTCAGGCCGGAACCGCGGTCGCGGCCGACGGAGCGCCCGACGCGGCCGTCTCAGAGCAGGAACTGGCCGCGGCGGCGCCGGAGGTGATGGCCGGGTCGCTGTCCGAGTACTTCCAGGCCTGGGGGCGGCGCATCCGCAACGGCGAGAGCGGCGCGCTGCCGATCATCGTCGGCCTGATCATCATCGTCATCTTCTTCCAGATCGAGCAGTCGCAGTTCCTGACGGCCGGGAACCTGGTGAACCTGTTCGTGCTGGCGACTGTGTACACCATGTTCGGTGCCGCCGAGATCTTCGCCCTGATCCTGTCGGAGATCGACCTATCGGTGGGGTATGTGGGCGCGGTCGGCGGGTTCGTGATCATCGAGCTCATCAACCAGCCGGTCAACTTCCCATGGTGGCTGGGGATCATCGGCGGCCTGGTCGTCGGTCTCGCCATCGGCCTGCTCCAGGGCTCGCTGATCACCCGGCTGGGGTTGCCCTCGTTCATCGTGACGCTGGGCGGTCTGCTCGGCTTCCAGGGCGTGATGCTGGAGCTGGCCAACATCGACAAGACGGCGGTCGGCGGCGTCATCACGATCCCCCAGAACAGCCCGATCTTCAAGCTGGTGAACGCCAACATGAGCCCGGCGCTGAGCTGGATCGTGCTGGTCGTGGCGGTGGGGCTCTACGCCGCGTTCACGATCACCGGGCACGCCCGGCGGCGGCGGGACGGGCTGACGGCCCCGCCGCTGAGCATCACCCTGCTGACGATCGCGCTGGCCGCCGCCGGCGGCGTCGTGCTCGTGATCATCTGCAACACCAACCGTGGCCTGCTCACCACTCTGCAGGGCATGCCCTGGGTGATCCCGATCACGATCCTCATCATCTTCATCTACAGCTGGCTGCTGAACCGCACCAAGCCCGGCCGCTACGTCTACGCCATCGGCGGTAACCCGGAGGCGGCCCGCCGGGCCGGCGTCAACGTGCCCTGGATCCGGACGCTCGGCTTCATGATGTGCAGCTTCACGGCCGTCATCGCCGGGCTCATCTACGCCTCGCGGCTCGGCTCGCAGGCCACCGACATCGACGGCGGCCAGCTCGTCCTCTACGCGGTCGCCGCCGCGGTCATCGGCGGCGCCAGCCTGTTCGGCGGGAAGGGCAAGCCGCTCAACGCCCTGCTGGGCGGCGTCGTGCTGGCCGCCGTGTTCAACGGCCTGGGCCTGATGGGGATCAGCGCTGCCGGCCAGGACATCGCCACCGCGATCGTGCTGATCGTCGCCGTCACCCTGGATTCGCTGGTCCGGCGCCGCGCCATCGTTCGCTGATGACTGCCCGGGCGGCGCCTCCGGGCGCCGCTCGGCACAATGCAGCCCCATGAGCGAAGCGGGATTGCAGGCTGCCGTCGAGAAGATGCGCGCGGCCGGCGCACACGAGGAGGCCATCCGGGCGTTTGAGAGCGCCGACCGGCGGTTCGAGTCCGGTGAGGAGGCGATGCTCCCCAGCGCGGAGCTGGAGCCGGCCGGGGACGTCCCGGCGCTGGAGGACCTGCCCGACGCCGACGCCGGCGACGCACTGCGCGCGGTGGCGCTGATCAAGCTCAACGGCGGGCTGGCCACCACGATGGGCCTGCAGCAGCCCAAGTCGCTGATGGAGGCGCGCGACGGTCGCTCGTTCCTGGACATCATCATCGGCCAGACCGTGGCCCTGCGCCGGCGCTATGGGGTCGGCCTGCCGCTGGTGCTGATGGACTCCGAGGCCACCCGGGAAGCGACGCGCGCGGCCCTGGCCGAGCATCCCGAGGTGCGCTACGAGGGGCTGGACCCCGACTTCCTGCAGAGCATGATCCCCAAGATCACCGCCGACGACTCGCACGAGCCGGTCGACTGGCCGGAGAACCACTCGCTGGAGTGGTGTCCGCCCGGCCACGGCGACGTCTACGGCGCGCTGCGGCGCTCCGGAATGCTCAGCACGCTGCTGGAGCGCGGCTTTCGCTACGCGATGATCTCCAACTCCGACAACCTGGGCGCCGGGCTGGACCCGCGGATTCCCGCGCATCTGGCCGCCGAGGAGATCCCGTTCCTGATGGAGGTCGTGCAAGGGACCGAGGCCGACCGCAAGGGCGGCCACGTGGCCCGGCGCCGATCCGACGGCCGGCTGGTGCTGCGCGAGACCGCCCAGACTCCGGAGGAGGACGAGGATTCCTTCCGGGACTACCGCCGCTGGCGCTACTACAACACCAACACCCTGTGGGTCGACCTCCGCGTCCTGGCCGAGACGCTGGACCGTAGCGACGGGGTGCTCGAGCTGCCGCTGATCGTCAACCGCAAGACCGTCGACCCCCGGGACCCCGACTCGACGCCGGTGATCCAGCTGGAGAGCGCGATGGGGGCGGCCATCGGCAGCTTCCCCGGCGCCGCGCTGCTGCTGGTGCCGCGCACGCGCTTTGCCCCGGTCAAGACGACCGACGATCTGCTCGTCCTGCGCTCCGACGTGTATGAGCTCAGCCCGGACCTGGAGGTCGAGCCCGCCCCCGGCCGGGCTGACGGGCTGCCCTACGTCGAGCTGGACAAGCGCTACTACAAGCTGATCGACGACTTCGAGCGGCGGTTCCCGGACGGGCCGCCGTCCCTGCGCCAGGCCGAGCGGCTCGTCGTCCACGGGGATGTCACCTTCCGCGGCGACGTCAGCGTGCGCGGCGCGGTGAGCCTCGACGTCGACGAGCCGACGACGATCGAGCCGGGGACCGTGCTGCAGCCCGGGTCCTGACCCGGTGTGTGTCCGGCGGCCCGGTCTACGGCCGGCGGCCGCGTCCGGGCCGTCCCGCTCCGCCCGCGCCGGCGATCTCGTCGCGCTTCTCCGGGCGCGACGCCGACCGCGGCACCGGGGCGACGATGGTGGCTCCGCCGGGCGCTCTGGAGGCGTGTCGCCGGACCGTGTAGGCGAGGACGGCGTGCTGGCCGCCGCTCAGGACCCAGTTGACGCGGGCGTCGCGGTAGCGCAGCAGGGTGGCCCAGGTCTCCGGGCCGATGACCCCGTCGGCGGTCAGTCCGTGGGCGGCCTGAAACGCCTCGACGTCGAGCAGCGTGTGGTAGCCGAAGTCGCCGCTGACCGCGATCGGATAGCCGGCCGAGATCAGGTGCTCCTGCGCCCAGACCACCATGTCGCCCTGGGCGCCCTGGCCGATGTCGGCCATGAGCTTGTACGGGATGTAGCCCGGGAGCGTGCCGGCCGGGCGGGAGATCGCCGTCCAATCCGACGTTCGGGCGTCCTGCCAGTCCCACCAGCTCACGCCCCGGGCCCCGTACGCTCGGGCCAGCTCGCGGAAGCGGACGACCTGGTGGGCCAGCGGGTTGTCGAACACCTGGCCGAGGGGGAAGATCGGGCGCTGATAGGGAAGGTTGTAGGCGTACGTGTGGGCGAACACGGAGTCGGTGGTGACGCCGATGTCCTTCCAGTACATCTGCGGAGCGTTGTACTGCGCGCCGCCCGGTCCGAGGAACACCGAGTAGGGGAAGCCCGGGTGGTAGTCGATGTAGGGGAGGCCGGCCAGCACCAGTGGGTACCGGTAGCCGATCATCCGGCGCAGGCGCCGGAGATACGTCTGGGCCGAGACGTACTTGCCCTGGTACTCGGACTCGGCGTCGATGATCAGGCAGTTGGCGCCGTCGCGCACCGCGTAGGCGCCCATGTAGGCCTCGGTCACCGGGTGGTTGCCGTACACGTACTGCCAGGCGCAGACCCGCAGCCCGGCCGCGTGCAACTCGGAGACGAGCGTGGGGTTGAACTGCGACCACTGGCCGGTGCCGTCGCTGGACTTGATCATCAGCGTGCCGACCCCGTACTGGTGGGCGGTGGCGATGATCTGCGAGACGTTGCCGCCATCGACCGACCCCAGCTCCCAGATCCACATCGCCCGCCCGGCGAGCGGGTTGGCCCGCGCGGCAGCAGACGCCGGCGCCGCCAGGGCGACGCACACGACGGCCAGCATGATCACGTGCAACGGGCGCACCCGGCAGGGTCCCATCTGCCGGTAACCGCGCGCCCCGCGGACTTCCTCCATACGGCGTGCCACGGTAGCGAAGAACCCGCCGGAACTACGCAAGTTCCGGTCCACTCCCGCGGGCGGGTGGGACGAGATCGATGGGCAAGAAGCGCTCCCCGCCGGTCCCCGGCGAAGAGCGCTCCTGCGCCTACTTAACGAACAGGATCTCCGAATACTTCGGCAGCGGCCAGAGATCGTCGGCGACGACCTTTTCCAGCTTGTCGGCCGCCTCGCGCACTGCCGCCATGGCCGGGATGACGGTGTCCCGGATGTACTCGCCGTGCTTGAGGAGGTCGTCGTGGGGCTGGTTCTCCTCCAGGTTGGCCGTCTCCAGATCCCGGATGGCGTCGACGAACGTCGAGACCAGCGCCTCGGTCTCCGAGGCCAGCTCGCCCATCTGGGCCGAGAGCAGGAGCGCGATGTGGCGCACCGCCGCGGGGAGCAGCATCGTCTTGGCGATCGACGCGGCGGTCTCGGCCTCGATGTTGAGCTTGGTCACGTACTGCTCCAGGAAGACCTCGTAGCGCGACTCCAGCTCACGGGGCGACAGGACGCCGTAGTTGGAGAACACCGCCTCGGTCTCGTCGGTGAGCAGGTACGGCAGCGCGTCCGGCGTGGCCCGGAGGTTGAGCAGACCGCGGGCGGCCGCTTCGGAGTGCCATTCCTCGGCGTAGTTGTCCCCGCCGAAGATGATCTGCTTGTTGGCCGCGTAGCTGCGCTGGAGGATCGGCCGCAGGGCCGCCTCCAGGCTGGCGCCGCCGCCGAGCGCGTTCTCCAGCTCCTCGGCCAGATCATCGACCGCCTCGGCCACGATCGTGTTGAGCACCGTGTTGGGCAGCGACAGCGACTGGCTGGAGCCGAGCGCCCGGAACTCGAACTTATTCCCGGTGAACGCGAACGGGCTCGTCCGGTTGCGGTCGCCGCCGTGCATCGGCAGCGGCGGCAGCACCGGCGTGCCCAGGCCCAGGAACGACTCCGGCGTGGACTCGCCGACCTCGCCGCGCTCGATGGCGCCGAACACCGTCTCTAGCTCGGTGCCGAGGAAGATGGAGATGATGGCCGGCGGCGCTTCGTTGGCGCCGAGGCGGTGGTCCTGTCCCGGCGAGGCGATCGACGCCCGCAGCAGCCCCTGGTGCTTGTTGACGGCCTGGATGATGGCCGCGCAGAAGAACAGGAACTGCAGGTTGTCGTGCGGCGTGTCGCCGGGATCGAGCAGGTTCTCCCCGTCGTCGGTCCCCATCGACCAGTTGTTGTGCTTGCCCGACCCGTTGACGCCGGCGAACGGCTTCTCGTGCAGCAGGCAGACGAGCCCGTACCGGCGGGCGACGTTCTGCATGACCTGCATGGTCAGCTGCTGGTGGTCGGCGCCGACGTTGGAGTTCTCGAAGATCGGCGCGAGCTCATACTGGCTGGGCGCCACCTCGTTGTGGCGCGTCTTCACCGGCACGCCGAGCTTCTGCAGCTCGCGCTCGGTATCCAGCATGCAGGCCAGCACCCGCTCGGGGATCGACCCGAAGTAGTGGTCGTCGAGCTCGTGGCCCTTCGGCGGCTTGGCCCCGAACAGCGTGCGGCCCGTCGTCACCAGGTCCGGGCGCTCGAAGAAGTACTGCTCGTCGATCAGGAAGTACTCCTGTTCCGGACCGACGGTCGTGAACACCCGCGAGGCCGTGTCGTTGCCGAACAGCCGCAGCGCCCGCATGGCCGACTTCGACAGCGCGTCCATCGAGCGCAGCAGCGGGATCTTGTGGTCCAGCGCCTCGCCGGTCCAGGACGCGAACGCGGTGGGGATGCAGAGCAGCGCCCCGTTGGGGTTCTGCAGGATGAAGGCCGGGCTGGTGGGGTCCCAGGCGGTGTAGCCGCGAGCCTCGAACGTTGCCCGGATGCCGCCGGTGGGAAACGAGGAGGCATCCGGCTCGCCCTGGATGAGCTCCGACCCGGAGAACTCGGCCAGCGCTGTGCCCTCGCCGGTGGGGGCGTAGAAGCTGTCGTGCTTCTCCGCGGTCAGGCCGGTCAGCGGCTGGAACACGTGCGTGTAATGGGTGGCGCCCTTCTCCAGCGCCCACTCCTTCATGGCCAGAGCCACCGCGTCGGCCAGCGTGGTGTCGAGCGCCTCGCCCTTGGCCAGGGTCCGGGCCAGCCGCTGGTAGACGTCCTTGGGCAGCCGCTGGCGCTGAATGGCCTGGCTGAAGACGTTCTCTCCGAAGATCTGGTTGTCGGTGGCGGTGAGGTCGGGGGCTCCGATCTCGTTCCCGTTGAGGTCCCACTTCGTGGCCAGGACGTTCTTCTGACGGATAGGCATGCTCTTGTTTCGTTCCTTCCGGGTCGGCGGCTCGGCGGCGGAAGCGCGCGCGCAACTAGTCGGGTCTCGCGGAGACCTGGCCTGGAAGAGTAGGCAACCTCCGGCGGAGGGTCACTATCCCAATGGCCAAACCGGGCGCGGATCGGTCGGCCGGACGGCGAAGCGGGCGGGCAGGCAGGCGGGCGGCGGGCTTTCCCCCAAGCTGAAAGAATGCGCCGCCGTGCCCGAGAACGCCGAGACAGGGCCGGCGTCCGTCTACGTCCCGGCCCCCGACCGCTACGAACAGCTTCAGTACCGCCGCTGCGGCCGCAGCGGGCTACTGCTGCCGCCGATCTCGCTCGGACTGTGGCAGAACTTCGGCGACGACCGGCCGCTCGGCATCTCCCGCGCCATCCTGCGCCGGGCCTTCGACCTGGGGGTCACCCACTTCGACCTGGCCAACAACTACGGGCCGCCGTACGGCTCGGCCGAGATCAACTTCGGGAAGATGATGCGCACCGACCTGGCCGGCCATCGCGACGAGGTCGTCATCTCGACCAAGGCCGGCTGGGACATGTGGCCCGGGCCGTACGGCGAGGGCGGCTCGCGCCAGTACCTGCTGTCGAGCCTCGACCGGTCGCTGACCCGCATGGGCCTCGACCACGTCGACATCTTCTACTCGCACCGCTTCGACCCCGACACGCCGATCGACGAGACGATGGGCGCGCTCGACTACGCGGTGCGCTCGGGCAAGGCGCGCTACGTCGGGATCTCCTCGTACTCGGGCGCGCGGACGACCGAGGCCGTCGCGATCCTGCGGTCGCTCGGGACGCCGCTGCTCATCCACCAGCCGAACTACTCGCTCTTCAACCGGCGGATCGAGGGCGACCTGCTGCCGGTGCTCGAGGAGCACGGCGTCGGCTGCATCGCGTTCTCGCCGCTCGCCCAGGGACTGCTGACCGACCGCTACCTCGACGGCATCCCCGAGGGCTCGCGCGCCTCGCAGGGCAAGTCGCTCGCCGAGGACTTCCTGTCGGAGCAGAACCTCGCCCACGTCCGGGCGCTGAACGACATCGCGCGCGAGCGCGGCCAGTCGCTCGCGCAGATGGCGATCGCGTGGACGCTGCGCGACCCGCGCGTGACGTCGTCGCTGATCGGCGCGTCGAGCGTCGCGCAGCTCGAGGACTCGCTCGGCGCCGTGCGCGACACCGACTTCTCGGGCGAGGAGCTCGCGGCGATCGAGCCGCACGCGGTCGACGCCGGCATCGACCTCTGGCAGGGCCCGCGCACCGCATGACGGACGAGGAGGCGGCCCGGTCGAGCAGCTCCTCGAGCCGGGCCACCTCCAGCGGCAGGAGACGGTCCGCCGAGCTTGAGCTCTGCTC
>JBPYFQ010000138.1:0-8902 GCA_051985625.1 Solirubrobacteraceae bacterium
TCGGCGCGCTGCCCCGTCAGGCACAGCGACGCCGGGATGCCGACCATCACGCAGAGCAGGGCGGCGATCAGCAGCGTCCGGTGGACGGTCGATGCCGTCAGCACGCCGGACAGCGCCGCCCCGGCCAGGCCGGCGCCGATCGCCGCGCCGACCAGGCGGCCCACCGACAGCAGCGCCGAGGTGCGGCCGTGCGACGCGCGCGGCGTCGCGTTGAGCGCCGCCCGGGAGGTCGGCACGAACAGCATCCCGAGGCCCAGCCCGACCGGGATCAGCGGAAGGATGGTGACCACGCTGGAGAGCGGGAACCCGGGGATGGCCAGGATCGCGAGCCCGACGGCGGAGGCGGCAAAGCCGGCCAGCGCCGGGAGCTTCTCGCCGTGGCGGTCGACGAGCCGGCCGGCGATCGGCGCCGCGGCGCCGACGAGCAGCGCCACCAGCACCAGCGCGCTGGAGGCGCCGAGCGCGGAGAACCCCGAGACGCGCTGCAGGTACTGCTCAGCGATGTAGAACGCTCCGATCATCACCGCAAACGTCAGTCCGGCGATCAGGGTGGCGGCCATGACGATCCGGTTGATCGTCGGCTGGCCCTCCTCCTCGTCGCCATGGATGATCGGCGGCAGGAGGCGCTCGATGGCCAGCGCAGACGCCAGGGTCAGTGGCACCAGCGCCCACCAGGCGGCCCGCCAGCCGAAGGCCACCGTGAGCAGGCCGCCGAGCAACGGGCCGATGAGGTTCGACATGCCCGCGCTCGCTCCCCAGATCCCCAGCGCGCTCCCCCGCCGCTCCGGCGGGAACCCGGAGACCGCGCCGGCCAGCGCCGCCGGGCTGACCAGGCCAGCGCCGGCGCCCTGGATGATCCGCGCGGCCAGGAGCGCGCCGAAGCTGCCGGCCAGCGCGCCGAAGACGGCGCCCGCGCCGAACAGCGCCAGGCCGCTGAGCGCCAGCCGCCGGGCACCGAGGCGGTCGACGAGCTCGCCGCCCGGTAGGAGCAGCAGCGCGTAGGCGGCGAAGTAGGCGCTGAGCACGATCGACGTCGTGCTCCCGCTGACGTGCAGGCCATGCGCCACCGACGGGAGCGCGACGGTGATGAGGGTTCCGTCCAGCTGCAGGAGCGCCGCGGCGGCGGTACAGGCGGCGAGCCGCGTCCATGCCGACCGCGGCAGGGGGATCTTCGATTGACTCGGTTCGCCGGCCGGGGGGGCGACCGTGGCTTCAGGCACGTTTCCAGTATCGCGAACTCCGCGGGGCTATCCGGTCACAAGGCTGACCGCGACCGCTCGGTACCCTGCGCACGAGCGTGCAGCTCAGGACCATCCGCCGCATCCTGACGGTCGCCGCCGCCGTCCTGGCGGCGGTGTTGATCGCCGTCTCGGTCATCGCGGCCGTGCACCACTCCAGCGCCTCGCCGCCCGCATCCGTGCCGGCGCCGCTGGCCGCCGGCACGGCTCTCCCTCGCCCGCGGCGGCTGCCCTCGCTGCGGCTCGTCGACGCCCAGGGGCGCCCGTTCTCCCCCCGCGCCTGGCGCGGGCGCTGGGTCGTCCTGGCCCCCTCGATGACGCTCTGCCACGAGGTCTGCCCCATGACCACGGCCGTCCTCAACGAGGTCCACGCCGACGTCCAGCGGGCCGGTCTGAGCGGCCGGGTCGTCGTCGCCACCGCCACCGTCGACCCGTGGCGCGACAGCCCGGCGCGCCTGCGGGCCTACGCCAAGCTCAGCGGCGCATCGTTTCCCATGCTGACGGGCAGCCGGGCCGAGATCCGCCGCCTGTGGCGGTTCTTCGGCGTCTCCTACCACCGCGTCCCGCAGGGCCATCCCCCGGACGTCGACTGGCTGACCCACCGGCCGGAGACGTTCGACGTGCAGCACACCGACGCCCTGTTCCTGATCGACCCCGGCGGCCAGGAGCGGATCGCCGACGACGGCATGCCCCAGATCGGCGGACGTCTGCCGGCCTCGCTCCAGCGGCTGCTCAACGATCAGGGACGCCACAACCTGGCCCACCCGCAGTTCTCCTGGTCGGCCCCCGACGTGATGGACGACCTCTACTACCTGATGGGGCGCACAGTCCCGGCCGCCTCCACCCCGTCCGTCCGCCCGCCCTCACCGGCCGCCGCCCAGGCCCAGCTGACCGGCTCGCCCCGGGCGCTGGGCGCGGTGCACGCGCAGGCGGCGCGGCTGCTGGGCTCCGACGCGGCGCTCCAGCGGCGCCTGCGCAGCCTGCGCGGCTACCCGGTCGTCATCAACGCGTGGGCCTCGTGGTGCGGGCCCTGCCGGACCGAGTTCCCGCTGTTCGCCGACGCCTCGGCGCACTACGGCCGGCGTGTGGCCTTCCTCGGCGTCAACGTGAACGACAGCGCATCCGACGCCCGCAGCTTCCTGGCCGCGCACCCGGTCAGCTATCCCAGCTACACCGGCTCGACCGCGTCGCTGAGCTGGCTGGCGCCGATAGAGGGGATGCCGACGACGATCTTCGTCGGCCCGACGGGCCGGGTGCGAGCCGTCCACACCGGGCAGTACCAGACCGAGGGCACGCTGGCCGACGACATCGCCCGCTACGCCGGCTAAATCTCTGTATGAATCGCCTATGAACCGGCTGCAAGTGCGCGTCGAGCCTCTATCCTGAGCGCCATGTCCTTCACTCGCCAATACGCCCTTGACGACCAGGCCTATACGCGTGACCAGACGCGTGGCGTGTTCGGCCAGGTCATGGGCCTCGTCGCTCTCACGCTGGGATGCGCCGCGCTGGGCGCCTACGTCGGCAGAGACCTGACCGGCGGTATCGGGATCTTCTTCCTGATCGCCATGTTCGGATGCGTGTTCGGGCTGAACATCGCCGCCTCCCGCGGCCATGAGCAGCTGGCGATCGCGCTGCTGTTCGGCCTCGGGCTGATCCTGGGGATCGCGGTCGCGCCGATCATCAACTATTACGCCAAGTCGGATCCCGCCGTCCTGTATCAGGCGGCCGGCAGCACCGCCCTATTCGTCGGCGCCCTGGGCTCGTACGGCTACGCCACCCGCCGGGACCTCTCATCCTGGTACCGGACGCTGTTCTGGGCGCTGCTGGGGCTCCTGGCCTTCGGCCTGTTGGCCATCTTCGTGACGATCCCCGGCGCCAACATCATCTGGGCCGTGGCCGGCCTGGTGATCTTCGGCGGATTCACGATCTTCGACTTCAACCGCCTGCGTCGCGCGCGCATGGCGAGCTCGGTCCAGATCGCGGCGTCGATCTTCCTCGACGTCTTCAACATCTTCCTGTTCATGCTCTCGCTGTTCGGCGGGGGCGGCCGGCGATAAGCCGGGTCCAGGATCTGACAATGCGGCTGTGGCGCCGCTCCTTGCGGAGGGCGGCGTCCGGCCGGCTTGTCGTCAGCACGAAGTCACGGCTGCTCGTCGTCCGCCAGGTAGTGGCGGCCGCCGCCCGCGTCTTCCCACACCCGCATGACCCGGTTCGTCCGCGGGTCGCGAAACCGCTCCGCCGTCGGCCGCCAGTCGGCCCGGGGGGCGTCGGCGTCACCGTGGCCGCGTCCCCAGCGCGGCCGGGTCTGGGTACCCGGCGGCGCATCGGCCGGCAGCGGCGGCAGGTCGGCCAGGACCGCGGCCGCCTCCTCACGCGTCTGCGCCGCGGCGACGAGCGCCACGCGCCGCTCCAGCTCCGGGACGTCGAGCCGGCCGGCCGCGGCGTGCCGGCTGAGCCGGTCGTAGAGCTGCTCGCGGTCCGCGTCGCCGAGCCTCACCTGACTCGCTCAGGAGCGGGTCATCTTGACCGCCGTGCCGTAGGCGACGATCTCGGTGAACTGCTGACCGATCTCCGACGAGTCGAAGCGGACAGCGATGACCGCGTCGGCGCCCATCAGCCGGGCGTTGTCGACCATCCGGTCGATGGCGTGGCGCCGGGAGTCCTCCAGCAGCTGGGTGTACTGGCTGACCTCACCGCGACGCAGCGCCTTGAACGAGGACGCGACGCTGCCGGCGAAGCCCATGCTGCGGACGACGAGGCCATAGACGACGCCCAGGTTCTCGGAGACCGTCATCCCCGGCAGCTCCAGCCCGGTGGTCATCGGCAAGCCGGCGGTGGTGGTCTCCTCGGCCATCTCGTGAGGCAACGTATCAGCGGGGTAGGCGCCGCGCCAACGTCTGGGCCCGCCAGCTACCGTTGCCGGCGTCCGATGCGAACGCGCCTGTCTTTCATCTCGCCGGTGCTGCTGATCTGCGCCGCGCTGGCGGCGGGATGCGGCAGCCAGACGACCACCTCCAAGACCTCGAGCGCCTCCGGCACCGGTCAAAGCGGCACGGGCACCAGTCAGACCGGCACGGCCACGTCGGCGGGCTCGGGCGTCTCGGCGCAGATCGGCTTCGAGGGCGTGCCGCTGGAGCAGGGGGCGCCGCTGGCGCCGGCGAGCACGACGCAGACCGGGACGGTGGACGGGATCACCTGCGGCCCGACCGAGCAGCTTGCCTACCACATCCACGCCCATCTGGCGGTGTTCCAGAATGGCAGCCTCTACCAGCTGCCGGCGGGGGTGGGGATCCCCGGATCCCATGCCCAGCAGACCAACCAGGGGCCGATCGCAGCCGGGGGCCACTGCATCTACTGGCTGCACACCCACACGACCGACGGGATCATCCACGTCGAGTCGCCGACCAAGCGCATCTACACGCTCGGCAACTTCTTCGACATCTGGCACCAGCCGCTCGGCCAGCACGGGGTGGCGAGCCTGCACGGTGCCGTCACGGCGTTCGTCAACGGCAAGCCGTGGACGAAGAACCCGCGTGACATCCCGCTGGACCCCCATGCCGAGATCCAGCTGGAGATCGGCCAGCCGGCGCCGCCGATCATGACGGTCGACTGGTCCCAGACGCAGCTGTAACCGTGGGCTTCGGCGCCCGCGCGGTTATCGGTAGCCGCGGCGGTACCGGCGGGAGATCTCGGCGACCAGCAGGGTCACGAGCACGATGCCGACGACGATCGAGACGCCGGTGCCCAGGTCGCCGATCGCGTCCAGGACCGGGGGGCCGATGTAGTAGCCGCCGAGGCCGATGACCAAGGTCCAGGCCATGGCCGAGAGGATGTTGACCGCGTGGTAGACGGACGGACGCACGCGATGGATCCCAGCCACGAAGGCCGGCGTCATCAGGATGGCGGTGACCGGGTGGCGCTCGAAGATCCGCTCGCCTCGCTCCACCATCCGCAGGCGCAGGGATCGCAGCGGCCCCGGCGCAGTGGCCACCCGCCGCCCGGCCATCAGGCCGATCGCCCAGCCGGCGATCCCGCCGGCGACCGCCATGAGGAACGCCACCCCCAGGACGGTGGGCAGATCCAGGCGGTGCCGGGCAGCCAGAACCGCGGCGGCCAGCAGCAGCGGCTCGCCGGGCCCGGGCAGGCCCACCCAGCTGGCGAAGCAGGCCAGGGCCAGGCCGACGTAGTCGAATGGCGGACCGTGGAAGCGGTGGTGCAGATGGATGTGCAGAAGCGTCGCCAGAAGCAGGGGAATCAACGCTGTGCCGGGTCGACGCACCGGCCGATCGTCGCACACCGCTGGGCGGCACCCGGCGGTGCGCTCGCGCCGTCCGGATAGCCGCGCTCGCGCAAACGTTGGCCACGTGGCCAATGCCCGGGGGCGGCCTGTCGCCGAGGATTTCCCCCGCGATGCCGACGTCGATCATCGTCTCCTACGACGGGACCACCAATGACGATGACGCGTTGGCGCTCGGCCGCCAACTCGCCGCCACCGGCGCCGTGCTCTCGCTGGCCTACGTGCGCCACACGCGCGAGTACGACCCGCAGCGCGAGGAAATCGGCGAGTACGACGCCGCGCGCCGCCTGGACCAGGGCGCCGTCTGGCTGCAGGAACCGGAGATCACCCGCCATGTCGTGATCGACCCGTCGACCAGCGCCGGCCTCGGCCGGCTGGCCGCCACCGAGGGCGCCGGGCTCGTCCTGTTCGGCTCCGACTACCGCACGCCGCCGGGACACGTCGAGCCGGGCGGCTCGGCCCGGGGGATGCTGGAGGGCGGCGGGGTCGCCGTCGGCGTCGCCGCCGCCGGGCTGCGCACGCGCGCCGGCGATCCCATCCGCACGATCCTGGTGTCCGGCGATCCCGGGGGCGCCGCCGAGGAGACCGCCGGATCGCTGGCAGCCGCCCTCGGCGCCGAGATCGTGTCCGGGCGCAGCGACGCTGACCTCATCCTGGTCGACTCGCAGGCGAGCGCGCAGAACGGCCGGATCGCCCTCGGCGGCGCCACCCGGGCCCGGCTGGACTCCGCGCACGGATCGGTGATCGTGCTCCCGCGCGGCGCCGCTCTGTCGTTCTGAGACCGGGCGGGATCCGCCACACAGCGGCTGGCCGGGCCCGCGTTCCCGCGGGTCCGCCCCTTCCCGCTGACCCGTTCCCGGGGTCCGGGCCCGTTCCCGGGGTCCGGGCCCGTTCCCGGGGTCCGCGCCCCTTCCCGCCTGGCCGGTCCGGCCGCTTCCCCGCAGAGACCGGGGTCCGTTTATCCCTATGTCCAGATGCCCCGAGGGTTTGCTGGACGCGAGGCCATGGGTCGCCCGGCGACGGCGCTGGAAACTGGTCATTGGTTGCCGCGGGCCGACAGGTCCCGCTGCTCAGTTCCCCCAGTCCCCAAGGACAAGGAGATCCAGATACATGTTGTGGCAGGCCTATCCATCCTGGCTCAGCCCCGGAGACAACGCTTGGCAGATGACCGCCGCGACGCTGGTCGGCCTGATGAGCGTGCCTGGCCTCGTCGTCCTCTACGGCGGCGTGATGCAGAAGCGCTGGTCGATCAACAGCATGATGCTGACGTTCGCCGCGTTTGCCGTAGTGCTCGTCGTGTGGGTGTTGTGGGCGTTCAAGATGGGCTTCGGGACCCCCTGGCACGGCATCTCCGGGCACGGGTTCTTCGGCAACTTCATCGGCATCCCCGGGGAAATCCTCGGGCACAGCGCTGAGCAGGGTCAGGCCAACATCCCGTTGGCGACGACCGGGCCAAGCTTCCGGTTCCCGCAGGCGACCCTCGCGTACTTCCAGTTCGTGTTCGCCGGCATCACGCCGATCCTCATGCTCGGCTCGGTACTGGGGCGGATCAACTTCAAAGCGTGGATCCCGTTTGTCGCCCTGTGGTCGTCGATCGTCTACACCGTCGACGCGTTCTGCATCTGGGGCGGCGGCTTCTTCGCCCAGCACGGCGCGGTCGACTACTCCGGCGGCTACGTCATCCACCTGTCGGCCGGCGTGTCCGGCTTTGTGGCGGCAGCCGTCATCGGCCCGCGGCTCCAGCGCGATCGCGAGATCGACGCCCCCAACAACGTGGCCATGGTGGCGGTCGGGGCCGGCCTCCTGTGGCTGGGCTGGAACGGCTTCAACGGCGGCGACCCCTACTTCGCCGGCGCGTCGGCGTCGGCGGCGGTGCTGAACACCAACCTGGCCACCGCGGTGGCATTCCTCGTCTGGGTGGCCTGGGACTACATGACTGGTCGCAAGCCGGGCCTGATCTCCGGCGTCAACGGCATGATCGTGGGCCTGGTGGCGATCACGCCGGCGGCCGGCTATGTCAACGGCTGGGGCGCGATCGCCCTGGGGATCATCGCCTCGACAATCGTGTACTTCGCGCTCAACTACCTGAGCCGGGTGCGCCCGTTCCGTAACGTCGACGACACCCTCGGCGTCGTCTACACCCATGGCTTCGCCGGCCTGGCCGGCGGGTTGCTGGTCGGCATCTTCGCCGACCCCAACATGATCGTCTACCGCGGCCTGGGCCACACCCCCAGCATCGTGGCGGCCGGCCTCATCCACGGCAACGCCACGCTGCTCAAGTGGCAGTTCCTGGCGGCGCTGTTCGTCATCTGCTGGTCGGCCGCCGGGACGTTCGTGCTCCTGAAGCTCGTCGGGCGGTTCATCCCGCTACGGATGTCCGAGGAGAACATGGAGATCGGCGACACGGCCGAACACGGCCACGAGGTCTATCCGTCGGACATCCCCTCGCTCGGGTATCCGAACGGGATACCCGGACTGGCGACCGGCGCCGAGCACTCGGAGCGAACACCGGCATGACGCTGGCGCCGGGACGGGGAGCGGGCTCTGCCCCTCCCCGTCCCACGCCGCTGACGCTGGTCGCGGGAGCGGTCGCCGGGGGCGACCTGCACGGCGTCGCAGCCACAGCGGCCGCGGCGCTCGGCTGCCCGGTGGCGATCGCCATCCCGGGGCTCGGAGCCCCGGTCGTCGCCCCGGAGAACTCGATCGACGATGACGCCCTGACGGCGATTGCCGCCCACGCCGCCGCCGTCTCGGCCGGTCTGCGGGCGCCGGCCGATCCGCCCGTGGCCGCCGCCGTACCGGTGCGGATCGGCGACCTGACCGTCGGGATCGTCGCCGCCGCCGGGCCAGCGGCGCCGGAGGGGCGGGCGTGGCTGGAAGCCGCCGCGGCCGCCGCGTCGGTGACCGCGGTCATGCGCGACAACCAGGACGGCGGGGAGGCCGCCTCGGACGCCGTCCTCCTGGCCGAACTGGCCGCGGGGCCGCCCGCCGATCTGCCCGGACTGCTCATCCGCGCCCGGCGGCTGGGCTGCGACCTGACGACCGGCGGGGTGGCGCTCAGCGCGCGGCCCGCGGTGGGGCTCGGGCTCGGACTCGGACTCGGACTCGACGGGGGGCTTGCCCCGGTCCTGCGGGGCCTCGCAACGGCGGCGGGCGCGCTGGTGGCCGAGCTTCGGCCGGGCACGCTGCTGGCGGTGGCCCCGCTGGACGCGTGCGATCCGGGCGCGGCGCTCGCCGCCCGGTTACGCCACGCCGGGTTGTCGGTGACCGCCTCCACCCCACGCCGCGACCCAGCGCAGCTGCACGAGGCGATTCACGAGGCCGAGCTGCTGGCCGAGCTGGGAGTGGTGGCTGGGGCGGCGGCCCC
>JBPYFQ010000139.1:0-2820 GCA_051985625.1 Solirubrobacteraceae bacterium
CGAGAGCCGGGGACGGCGGTTCACGCCGCCCAGGGTATCGTCACCGGGCCGTGGATTCGCTGCCCGTCCTCGATCACGACGCCGTCCTGGCGGCCGTCTCCCCCGCCGCGGCCATCGATCACGTCCACGACGCCTTCCTGCGCTTCCGCGCCGGCGAGTGGTCGATGCCGTCCAAGGTCTACCTGGAGAGCCCGCCCTTCGGCGACTTCCGCGCGATGCCGGCCCGCGGAGGCGGACTGGCGCTGCTCAAGTGGATCACCTCGTTCCCGGCCAACCCCCAGCGGGGCCTGCCGACGGTCATGGGAGTGATCTGCCTGTCGGATGCCGAGACCGGACAGCCGCTGATGCTCCTAGACGCCCGCTCGGTCACCGCCCTGCGCACCGGCGCCGTCGCCGCGGTCGCCGCCCGGGCGCTCGCGCGGGGCGGCGCCGCCACGGTGGGAATCATCGGGTGCGGTCTGCACGGAGCCTGGACGGCCCGCTGCCTGAGCGCCGCCGGCTACAGGGCCGGCGTCTGCTCAGACCCCCGGCCGGAGGCAGCCGAGGCAGTCGCCCGCGAGCTCGGCTGGAGCGCGGGATCTCGTGCGCAGGCGCTCGGCTGCGACGTGGTGTGCTGTGTGACACCGGGGGCCGAGGTGGTGGTCGAAGCCGGCGACCTCCACCCCGGAGTTCACCTCAACATGCTCGGGGCCGACGGGCCCGGGAAGGCCGAGGCGACGATTGGTGCGGTCGCCTCGTGCGCGCTGTTCTGCGACGAATGGGCACAGGCGTCTCACGGCGGCGAGCTGACCGGCGCGGTCGAGGCCGGCCTGGTCGCCCGCGAGCAGGTCACCGACCTCGGCGCCGTCCTGGCCGGGGAGCGTCCCGGGCGCCCGGGACCGGAGGCGGCGACGCTGTTCGACTCGACCGGTCTGGCGATCCAGGATCTCGCCATCGCCGCCGCCGCCTACCGGCGGTGGCGCGACGGTGCGGTGCCGGCACAGACCGTCACGCTGTGAGGCACCCCCGGCCGCGCACGTGGATCACGAAGTTGACCGCATAGGTCAGTTTCGTCATCACCGTTGTGCCCGCGGCCCTCGCGGGGCAGGTGTTGCTACAGCGGGATGTTGCCGTGCTTGCGGCGCGGGCCCGGCTCGCGCTTGGTCTGCAGCGTCTGGAGAGCCGTGATCACCTTGGGCCGCGTCTCGTGCGGGATGATCACGTCGTCGATGTAGCCGCGCTCGGCTGCGACGTACGGGTTGGCGAAGTGGGCCTTGTAGTCCTCGATCAGCTTCTGCCGGCGCGTGTCGGGCGTCGGCGAGGACTGGATGTCGCGGCGGTAGATGATGTTGACCGCGCCCTCGGGGCCCATCACCGCCACCTCGGCGGTGGGCCAGGCGAAGTTGAAGTCGGCCGCCAGGTGCTTTGACCCCATGACGTCGTACGCGCCGCCGTACGCCTTGCGGGTGATGATCGTGATCTTGGGGACGGTGGCCTCGGCGTAGGCGTACAGCAGCTTGGCGCCGTGACGGATGATCCCGCCCCACTCCTGGGTGGTGCCGGGGAGGAAGCCGGGGACGTCGCAGAACGTGATGATCGGCAGGTTGAACGCGTCGCAGGTCCGGATGAACCGCGCCGCCTTCTCCGACGACTCGATGTCCAGCACGCCGGCCAGCTGCGAGGGCTGGTTGCCCACCACGCCGACCGAGAAGCCGTCCAGCCGCGCGAACCCGCACACGATGTTGCGGGCAAAGTGCTCGTGGACCTCGTAGAACTCGCCGTCGTCGACCACGCGGCGGATGACCTCGCGCATGTCGTAGGGCTTGTTGGGGTTGTCCGGGATCACACCGTCCAGCTCCGGGTCCTCCCGCAGCGGGTCGTCGGTGGGCAGCACCCGCGGCGGGGTCTCCAGGTTGTTCTGGGGTAGGAACGACAGCAGGTAGCGGGCGTCCTCCAGGCACGACTCCTCGTCGTCGGAGGCGAAGTGGGCCACGCCGGACTTGCTGTTGTGGCTCATCGCGCCGCCCAGGTCCTCGAAGCCGACCTCCTCGCCGGTCACCGTCTTGATCACCTCCGGCCCGGTGATGAACATGTGCGAGGTCTCCTTCACCATGAAGATGAAGTCGGTGATCGCCGGCGAGTACACCGCGCCGCCCGCACACGGCCCCATCACCAGGCTGATCTGGGGGATGACCCCGCTGCAGCGCACATTGCGCAGGAACACGTCGCCGTAGGCGCCGAGCGACACGACGCCCTCCTGGATGCGGGCGCCGCCTGAGTCGTTGATGCCGATCACCGGGCAGCCGATCTTGGCCGCCAGGTCCATGATCTTGCACATCTTCTCGGCCATGACCTCGCCGAGCGAGCCGCCGAACACGGTGAAGTCCTGGCTGAAGACGCACACTCGCCGACCCTCGATCGTCCCGTGGCCGGTGACCACCGCGTCGCCCCACGGCCGGTTCTTCTGCATCTCGAAATCGAGCGTCCGGTGGCGCACGTAGGTGTCGAGCTCCTGAAACGACCCGGGATCAAGCAGTTTCTCGATCCGCTCCCGGGCGGTCAGCTTGCCCTTCTCGTGCTGCTTCTCCACCGCGGCCTTGGTGCCGTGATGGATGGCCTCGTCCCGCAACTCCCGCAGCTGGGCGAGCTTCTCGTCAAACGTCTCAGGTGCCTTCTCTCGCATGGCGGGCGAGTGTACGGAAGGGCGGCCCGCCGCGCCCCGATCGTCGCCCCCGCCGACGCGGGACTCAGGCTCGCGAGTACGGGCGATGATGGGCCCGGCCGAGGCTGTCCAGGGCCGCGGCCAGCAGCTCCTCGCCCTGGAGAGTCGGCTCCGCGACC
>JBPYFQ010000140.1:0-32584 GCA_051985625.1 Solirubrobacteraceae bacterium
GTCTGGCCGACCTCCGTCGGCGCCTCGGCGGCTGACTGGCTCGCCTCAGTCGGCGCGTCGCCGGTGTGATCGATCGCTTCCCCTGATGCCATCACGACCTCGATTCCACAGCGGTCACCATCGCTCCGGATGGTCGCTCGGTCGGCCGCACCGGACATCCCCCGGAATGGATGACGTGACGGCCGCTCATCGCCCGTTTTGGGTGATTGCCGGCGACTCGTCGCCTGTCACGATCGTGGCTGCGATGACCGAATATCGGGTCAACGGCTCCCGTACGTCCGTGCTGCGCGGGTTGGTGACGATCGGTGGGCGAGCCGCCGCGGTCACGGTCAAGCCGTTCAGCGGCGTCATGGGCGCTGCCGCCGGGGCCGGCATCGACCTGGAGCGCCGGGCGATGGACCGCCTGATCGAGAGCGGCGAGCTGGAGCGCCTGCTGGCCAGCGCTCGCATCCAGTCCGTCGCCGCCCAGCTGCTGGACAGCGATGGCGCCCGGCGGCTGGTCGACGCCTTCTTCGATAGTGGCCTGTTCGACCAGTTCGTGGACCGCCTGCTGGCCAGCGACGCGCTGTGGAGGATGATCGACGAGATCGCCGCCAGCCCGGCGGTCACCGCAGCCATCTCCCAACAAGGGCTGGGATTCGCCGATCAGGTCGGCGACGAGCTGCGCTCCCGATCGCGTACCGCCGACGCGTGGGTGGCGCGCGCTGCCCGCCGGCTCACGCGCCGCGAGCCCGGCGCGGTGCCGCCGGTGCCGCCGGTGCCGCCGCCTCCGGTGCCGCCGGTGCCGCCGGCGCCGGATCCGGCCTAGCCCCGGCCGGCGGCGCCGTCTTCGCGCCGACCGAGTGAGGCGTCTGCCCCGTGGCGGCCGGCTGGTCCTCCGGCTGGGATGCCGGGCGCGACAGGACGATCGTGGCCACGTAGGCGACGACGACGCCGACGATGATGAGCGGCTCGTCGCCCACGCCGGACTTGGAGGTCAACACGGTGGCCAGCACAACGGCTGACAGCGGCAGTCGGAGGACCGCCGCGATCGCGGCGCCGAGTCCCACCGCCACCGCCGGCTCAAGGGCGAACCCCGGCAGCCGCGAGGCGATCATTCCGCCCGCCGCGCCGAGCAGCAGGGCGGGAAACGTTGGGCCCCCACGGAAGCTCCCCATCGAGAGGCTGTAGCCGAGACCCTTGAACACGATCAGCAGCAGCAGCGCTCCCGTGCTCCACGACGCCGGGTTCGACACCAGTCCCGGAAGCGCGTCCTGGCCGGAGAACAGAACCTCCTGGAAGCTCTTGCCGGTGGCGCCGTGGAAGGCGAGCGCCAATCCGGCGATGATCAGCCCGATCAGCGGTAGGCACCACATCACGCGGCGCGCCACCACCCCGTTGGTGGCCAGGCCGCCGCGCACCAGCACACGGGCCACCACCGCGACGGCGATGGCGAGCACGATCGTCCAGCCGAACTGGGCGATGTCCGGGTGACCGAACGCCGGAAGCTTGAGGGTCCCGAGGGCATACGCACTGGTGCTCAGGCCCGTGAACGACCCCATGCCGAGGGAGACGAGCGTGCCGATCCCGGCCGCCATCAGCCCTGGGAGCAGCACCAGGGACAGCTGCGGACCGCCGATCCCGATGGCCTCGACGAGCAGCACCGCCGCGATCAGCGGCGATTGGAAGATGAACGAGACGGCCGCGAAGCTGCCCGCGGCGGCTATCACCAGCACGACCTCGGAGGTCATCTTCTGCCTGGCCCGGCCGAGCGTGATCACCGCGAGGCCGGAGCCGAGCGCGATCAGCGGAGCCTCCGGGCCGAGCACGATTCCCGCGCTCACGGAGACCAGGCCGGCCAGGATCACCCCGGGCAGGTTGATCGGAACCGGAAGCCCACCCGGTGCCAGGCCGCGCGCCGGCAGGTGGCCGCCGTTGCCGGGCAGGCGGGTGATCGCCAGGGCCACGATCACCCCCGTGATGCCCAGGATCGGGAACGGCCACCACAGCGGAGGCCCGTGCTGATAGCCGAGGGCGTTGGGCAGGTGGGTGTAGAGCTCCCGCTGGATCTGGTAGATGAGCTCCAGGAAGCACCACGAGGCCAGCGAGACGACGATCCCGATGAGGGCGGTGATCACGAGCAGCCCGACGTACCGCCGGCTGCCTATCGTCGCGGCGGCCTGCTCGGCCGTCAGCGGGGGGCCGGACGCCGTGCTAGCCATCGGCCGCCCGCCCCGGGGCGTTGATGAGCCGTGTCATCCACGTTCATGTTCGCGCCCGCGTTGGGGCCAGCATCACCCGTTGTGGATGACACGGCGTCGGGCCTCAAGAATCGGAGCAATGGGCCGTCGGGGCCGGGCGAGCCGCCTCCGCCCGCCCGTCCTTCAACCGCTCCAGCTCGTCGCGCAGACGCCGGTTCTCCCGCCGCAGGGCCAGTACCTGCCGCCGCTCCCTGACCAGGTCCTCGGCCATCCGGCGCAGTGCACTCCCGATTCGCTCTCTGTCCTCCTCGTACACCGCGTCCCAAGAGTCGGGCCTGCCCGGGCCGGCGACAACATGGCAGACACGCCAGGAGGCCGGAAGCCCCCACCACTCTTTGATTGCTGCCCTGCCCCGGCGCGGACGCCGCACGGCCCCCGGGCGGGACGTGTTCGATGGATGACCGCGGCGTACGACGGATGACCGCCGCCGGATCACGTGTTCAGCGCGGTGGAACCATGTCAAGTGACACGGCCTTCAGGAGGTCACCCATGAATGTCCCCACCGATCTCTTCGGCGAACCCCGCGGCGGACCGCGCGGTGACGCCACCCGCGGACGCTCCGCCGGCACCCTCACCAACCCGGAGCACGATGCCACCCGCGGACGCTCCGCCGGCACCCTGGCCAACCCGGAGCACGACGCCACCCGACACGCCTGACGGGCCGGTCGCGGGTCATGGAACGCCGGATGCTGCAGGAGATCCGGCGGCGGGCGGAGAGTCTGGCGGCGCAGCAGCAACCAGCAGCGGGCACGCCAGGCGAAGCCACCGCCCCCGGGGCGCCGGCCCCACCACCACCAGGTCGACCCGCCGGCTGAGCCCCGCCGGATCGCCGACGGTGACCTCGATCCCCTGATCGTCGACGGGCACGTCGATCTGCTGATCGCCACGGGTCGCCAGGGCGCGGGCGAGCCCCACCGCCTGGCGATCGCCGGCCGATCCGGTCTCGCCGGCGCCGATTCGGCGCAGAGGGCGATCCCCGGCATAGCCTCTCGGCGCCACCGCCACGGGGCACGGCGCGCCCCGGAGCGCGCCGCGGGTGTCATCGCCCAACAGGACACGAGCGATCCGGCCACCCCGCGAGGCCCCCACCACGATCAGATCTGCAGCCCGCTGCCCGGCGACGGCGTGCAAGCCGCGGCCAGCCGAGGCAGCCACCAGCGCGCACGACTCGAGGCGCAGCGGCCGCGCCTCACCCAGGCCCAGACGCACCAGGCTGCGCTCGCGTTCGAGCAGGCTCACGCTCTGCGTCCGCTCGGCGGCGACGATGTCGTCCCGCCGGCCGCGGGACACGGTGGGGTCGCTGGGCACGACGTTGGTCAGCGTCATCCGCCCGCCGCGGGAGATGAGACCCAGGGCCAACGCGATCGCCGCGTCGCCGCCGGGGCCGAAGTTCACGCCGACGATGACCTCGTCGAACATCGCCCGTCACCGCTCCGCGTCCATGTCGCGACGGTACGCGGTCGCGGCCGGCCGCCGCTCAGGGAGCGACCCCTTCCCGGTCGGCGATCCCGCGGGATCCGCGGGCCGGCGGCAGGCTGAGATCGAAGGCGATCCCGGCCAAGCGGATGCCGAAGCACGTCAGCGCCGCGATCAGCACGAACAGCACGCCATGGCCGCCCTCGCGCTGGGCGATGACGATGATCGCCGCGCCGGCCAGCGCCGGGATGGCGTACAGCCCGCTGCGCAGAACCTGAGGGATCTCGCGCACGATGACGTCCCGCAGGATGCCGCCGCCGATGCCGCTGATGGCGCCGAGCAGGACCGCCTCGGGCGGTCCGAGCCGGTACGAGAGGGCGATGCTGGCGCCGGTGACGCTGAACAGGGCCAGGCCGGCGGCGTCGAACACGTCGATCGTCCGCTGGATCCGCTCCAGCGCGGGCGCCGCCAGGTAGGCGATCACCCCGGCGGCGCCCAGCACGGCGAGATACCGCCAGTCCCGAAACGTCGCCGGCGGCCGTCCAATCAGCAGATCACGGGTGATCCCGCCGGCCAGTCCCACCACGAAGGCGAGCACCAGCACGCCGAACGGATCCAGCCGGGCTCGCACCCCGGCCAGGCCGCCGGTGATGCCGAACACGAAGGTCCCGCACAGGTTGAGGATGAGGATCGCCGTCGGGTCTGAGCCCTGAAGCAGCGTGAACACGGTGGACAACGGCACGGCTATTGACCCTAGCCAGCCGCGGCGGGACCCGACTCGATCTCCCTCGGCGAGCCAAGTGGGAGAAATATCCACCCCGTCGGCGGCCCGGGGCGGGCGGGGCATATTTGTCCCATGAGGGCGGGCGAAATATCCCTCACACCGGACAGGAAGGGCATGCGAGGGAGATTTGTCCCAACACCCCCCGGCCAGGTCAGGCATGGCGCGGACTACGATGACCACCCATGACGACCTGGCCGTGGGATCTGGAGACGCTGCCGGCTCCGCTGATCGACCTGGGACGGACGTTCGAGGGGTTCCTCGGGCTGGAGTGGCTGGAGCTGAGCGATGACCTGGCGCGGGTGCGGTTCGAGGTGCGCGAGAACCTCAAGCAGCCGCTCGGCCTCCTGCACGGCGGGATCTATTCGGCCGTGGCGGAAACGGTCGCTTCGGTGGCGACGGTGCGGGCGGTCTGGCGGGACGGGATGATCGGCTCCGGGCTGAGCAACTCGGCCAGCTTCCTGCGGCCGATCACCGGGGGCGCGGTTCACGTGACGGCGCGGCGCCGCCACCATGACGACCGCGAGTGGTTCTGGGGTCACGAGTTCCGCGACGACCGTGACCGGCTGTGCGCGCTCGTCGACGTGACGATCGCGGTCCGCCTGCCGCCCCGGCCGCCGGCCTGAGCACCGCGGTCGGGCCGCCGGCCAGAGCGCCGCTCCGCCCTCCCGGGTTGCCCGCCTGAACAACGGGTAGCGGGGAAACCTGATGCTCCAGGGTGATCCACGGCTTCAGTGCGGCGCCTACATCACCGACGGCACCGAGCTCTACGAGGTGCTCCGTCACCGCCCCGGCGGATTCGGCGGCGGCGTCGCCGGAGCCGTCCTGCTGGAGAATTGCCGGAGCCTGTGCGCCGTCCAGCTTCACGCCGCGCGGATCCGGTCGGCGTGCCGGCTCGTCCGAGCCGCTCCTGACCCGCGGTGTCCGGACGTCGTCGAGCAGATCGTGTGGGAGCCGGCCCGCGCTACCCGCTGACCGGCGCCTGCTCGGGCATGGCATCCTGGCGCGCCGTGTCGGGCGGGATCATCGGTCCGTGGCCGGAGGGATCCGCGATCCCCTCCTCCAGCCATTCGTAGCGCCCGTCCAGCAACTGCCCGGCGGCCGCCCGGTCGTCGTCGTCGTCGTTGGCCCACAGCTCGGCGAACAGCCGGTCCGCCCGCCGCCGAGCCTGCCGGCAGAACAGCTGCGCCAGCTCGCCCGCCTGATCGCGCCGGTCCGGATGCTCGCGGCCGATCGTGTCGGCGTAGGCCACGGATGACGCCATAGCGAACAGCTCGGCGCCGATGTCGACGATCCGGCCCAGAAACGCCTGGCGATACTCGAGCTTGGCCTGCCAGCGGCTCATGCCGTAGAACGTGGACCGGGCCAGCTTGCGCGACGCCCGCTCGATGTAGCGTAGGTGCGGGGCGAGGTCGCCGAACTCGTCGAACGAGCGCGGGTTCTGCCCCCGCCCGACGGCGAGCTGCGGCAGCCACTTGGAGTAGAAGGCGGCCGCGCGAGCCGCCGCCTCGGCCTTCGTGCGCACGTCCTTGCCGGGCTCCAGGATGTCCCCGGCCACCTGGAGGTGCCGGTCGACCGCCTCCCGCGCGATCAGCAGGTGCATGATCTCGCTGGATCCCTCGAAGATCCGGTTGATCCGCATGTCGCGGAACGCCGCCTCCACCGGGACCGGCTTCTCGCCGCGGGCCCGCAGCGACTCCGCGGTCTCGAAGCCGCGGCCGCCGCGGACCTGCATCAGCTCGTCGATCACCTGCCAGCCGAGCTCCGAGCCGTACAGCTTGGCCAGCGCCGCCTCGATGCGGATGTCGTTGGACTTGTCGTCGGCGAGCCGGCTGGCGACATCAAGCATCGCCTCCAGCCCGAACGCGCTGCCCGCGATGAATGCCAGCTTCTGGGCGACGGCGTCGTGCTGGCCGATCTTCCGACCCCATTGGGTGCGCTCGTTGCTCCACTGGCGGCCGATCTTCGTCGCCCATTTGGCGGTGCCGACGCAGATCGCCGGCAGCGCCAGCCGGCCCGTGTTCAAGGTGCTGAGCGCGATCTTGAGGCCGTCGCCCTCGCGGCCGATCAGGTTCTCCTCCGGCACGAACACGTTCTCCAGGCGGGTCACCGAGTTCTCGATCCCGTGCAGGCCCATGAACGCGTTGCGGTGCTCGACGGTGACGCCGTCGCTGTCGTAGGGCAGCACGAACGCGCTGATCCCGCCGCGGCGTCCTTCCGCCGTCGGCACCTTGGCCATGACCACCACGATGTCGGCGATCGCGCCGTTGGTGGCCCACAGCTTGCGCCCGGTCAGCGAGTAGCCTCCGTCGACCGGGGTCGCCGTCGCGGCCAGCCGCGCCGGGTCAGACCCGACGTCCGGCTCGGTGAGCAGGAAGGCGCTGACGTGATCACGGGCCACCAGCGGCAGCCACTTGCGCTTCTGCTCCTCGGTGCCGAACATCCGCAGCGGCTCGGCCACGCCGATCGACTGGTGGGCGCTCAGCAGCGTCGACAGCGAGGCGTGCCAGACGCCGGCCAGCGCCAGCGCCCGGTTGTAGTAGACCTGCGAGAGCCCGAGGCCGCCGTACTCCTCGGACACCTTCATGCCGAAGGCGCCGAGGCGCTTCAGCCCCTCCACGACGTGGTCCGGGATCTTCGCGTCGCGCTCGATCTGGAGCGGGTCGACCTCGCGCTCCAGGAACTCCCGCAGCCGGGCCAGGAACCGCTCGCCCTTCTCCGCCGCGCCGGGGGCAACCGAGGGCTGGGGATGGATCAGGTCGAAGCGGAAGTTGCCCAGGAACAGCTCCTTGGCGAAGCTCGGAAGCTTCCAGTCCGCCTGACGTGCCGCCTCGGCGACCTCCCGTGCCTGCCTCTCGGAAACCTGAGTGCTCACGCTGATCTGCTCCTGCGTCGACGACGGAACGGTCCCGTACCGGAATGACCTACCCGCAATTGTCCCGTCTGGACCGAGCAGGTCCGATCGGCCGGGTATCCGTGATGAATGTCGATTCACCGGCGAGGGATGCCGGTGAATCGACATTCATCGGCGGCGCGGCGGCTTGGCGCGGCGCGGCGGCTTGGCGCGGCGGGGCGGCCCCGGCGGTCCGGGGGGCAATGGGGCGGCCGCACCCGGCGGCCGGGGCGTCAGACCGCGGCGGACTGCCCCACGCCCATCTCGACGCTCGCGTCGGCCAGCACCTCGCCCAGACGGTCGACGATCTGATCGAGCACCTCGCGGTCGCTGATCAGCGGAGGGGCGATCTGCAGGACGCTGTCGCCCCGGTCGTCGGCCCGGGCGATGATCCCGGCCTCCAGCAGGCGGGCGGGCAGGAAGCCGCGCAGCAGCCGATCCCGCTCGTCGGCGTCGAACCGGCCGGCGGCCTCGTCGCGCACCAGTTCCACCGCCCAGAAGAACCCGCGGCCGCGGACGTCGCCGACGATCGGCACCGCGCGCAGCTCCTGCATCCGGGCCTCCAGGTGAGGCTCCAGCGCGCGGACGTTCTCCAGGACCCCGTCGCGCTCAAAGATCTCCAGGTTGCGCAGCGCGACGGCGGCGGCCAGCGGGTGCCCGCCGAACGTGATCCCGTGGCGCAGGCTGTGCCCGGGCGCGAACAGCGGCTCGGCCACCCGGTCTGACACGAGCACCGCGCCCATCGGCGCATAGGCCGACGTCAGGCCCTTGGCCACGCTGGCCAGGTCCGGCACCACGCTCTCGCGCTCCACCCCCAGCCACTCGCCCAGCCGCCCGAAGCCGCAGATCACCTCGTCGGCCATCAGCAGCGCGCCGCACTCGTCGGCCAGTTCGCGCAGGCCGCGCCAGTACCCGGGCGGGGGGACCAGGCACCCGCCGGCGTTCTGCACCGGCTCGGCGATGATCAGCGCCACCTCGTCGGGGCCGGCGGCCTCGATCGCCGCCCGCACCTCGGCGAGCAGCCGGGCGCAGAACGCCTCCGGGTCATCGCCGTCGGGGGCGCGGAACGCGTTCGTGTTCGACACGTGGGCGACGTCGATCGGCGGCGGGCCGAATGCCTCCTTCATCGGGGCCACGCCGGTGAACGACAGCGCCCCCAGCGTCACGCCGTGGTAGGCGATGTCGCGGGCGATGGCCTTGCGGCGCTGGGGCTGGCCGATCGCCTCGAAGTGCTCGCGCACGATCTTCCAGGCCGCCTCCACCGCCTCGGACCCGCCCGACGTGAAGAACGCGCGGTTCAGGTCGCCGGGCATCAGCCCGGCCAGCCGCCCGGCCAGCTGGATCGACGGCGGGTGCGCCGTGCCCCAGTTCGTGTTGAAGGCGAGCGTCTGGAGCTGCCCGGCGATCGCCGAGGTCATCTCCTCGCCGTAGGAGTAGCCGAGCTGGGCGCAGAACAGGCTCGACAGCGCGTCGATGTATTGCCGGCCGTTCGTGTCGAACACGTACGGCCCCTCCCCCCGCTCCAGAACCAGGAGCTCCTTCCCGTCCGCGTAGGCGGACCCGTGCTTGGTGAAGTGCAGGAGCAGGTGCTCGCGCGCCGCGCGCTGGAGCTCGTCGTGCGTGGGGTTCATGGCCTTCCTCTCCACGATGCGGATGCCTCGGTCAATCCTAAGCGTGCCGCCTGGGCCGCTCCCTGGCTACGGCGGCCGCGTCAAACCAGGTGGCGCCGCACTGGACGAACTGTCGGTCACCCGCGTGACAGCCCTCCGCCCCGGGCGGTTGCGCGCATGGCACCCGGGTAAGCCGGAACGGATGGAGGAACCCCGCCCTCAGATCTTCCTGCGGCCGATCGGATCGCCACTCACGGTCGGCATGTCCGGGCTGGCGATCGCGTCGTTTGTCGAGAGCGGGCTGAGCCTGGGCTGGATCACGCCGAGCCAGGCGCTCTACACGGGCCTGATCGTCGTCTCGGTCGCGTTTGTGCTCCAGCTGACCGCCTGCGTCTTCTCCTACCTGGCCCGCGACGGCGCCACCGCGGCCGCGATCGGTCTTTTGTCGACGACGTGGCTGGCTATCGGGCTGATCCAGATCGTGTCCCACAGCACCGCCGCCAGCGGCGCCCTGGGGCTGCTGCTGATCATGTCCGGGGCGACGCTCAGCCTCTCGTCGATCGCGATCGGCCGCGCCAAGCCGCTGCCAGCGCTGGTGTTCCTGCTGGCCGCCGGCCGGTTCGGCGCCGACGGGGTCCACCAGCTGAGCTCGGTCGCCTTCTGGCAGGATCTGGCCGGGATCATCGGACTCGTGGTGACCGGAACCGCCGCCTACTGCGTGCTGGCGTTCGAGCTGGAGGGCCTGGAGCATCGGCCGGTGCTGCCGACGTTCCGCCGCGGCCGCGGCCGCGCGGCGCTGCTCGGGCCGGTGGAGGCTCGCCTCGACGGCGTGACGGCCGAGCCGGGCGTCCGCCAGACGACCTAGACGTGATCAGGCCCCGGGGTCCCGCCGGGCCGACGGGCGCAGCACGCGGCTGTCGTCCGGGAGCCGCCGAGTCACCCGGGCGGCGTCCAGATGCTCCAGCAGGGCCTGCGCGAACTTCCGCGAGGTCGACAGCTCGTCGCGCAACCGAGCCAGGTTGATGGAGCCCTCCTCGGTGGCGATCCGCTCCACCACGGCGCGCACCTGCGCGATCGCCTCCGGATGCGCGTACATCGAGCGGCCGACCCGGACGGCGCGCCCCTGGTCGCGCAGCACCGCCAGGTGGCGCGCCTCATCGCCGAGCTCGGCCTCGCTGGGCGGCTCGTGTCCGGCGGCGCGCAGCCGCTCCTCCAGGGCCAGCGCTCCCGGCTCGAGCGCGGCCGGGGCATCCGCCTCGGCCGGGCCGCCATTCTCGTCAGCCGGGACGTCGGTCTCCGCGTCCTCCGCCGGCCGTCCCCCCGCGGCGGCCGTCACGATGACGCCGCCGCCCAGGGTGTCCGGCGGGCTGATGCGCCGAACCACCAGGTGGTCGCCGTCGGCGGCGACGAGTGGCCGCTCGGTCCGCAGCTGCCAGCGCCCGCCCTCGCGCTGCACCGCCCGGGCCGGGGTGTCCCGGGTCCCGTGGTGCACCTGCACCCGCTCGCGGTCGGCCAAGGGCTCGTCGAGCGCCAGCTCGGTGTCGACCCGGTAGGTGAGGTGGATCTCGGCGCCGTCGGCGGCCAGCACGTCGCCGCGTGCCACCGCCCGGCGGTCGACGCCGGCCAGGTTGACCGCCACGCGCTGACCGGCCAGCGCCCGCTCGACCGAGCGGTCGTGCACCTGGAGGCCGCGCACGCGCACGCCGCGGTTCTCCGGGAGGAGCCGGAGCCGGTCGCCGCGGCGGACCTCGCCGGACCACAGGGTGCCGGTGACGACCGTCCCGGATCCCTTGATCGTGAACACGCGGTCGATATGCAGCACCGCGCCCCCGGGCGCCTCCGAGCGCGAGACCAGCCGTGCCGCCACCCGCTCCAGTGCGGCCGCCACCTCGGCGACCCCCTCCCCGGTCCGGGCCGAGGTCACCACCACCTCCGCGCCGGGCAGCAGCTCGGCCGCCGCCTGCGCGGCCGGGCCCGGGTCGGCCAGGTCGGACTTGGTGATCGCCACCACGCCGGAATCGACCCCCAGGGCCTTGAGCACACGGACGTGCTCGAGCGTCTGGGGCATGATCCCGTCGTCGGCCGCGATCGTCAGCAGGAACAGGTCGATCCCGCTGGCTCCGGAGACCATGACCCGGATCAGCCGCTCGTGGCCGGGCACGTCGACGAGCGAGAGCAGCCGGCCGCTGGGCAAACGCAGCGGCGCGTAGCCGAGCACGATCGTGATGCCGCGGGTCTTCTCCTCCGGGAGCCGGTCGGTGTCGATGCCGGTCAGCGCCAGGACGAGCGCCGTCTTGCCGTGGTCGATGTGGCCCGCGGTGCCCACGGTCAGCGGCGCGCCGGCGGGCGTGGTCTCGCTCATCCCAGGGCCGCCCGGACCGCGCGCGCCACCTCCCGGGCCTCCTCGTCGCTCAGCGTTCGCGGATCCAGCACCAGCCGGTCCTGCCGGATCCGCGCCATCACCGGCGGGTCGTTGCGGCGCAGCGCCGCCGCCAGGGCGTCGACCCCGCCGCCGGGGCCCGCATCGATCGCCACCACCGGGCCGGGCAGCTCGAGCAGCGGCAGCGCTCCACCGCCCACGCGCGCGATGCCGGTCACCACCTCGCCGCCGGTCTCCTCGGCCATGACCTCAGCCCGCCGCCGCAGCTCGTCCTCGCCGGCCGACAGCATGGACAGGACCGGCAGCTCGGCCCGGGCCAGCTCCGGGTCGCGGTACAGCGCCAGCGTCGCCTCGAGTGCCGCCAGCGAGAGCTTGTCGATCCGCACCGCCCGGGCCAGCGGGTGCCGCCGGGCCGCCTCCACCGCGGCGCGCGTGCCGACCATGATCCCGGCCTGGGGACCGCCCAGCAGCTTGTCCCCGGAGAAGCACACCAGCGCGGCGCCCGCCCGGACCGAGCGCCGCACCGGCGGCTCGTCGGCCAGCAGGTCCAGCTCGTCGGCCAGCACCCCGGACCCGACGTCGTCCACCACCGGGACGCCCAGCGAGCACAGGGCCTCGATCTCGACCTCCTCGACGAAGCCGATGGTGCGGAAGTTCGACGCGTGCGCCCGGAGCACCGCCCCGGTCTGGGGAGACAGCGCCCGCTGGTAATCGTCCAGCCGCGTGCGGTTGGTGGTGCCGACCTCCACCAGCCGGGCCCCGGCCTGGGCCACCACCTCGGGGATCCGGAACCCGCCGCCGATCTCGATCAGCTGCCCGCGGGAGACGATGAGCTCGCGTCCGCCCGCCAGCGCGGCGGCGGCCAGGAGCACGGCGGCCGCGCAGTTGTTGACCGCCATCGCCGCCTCGGCCCCGGTCAGCTCGCAGGCCAGGCGGGCCACGTGGTCATGCCGGGATCCCCGCTCCCCGCTGACCAGGTCGAGTTCCAGATTGCTGTACCCCGCCGCCGCCCGGTCCACCGCGGCGCGGGCCGCCGGCGCCAGCGGCGCCCGGCCCAGGTTGGTGTGCACGATCACCCCGGTGGCGTTGAGCACCCGGCGCAGCGAGGGGCGCAGCCGCTGGACCGCGCGCTCCACCAGGTCGGCCTCGTCGCCCGCCCCGGCCAGCAACTCGGCCCGCCGCTCGGCGAGCGCCGCCCGGGCCACCGCGACGGCCAGGCGGTCCACCGCCGGGAGGCGCCGCAGCTCCTCGCGGGCCGGCGGAGGCCGGAGTCCGTTGTCGTCAGGGCTGTCCGGGCTCATCGTCGAGGCGAACGGAGCGGCGAAGGAGTCGAACCTTCCCACCGTGGGGTCGCCACGGCTCTCCGGCTTTGAAGGCCGGTCGGGGCACCGGCCCCGGCCGCTCCTGCGCGGCGGCGACTATAGAAGCAGGATCGCACCCGGCTCGCCCTCAGCCATCCGGCCGACCACGGTGCCGTCGATCTCCTCGGCGCGCTCGGCGGCGACGCACACCAGCAGCCCGCCGGATGTCGCCGGGTCGCAGACGAGGCGCCGGCGTGCCTCCGGCACTCCGTCGTCGAAGGTGGTGAACTCCTCGGCGTGGGTCAGGTTGCGCCGGCCGCCCCCGGAGACCCCGACGCCGTCGGCGAGCGCCTCCAGCGCCCCGGGCAGGGCCGGAACCGCCTCGGACCGGACCTCGGCGGTCAGCCCGCTCTCCCGCCCAAGGTTGTGCAGGTGGCCGAGCAATCCGAACCCGGTCACGTCGGTGGCGGCGCGGGCTCCGGCGGCGAGCGCCTGCCCGCCCGCCGGCGCGTTGAGGGCCACCATCGTCTCCACCGCCGCCGCCAGCTCCTCGCTGCCGGCTGCCCCCCGCTTGTGGGCCGTCGTCAGGGCCCCCACGCCGAGCGGCTTGGTCAGGACCAGGGCGTCCCCGGCCCGCGCCCCGGCGTTGGTCAGCATCCGTCCCGGGTCGACCGTGCCGGTGACGGCCAGGCCGTATTTGGGCTCGGGATCGTCGATCGAGTGACCGCCGACGATGGCGCACCCCGCCTCCTCGGCCACGGCCAGACCGCCCTCCAGGATCCGGCGGAGCACGTCGGGCCCCAGCTTCTCCAGCGGGAACGCCACCAGGTTCAGCGCCGTCAGCGGCTGCCCGCCCATGGCGTAGACGTCCGACAGCGCGTTGGCCGCGGCGATCCGGCCGAAGTCGAACGGATCGTCGACGATCGGCGTGAAGAAGTCGACCGTCTGGACCAGCGCCAGGTCCTCGCGGAGGGCGAACACGGCCGCGTCGTCGCCGGTGGCCGAGCCGACCAGCAGCCGCGGGTCCTGGGCGACCGGGAGGCCGCGCACGATGGGGAGCAGATCGGCCGCCGACAGCTTGCATCCGCAGCCGGCGCCATGCGACAGCGAGGTGAGGGCGATCGTGGACACGCCTGCAAGCGTACGCCAGGCGGGATCGCGGCCTTCGCCGGCCCGCTGTCCACGCGGCTACAGCTCGGCCAGCGCCGCGGTCAGGGCGTCTCGGGTCGCCTCCAGCGCCTGGGGGATCACGTGGGTATCGGCCAGCACCGGCATGAAGTTCGTGTCCCCCGACCAGCGCGGCACGATGTGGAGGTGCAGGTGCTCGGCGATCCCCGCCCCGGCGGCCTCGCCCAGATTCAGCCCGATGTTGAACCCCTCGGGCGACATGACCGCCCGCAGGCCCTGGACGCACCGCCGGGCCAGCGCCATCAGCTCCGCCACCTCGTCCTCGCAGAGGTCGAGCAGGTCGGGCACGTGGCGGTAGGGCAGCACCATCGCGTGCCCGCTCGAGTACGGGAAGGCGTTGAGCATCGTGAAGCACCGCTCGCCCCGCTCCAGCACGAGCGCCGCGTCGTCGCCCTCCCCCTGGGCGGCGGCGCAGAACACGCAGCCCGACGGCTTGTCGCCGGTGATGTACTGGATGCGCCAGGGCGCCCACAGTGGCCGCTCGCTCACGGGCGGTGAGTCTATGAGTTGGGATGAAACCGGCCGTATACGGCCGACACATCCCAGGCGAGGCCCGCAAACCTGACAGACTGGACACCGGAGCGCCGGGAAGTCTGGTCGGCATGCCCTTCGACGGGGCCAGTCGAGATGACCCGGAACCACTCCGACACTCCCCACCGCGCCCAGCGCCGTCATGTCTGACGCGGAGCTGATGACGGCGTTCATCCTGGCCGCCGCGGTCAGCCTGGCCACCAGTTGGCTGCTCGTGTCGCGGCTGGAGCGGGTCGGCGCCCGCCTCGGCCTGTCCGAGGCGCTGCTGGGGATGGTGGCCGCCATCGCCGCCGACGCGCCGGAGATCACATCCGCGGTAACGGCGCTGGGCGGGCATCACGCGCAGATCGGCGCCGGGGTGGTGATCGGATCCAACGTGTTCAACCTGGCCGCGCTGCTGGGGCTGTCGGCCGTCGTCGCGGGCGCCATCGCACTGCACCGCAAGGTGGTCCTCATGGAGGGCATGGTGGCGGTGCTGGTCGCGCTCATCTGCCTGGTGGCCGTGGTGGGGGCGATCCCCCCGGCCGCCGGCCTGGCCGCCGTGGCGCTGGTGCTGGTCCCCTACCTCGTCCTGCTCGGCGTCCACCGGGATCGCCTGCGCCGGATCGGGATGCCCCGCCGGTGGTCTGAGTGGCTGAGCGAGGCGATCGTCGAGGAGGAGACCGAGCTGGAGCCGGCCATCCACCCGCGCCGGGGCCGCCTGAGCGACGAGCTGACCGCCGTCCTCGCGGTGCTGGTGGTGGTCGGCGCCAGCGTCGCCATGGAGCAGACCGGGTCCCGGTTCGGCGCGCGCCACGGGTGGGCGCCCATCGTCATCGGCGGCCTGCTCCTGGCCGGCGTGACCAGCCTGCCCAACGCGGTGGCCGCCATCTACCTGGCCGTCCGCGGCCGCGGGGCGGCGACGCTCAGCACGGCCCTGAACAGCAACGCCCTCAACGTGGCCATCGGCCTGCTGCTCCCCGGAACCATCGTCGGGCTGGGCGCCCCCTCCGGACAGGCCACTCTGATCGCCGCCTGGTATCTGGGCCTGACCGCGGTGACCCTGGCCTGCGCGTTGGCCGGCCACGGCCTGCGCCGGGCCCACGGGGCCCTGATCATCGCCCTCTACCTGGCCTTCGTTGTGGTGGTCCTCGCCCTGTGACCGAGAATCGACCTTAAAATGCACAAGTAGCAGCGATGTCCACGTCGTCTCGTTCCGCCGGGCTACCCACCGCCACAGGATCCCCTGATCGGCCGGCTCCCCTGCCCGCGGACAGCCCCGCGCCCGAGGCCGAGGCGCAGGCCGGGCCGGCACTCCCGCCCCCGCCCGGCGACCGGGTGTCGCTGCTGTGGCGGGTGTTCGCGGCCAACATCGTCGTGTTCGTCACCGCGGCCGCGCTCCTGGCCTGGACGCCGGCCACCGTGCACACGGTGGCCACCCCCAGCGAACTGGTCGTCCTGGCCATCGGCCTGGTCCTGATGCTCGGCGTGGATCTGCTCCTGCTCCGCCGGGCGTTCGGGCCGCTGCGCCGCCTGGTGGCGGTGATGAGCTCGGTCGACCCGGTCCAGCCGGGACGGCGGGCCGCCGCGCCGGACGGCGCCGGCCGGGAGGTGGTGGCGCTGACCAACGCGCTCAACGCCATGCTCGACCGCCTGGAGGGCGAGCGGCGGGACAGCGCCCGGCGCACGCTCGACGCCCAGGAGGGCGAGCGCAAGCGGATCGCGCGGGAGCTGCACGACGAGGTCGGCCAGACCCTGACGGCGATCGCGCTCCGCGCCGAGCGGGCCGCCGGCAGCGACGACTCCGATCAGTCGCAGGCGCTGGCCGAGATCGCCGACACCGTGTTGCAGAGCCTGGAGGACGTGCAGCGCATCGGACGGGAGCTGCGACCGGAGGCGCTCGACGACCTGGGTCTGGTCAACGCGCTGATCGTGCTGTCCGGCCGGGTCGAGAGCCAGGCCCGGCTGCGGGTGCGCCGCAGCCTGGAGTGGGATCTGCCGCCACTGGCGCCCGAGGTGGAGCTGGTCATCTACCGAGTCGGCCAGGAGGCGCTGACGAACGTCCTGCGCCATTCGGGCGCCACCGAGGCCACCCTGTCCCTGCGCCGGACCGCGCACAGCGTCGTGCTCTCGGTGACCGACAACGGACGCGGCCTGCCCCCCCAGGTCGCCGAGCAGGGGCTCCGGGGCATGCGCGAGCGGGCCATGCTGATCGACGCCGAGCTGATCGTCGGCTCGGGCCCCGCCGGCGCGGGAACCGAGGTCACCCTGCGCGTCCCAATCGCCCCGAGTTGATGGTCACCCCGCTGAAGACCCGCGTCCTGCTGGCCGACGACCATGCGGTCGTGCGCAGCGGCCTGCGCGCCGTGCTGGACGGCGAGCCGGACATAGAGGTCGTGGCCGAGGCCGCCGACGGGAGCGAGGCGGTGCGGGAGGCGCTCGCCCACGAGGTCGATCTGGCCATCCTCGACGTGTCGATGCCGAAGCTGACCGGGCTGCAGGCGACGGCGGAGCTCCGCCGGCGCCGCCGGCAGCTGCGCGTGCTCATCCTGTCGGTGCACGACAACGAGCAGTACTTCTTCGAGGCTCTCCGCGCCGGCGCCTCCGGCTACGTGCTCAAGAGCGCGGCCAACCGGGACCTGATCGACGCCTGCCGGGCGGCGATGCGCGGCGAGCCCTTCCTGTACCCCAAGGCGGTGACCGCCCTGATCCGCGACTACCTCGAGCGCACCGGCGATGAGGAGGGCCGCCCCAGCGACCCGCTCACCGCCCGGGAGCTCCAGGTGGTCAAGCTCATCGCCGAGGGCTACACCAGCGACGAGATCGCGACTGAGCTCGTGATCCGGCGCAAGACCGTCGACCACCACCGGGCCAACATCCTGGACAAGCTGGGGCTGCGCAACGTCGCCGAGCTCACCCGGTACGCCATCCGCCGGGGCCTGCTGGAGCCCTAAAGGCCTACGCAAGATGGGGATTTGCACCCATGGCGGCGCCCAGCGTCCCATGCGACATTCCGCACGTGGGCGACGTGCTGATCGTATTCCGGCGGCTGGCGACTGCGGCTGGCCGGCCGCAGCATGCCGGGACGCCGGGCCGTGAGACCCGCGCGGCCATGGGCGATCGCCGGCGTGGCTCCGACCGTCCCGCCCGGCGAGACGACGGAAGCCTCGGCGAGGACGTCCGGCTGTTGCGGCTTCGTCCCAAGGTTCTGACCCCCCGCTGACCGCGGGCTGAGCGTCCGCTATCGGACGTTGATCGGCCGCCGTAACCCCAGATAGGTAGTAGTACCGATAGCTGGACCGACCGCTTTCGGCTTTGCTCGCTTTTTTGGAAGGCGTACGCCAGTGATGGTTGAGCATGTCTATACGCGGGAGGTCCGGGCGCGGTGAGCGCTCCGGCTAAGCGTCGCAGCCTGAATGAGGCCGCGCACAAGCTCGACGACGAGCCGAACGGCGCGCGCATCGGCTTGGCGGACCGGCTCAGGTCCCCCGTCACCCTCGCTCCCGCGCCTGAGACCGACGGCCCGGTCGATGCCCAGGGCGAGCGCGATGTCGTCGCCCATGGCAGCAAGGTGGTGCTGGCACTGGGCGCGCTCGGCGTCGTCTACGGGGATCTCGGCACCAGCCCCCTGTACACGGAGCAGGTGATCTTCACCAAGCACGCCGACGCCGCCCATCCCACCATCCCGGGCGTCTACGGCGTGGTGTCGCTCATCTTCTGGGCGATGACGATCATCGTCTCCATCAAGTACGCCTGGCTGCTCATGCGCGTCCACAACCGGGGCGACGGCGGCGTGATGGCGCTGGCCGCGCTCATCCAGCGGCGCGGCATCGGCCGGGTCGCGCTCCTGGTCACGCTGGGGATCTTCGGCGCCGGCTTGTTCCTGGGCGACGGGATGATCACCCCGGCCATCTCGGTGACATCGGCGGTGGAAGGGCTCAAGGTCGCCTCCCCCGGCCTGTCCCACCTGGTCGTCCCCATCGCCTTGGGGATCCTGGCCGGCCTGTTCGCCATCCAACGGCGCGGAACCGGCGCCGTGGGATGGCTGTTCGGCCCCGTGCTGTTGATCTGGTTCGTGGTCATCGCCGCCCTGGGCCTGCATCAGGTCGTTCAGCGTCCCGGCGTCCTGCAGGCGCTGGCGCCGATCTGGGCCGCCCGGTTCATGATCGACCACGGCTTTGCCGCCTTCCTCACCCTCGGCGGCGTGGTGCTGGCTCTGACCGGGGCTGAGGCGCTGTATGCCGACCGCGGCCACTTCGGGGCGACGCCGATCCGCCGGACCTGGTTCGGCATCGTGTTTCCCGCCGTGCTCCTCTGCTACCTCGGTCAGGCCGCTCTGATCCTGGGCAACCCCCGGGCGATCGTCAACCCGTTCTACCTGCTGGTGCCGAGCGGAGTCCGGATCCCGATGGTGATCCTGGCCACCATGGCCACCGTGATCGCCTCGCAGGCCGCGATCACCGGGTCCTTCTCGATGGCCCGCCAGGCCGTTCAGCTCGGCTTCCTGCCCCGGATCAAGATCCGCCATACCTCAGACGTGGAGGGGCAGATCTACGTCCCGCTGGTCAGCTGGGGGCTGGCCATCGGCGTGGTGGCGCTCGTCCTGGTCTTCCAGAACTCGACGCGGCTGGCCAACATCTACGGCGTCGCCGTAACCGGGACGTTCATCCTGGACACCATCTTGTTCCTGGCCGTTGCCCGGCACCTGTGGCACACGCCCACGTGGAAGCTGGCGCCGGTGGGCGCCCTGTTCCTGACGCTGGAAATCTCCTTCTTCTCCGCCAACCTCACCAAGGTGGCCGAAGGGGCCTGGATCCCGCTCTGCCTCGGCCTGGTGGTGGCCACCGTGATGGTGACCTGGCGCAAGGGCCGGGAGATCGTGACCCGGAACCGGATCGAGGAGGAGGGGCCGCTCCAGGATTTCCTGTACAAGCTGCGCATGGCCGACCCGCCCATCCAGCGCGTCGACAACGTGGCCATCTACCTCAGCCCCGGCATGAGCACCACGCCGCTCGCCATGCGGGCCGACGTTGAGCACCACCGGGTGTTCCACGACAAGGTGCTGATCGTGTCGATCGAGCCCGTACGGGTGCCCCACGTCGACGCCGCCGATCGGTTCGCGGTCGAGATCCTGGGCAGCGGGCTGTTCAAGATCAAGGGGCTCACCATCCGCTCCGGCTACCACGACCAGATCGACGTCCCGGCGTCGCTGCGGCTGGCCCGCAAGCGCGGGCTGCTCGAGAAGAACCTCGACCTGGAGCACGCCTCGTACTTCGTGTCCAAGATGTCGATGACTCCGATGCGCGGCCCGGGCATGGCGCGCTGGCGCAAGCGGCTGTTCGTCGGCATGGCCCGTAACGCCACCAGCCCGATGGAGAGCTTCGGGCTACCGATCGACAAGACCGTGATCGTCAGCTCACACGTGGCGGTCTGAGTCCCGCTCCGGGGAAAAGCGGCCGAAAATCGGCCGGATCTCCCCCGGAGTCGGGTGAGGTGGGGGTCACTCCCGGATCAGGTCGGCCGCCTTCTCGGCGATCATCACGGTCGGCGCGTGCGTGTTGCCGCCGGGGATGAGCGGCATGATGGACGCGTCAACGACCCGCAAGCTCTGGATGCCGTGCACCCGCAGACGGCTGTCAACCACGGCGCTCGCGTCGCTGTCGCTCATCCGGCAGGTGCCCACCGGGTGGTAGATGAGCATCAGCCGGCGGCGGATGTCGTCGGCCAGTTCGGCCTCGTCGACGGCGGCCGGGCCGGGCTTGAGCTCACGGGTGATGATCTCGGAGGCGGCGGGCTGCTCGGCGATTCGCCGGGCCAGTCGCACCCCGGCCACCAGCGAGGCGAGGTCCTCGGGCTCAGACAGCGAGTTGGTGATGATCCGCGGCTTGTCGGTTGGATCGGATGAGCGCAGCCAGACGCGGCCGCGCGCCCGGGGGGCGACCAGCACGGGCGCGATCACCATCGCGTGGCCGTCGAACGTCTCGGCGCCATGGTCCTCGTAGTAGGCGGCGCCCATGTGGTACTGGATGTCGGCGGCGGGCAGCCCGGCGCGGGTCCGGTGAAAGGCCACGACCTCGGCCACCGTCGAGCTGAGCGGCCCGCTCCGGCGCAGCAGCCACTCCGCCACGGAGCGCGGGCGCTCAGCAACGTACAGGGTGTCCTGGTCGGACACCTCGAAGATGACCGTCACGAACGGGTGGTCCTGGAGGTTGGCACCCACCCCGGGCAGCTCATGGCGGACGGCCACGCCGGCGGCGGCGAGATCGTCCGGAGCGCCGATCCCGGACAGCTGGAGCAGCTGGGGCGACCCGATCGCGCCCGCTGACAGGATCACCTCGCGGTCGGCCCGCAGCATGCGCCGGCCGTCCCGCCGGCTGTGCACCGCGACCCCCACCGCACGGTCCCCCGCCAGCTCGACGCCGAGCACGGTCGCTCCGGTGCGCACCTCCAGGTTGGGCCGCTCGGCCGCCGGCCGCAGATAGGCGTCGGCGGCGCTGAACCGCCGGCCGCGCACCTGGTTGACCTGGAACATCGACACGCCGTCCTGCTCCGGGCCGTTGTAGTCGGCGACCCAGGGGATACCCGCCGCCTGGCTGGCGGCGATCAGCCGGCGGTCCAACGGTCGCGGCGATCGCTGCTCGCTCACCCGCAGAGGACCGCCGACGCCGTGCCACTCCGATGCGCCCCGGACGTTGTCCTCGGACTTGAGGAAGTACGGCAGGACGTCGCGCCACCCCCAGCCCGGGGCGCCCTGCGCCTCCCAGCCGTCGTAGTCCAAGGGGCGACCCCGGACGTAGAGCATGGCGTTCATCGAACTTGAGCCGCCGATCCCTTTGCCGCGGGGCACGTATAGGGACCGCCCGTCGACGTGCGGCTCAGGCTCGGTGGCGAAGTCCCAGTCGAGCTTGGTGTGGAACTGCTTGGCGAAGGCGGCCGGGATCTTGATGTTCGGCGAGCGGTCGCGGCCCCCGGCCTCCAGCAGCAGGACCCGTACCGCCGGATCGGCCGACAGCCGGTTGGCCAGCACGCACCCGGCCGAGCCGGCGCCGACGATGATGTAGTCGAAGCCCTCCACCGCCGGTCAGTGCGGGACCTCGGGCCGCGCCCGCAGGTAGGCGATCACGCCGGCGTCCCGCACCTCGCGGCGCTCGACGGGCTCGTCGGTGCAGGTCCGCAGCTCGACGAGCGCATGGCTGTCGGAGATGTCGATGACGCGCCAATGGGCGCCGAACAACGCCCACCGTTCGAGCGCGTCGATCGTGAGCTCTGGCGTATCGATGCCGGCCGGGCGACGCGATGTCATGGCCGCGCCAGCCTACTACGGGCGTCAGGCGCGGCTCAGGTGGCCCTGCCGACGGGGTGCATCCGTCATGGCCGGTTGGGCCGGCGGGCACGTCACCGCGCACATCTCCTCGACCAGGGCCAGCGCCATCGCGTGGGTCTGGTCGGTGTGGCGTCCGATGGCGGTGACCGCGGCGCGTGCCACGGCCTGGGGCTTGACGTTGCGGTCCAGGCCCAGCGTCCGGCGGCTGAGCAGCCGCAGCGGCCACGCCCGGCGGCTGAACACCTGCTCTGACCACTGGCGGCACAGCTGCGCCCGCTTGCGCTCGATCACCCAGCTTCCCCGCGTGCCGACCGCGAGCGCGGCCAGCCGGTACAGGTCCTGGCGGCGCGGGTCATCGACGGCGTCGTTGTAGGTGCGCAGGAAGGCCGCGATGACCGGGCAGACCGATCGGGGGTGATCGGTGAACCGCTCGCCGGCGATCATCGAGGCCAATTCCATCACGCACACTCCCTCGGAGGGGTCGTTGTGCTTTCCCACCCCCAGCTTGACGGTCTTGTAGTTGACGGGGGCGGATGACTGGAGCATCGTGGGCACCTCCCAGGCGGAAGATCAGCGGAGAACGAACACCTACTCCTGATAGATGCTCGTTTGAGGGCGGTCGCGAACACGGCCGTCGCCATCCGTGTCATCCGCCGAACGGCGGCGACCCGGACCGGCGGGCCGTCGCCGCGTCCACGGCGGATCCTCCGGTGGGGGTGGCAAGGTTCCGGGCGCCCCGGGAATCTGGGGGTGGGGACTCCACCAGGGGTAGTCGAGGCCGGCCGCTCGATTGGTCAGCAGGCCCTGGGCGCTGATCATCACCACTCCCAGCATGAGAACGCCGATCTGACCCGGGGTGCTGAGGACCCCGAGCGAGACGATCAGCGTCGTCGCCCCCGCCGGTGGATGGGCGAGCGACAGCCAGGCCATCACCCCGGCGGTCACCGCCAGGGAGACCGCCGCGGCGCCGATCCGGTCGGGAGAGACGCCGCCGGCCAGGTTGGGGGCCGCATGGAGAAGGCCGAAGGCGGCCAGCGCGCCGAATCCGGCTACACAGGCGATGGCGTGGCCGCAGATGGTGTTGCGCGGGCTGGCGGACGGCGCCAGCGGCGTGTAGAAGAGCAGGAATGCCGTCGGCCCCAGGGAGGGGAACACGAACGGTGCGTCGGTCGCCCAGGCCACGGCCGATATGACCCCGATCGACAGCAGGCCGTTGACGAACGCGAACAGTGCGACGACCAACCGCCGGTCATGGCGGCGCTCCAGGCCGGGGAGGTTGGCGTGGCGGGCCAGGCCGGCCACCACCTCGTGGAGATGACCTCCGCCGGCCGCTTCGGCGAGCTGATGTCGCCCGCGTCGATCCACGGACGTGGTTGTACCCGGTGACCGGCGCGGCGGGGGCCTTTTTGGCCGCAAACGGTAAGAGTTCGACCCGTCGGGGCGGGTCCGAGACGGGCTCTCAGCGAACCGGCTGCGAGGCGCGGGCGCCGTCGGCGGCGCGCCGGATCCGGATGTCGGCCGGGGGCGCGGCGGTACTGTCGGCGGGACCGCCCGGAACCGCGTCCTGCGCGGCGGCGATCAGCGCCTTCAGCTCGGCCACGTCGACCTCGACCGTGTGGGCCTCGCCCTCGATGATGCCGTCGTGCCGGCCGGCCGCCGACTCCAGGGCGGGCGCCGGCGGCTCGTCGGCGCCGAGCGCGCGGCCGCCGTCGTGATGCGCCGAGGCGGCCGCCGCCTTGATCGTGGCCCGGAAGTCCAACTCGGTGCCGCCCTCGCCCCACTCGATGGCGAAACGGCCCTCCAGGCGGTGTCCCATCCACGCCACGAGGACCATCAGGGCCCCCACCACGACGACGGGGAGCGTCCACACCGAGTTGGTGACGAAGATGCCGCCGATGACCAGGAGCAGCCCGCCGATCAGTGACAGGCGGACCCGCGGGCGGGTCGCCCACCGGCCGGTGTACCGGGCCATGTGGCCGATCCGCTCCGGCCAGTCGCCGAGCGGATGCGAGTCCGGCGCGGGCGCCGGTGCCGGAGCCTCGGATGTCTCGTCGACGGCCATGCTCCGGGTCTTCGACCTCGACGCCCCGGTCCCTGCCGACGTCGGGGTCGGGAGGTCAGCCGGCCGAACGCGCGGAGTCACCCGTCGGGGTGCGTCTCCTCGGTCGTGCTGGCGGTGTCCGCGGCGGGGGGCGCCGCCTCCGCCTTCTCGGCGTGGCCGCCGAACTCCGCGCGCATGGCCGACAGCACCTTGTCGGTGAACTGGCCGAGCCCGCGGGACTCGAAGCGCTCGTACAGCGCAGCCGTGATGACCGATGCGGGCACCCCGAGGTCGATCGCCGCGTCGACCGTCCAGCGGCCCTCGCCGGAATCGGACACGCGGCCGGTGAAGTCCGACAGGTCCGGAGACTTGGCGAGCGCGTCGGCGGTCAGGTCCATGAGCCAGGAGCCCACGACCGATCCGCGGCGCCAGACCTCCGCCACGTCGGCCACGTCGATCTTGTACTGGTAGGCCTCCGGGTCGCGCAGCGGCGTGGTCTCCGCGTCGGCCTCCTCCGGCTCCCGGGTGCCCGCGTCGGCGTGGCGAATGATGCTCAGGCCCTCGGCAATCGCGGCCATCATGCCGTACTCGATCCCGTTGTGGACCATCTTGACGAAGTGACCGGCACCGTTGCCGCCGCAGTGCAGGTAGCCGTGCGGCGCCGTCCCGCCCCGCTGGCGGCCGGGGGTGGCCGGGGCGCTGCCCTCTCCGGGCGCGATCGTCATGAAGATGGGGTCGAGGTGCTCGACCGGTCCGTTCTCGCCTCCGATCATCAGGCAGTAGCCGCGGTCGAGCCCCCACACGCCCCCGCTGGTCCCGCAGTCGACGTAGTGAATGTCCTTGGCGGCCAGATGCTCGGCCCGCGCGATGTCGTCCCGGTAATACGAGTTGCCGCCGTCGATGACGATGTCGCCGGCTTCGAGCAGGCCCTCCAGCTCGTCGAGCGTCTTCTGGACGATCCCGGCCGGGACCATGATCCACACCGCCCGCGGCGTCTCGAGCTTGGCGACGAACTCCTTCAGCGAGTTCGACCCGTCGGCGCCCTCGGCCTCCAGTCCCTTGACCGCATCCGGGTTGACGTCGTAGACGACGCAACGGTGTCCGTCGCGTAGGAGCCGGCGGACGAGATTCGCGCCCATCCGGCCCAATCCGATCATTCCCAGCTGCATCGGCCTGTCGGTCGGCATTCGTCACGTCTCCTCGGGTCAGGTGATCTGTAGTCGGACGACACGGTATCGATCCCGCCCGCCCCACCCGGGGAAGGATCTGCGCCCCGCGACGTCATGGACACCAGCGCATCCTGCGCACCCGACGAAGGAGATCGGTCATGCGTCGTTCCCAAGCATTCTTCATCTCCATGGGAGTGGCCGTGGCCGGTCTCCTTCTCGCAGCGTGCGGGGCCACGCACTCCACGACCTCGACGAGCCGCGCCATCGCGCCGCCGTCGCCGCCCGCCGCCAACGCCGCCGCCCACGCCAGCATCGCCTTCCTCTCCCCCCGGGCGGGGGCACACGTCGGCTCCACGGTCCATGTCCGCATCCACCGCTCGGAGGCCGGGCGCGTCCGGTTCATCCTGGACGGGCGCAGCCAGCACCTCACCGGCGCCTCCACGATCGTCTACCGGCACCTCCGGCCCGGAGAGCACCGGGTGAGGGCCGAGTTGCTGGTCGCGTCCGGACAGGGTTCCGCGGCGACGGCCGTCGTCCGCTTCCGGGTCCGGTCGCCCCACATCACCGCGCCCGCGGCCCCACCGCCCGTGACCACGACCGCCCCGGCCCCACCCCCGGCCGTGACCACGACCGCGACGCCGACCGTCACCACCCAGACGGCCCCGCCGGTCCAGATGCAGACGACGGCGGCGCCGCCCGCCCCGGCCACCGGGATCCCCCAGAACGGGGGCGGCGACGACGACGCGGACAACCACGGCGCCCCCAGCGACGGGGACGGGAATATCTAGCCGGCGGTAGCCGGCGTTCCGAGCCGGGCGTCAGCGGTTCCGGGTCGGGCGCCGCGGCGGGCTCGGCCGCCGTTCCCACTCGGAGCGCAGGCGGTCGAAGCGCTCCCAATCCGGCCACCGCTGCCCGAGCGGCGCCAGGGGCGGGCCGTCGTCACGCGGGGGGCGATCGGACGGGGGGTCCTCCCGGGAGCCGCCCTCGCCGGCCCCGCCGCCCTCCTCGCGCCGCAGCGGCCAAAACAGCGAGAATCCAGAGACCGCGCCGGCTAGGAGGATCACCGGGATCGTCGACGGCAAGGCGCCGATGAGCTCGGCGAACAGCAGGAGCAGACCGACGACCCCGAGCGGCCAGGTCACGTGATGCCTCGTCACGGCCAACTGCCGGAGCGGCTGGATCTGGGAGATCAGCAGCGCCGACAAAAACGGCAGGGCGACCAGCACCCAGGCCGCCGGGAACGAGGAGAACATATTCAGAAGGTACCGACCTGGGGCGGCAAAGCAATCCGAGTTCTCCCCACCAGCAATCCGGGTTCCCCCGGGTGGCCAACCGGGTTCTTACCGGTGAGGCTCAGGACATGTCGCGCCTGCCGCGGTTGCGCTGGTCAACTTCAACGATCAGTGCTTGAGGACTAGTCGGCCGGTGTAGTCCACTCGGTGCAGGAACACGGCCGGACCGAAGAACTCGTCGACTGCCTGGCGAGCCCCGGTGAAGTGCCCGTAGTCGTCGACAATCAGCACGCCGCCCGGCATGACATGTGGCCAGAGCGTTTCCAGCTCATGCCGAGTGGACTCGTACCAGTCGGTGTCGAGGCGCAAGATCGCGATCTGCCTCGGAGCGGCACCGGGCAGGGTGTCCTCCACCTTGCCCTTGATGTAGTTCACCCGATCCTCGGGATAGCCCGTCAAGGCCAGCGTCCGCCGAACGTCTTCGAGGCCGGCGGCGGCGTCGCCGGGATGCCAGCCATCAGTGGCCCGCTGCCCAAGGTAGCTCACATCGTCCTCGGTCGGTTCCGACATGCCCTCAAACGTGTCGAACAGATACAGGTCACGCAGATCGTCGTTGCCCTGAAAAGCGAACGCTGCTGCCATCACGCTGCCCCCGCGCCACACTCCGCACTCCACGAAGGAGCCCGGGATCCGGTTCTTGGCCACGTGCTCGACTGATTGCAGGAGCGCCCCGACCCGTTCGTCCGACGTCATCGTGTACGGCCGCACCCGCCGGATGATGCTGTGCCATTCTGGCGGAAAGTCGGCTGTGGGATGACGGTCCCAGTGCTTGCCGTACGGCAAGACTCGAAGCCCGATCTTGGCAAACAGGGGATCGGCCCGGGTGACTGCTTCGCGGAGCCGGGTTCTCAGGGCCAATCGGCTACGAAGGTCAGTCATCTCTGCCTACGCCTACCCAATCACGGCCGATGCACACGTTCGCGGAGCATTTCACGCGGGGCCCGACGCGGCGCCAGGATCAACGTGGAGAGCGTCGTATCCGCGCCGAGGATGTACAGCGGAAAGCCGACCTCGGCAAACGTCCAGCCGGACACGGTGAGGAGCGTGATGATCGCCCCGCAACCACTGGCCAGGAACGCGCTGGCGCTCTCCGACTCCGGGTCCCGGTAGGCCTTGCGCAGCGTGGGGATCAGGCCGAACAGATCGGCCAGGATGCTGAACACGATGGCGACGTCGCCGGTGCCGGTCAGCCCCCAGGCGACGAGCGCCGACACCGACAGCGCCGCGCACGCGCCGTCGAAGCGGGTCAGCCGGTAGTAGGCCCGCGGATCCAGGAACGACGCGATCACCACCAGCAGGGGGCCGACCCCGACCGCCAGGGTCAGGAGCGACTCCAGCCCCACGCCCTGGACCGCCTCGGCGGCGAACGCTATCAGCGGCGCCACCGTCCACAGCATCCACGTCACCCGGTTGGGCCGGGTCCGGCCCCGCAGGGTGTCCCGGGCGTAGGAGGCGCTGCCGGCGACCGTGATCAGGGCGCCGAGGATGGCGAAGCGCGGATCGATCACGTCGCCCCGCCTAGACGCCTCAGCTGCTCACGGGTTCATACAGCGCCGGCCGGCGGTCCTCGAGGGCGTCGTTGCGGGAGCTGGTCTGCTTCTGGCGGGCGTCGCTCAGGCGGCAACGGGCCAGGATGGTCGCCGATCGGTCCTCGCACACCGGGCCGGCCATGGGATAACCGTCGGGGCCGACGATGACCGTCCCGCTCACCCACTCCACCCCCCGCTCGGTCCCGGCGCGGTCGCAGGCGGCGATGAACATCCGGTTGACGGACGCGTCGGCCTGCACCCGGGTGACCTCCGCCGGGCGCTCGCCCTGCGGGCGAGGCTCCCGCGGCCAGTTGGTGGGCACGCACAGGAGGTCGGCGCCGGCCAGAGCCGGCAGGCGGACCCACTCCGGGAACTCGACGTCGTAGCAGACCATCGTGGACACGTGACCATGTCGCGTGGCCACGACCGGCGGCGGCTCACGCCCGGGCTCGAACACCAGCTGCTCGCGATCCCATAGATGCGCCTTGCGGTACACCGCCCGCAGGCCCTCGTCCGCGTCGATGATCACCGCGCTGTTGCGCAGCACGCCGGCCGCGGCGTCCAGCTCGCACAGGCCGCCGACCAGCACCAGGCCGCGGTCGCGGGCCAGCGCCGTCCACTCCGCCACGGTCTCGCCGTCCACGGTCTCCGCGCAGCGGCGGGCCTCGTCGGCATCGCTGAACACGTAGCCGCTGTTGGCCAGCTCCGGCACCACCACGATGTCGGCGCCCTGGTCGCCGGCGGCGGCGATCGCGTCGCGGCAGGCCGCCCGGTTGAACTCGATGTCCCCGACGCGCAGCGCCAGCTGGCAGCAGGCGACGACGGCGTCGGTCATCGGCGGGCCACGGCCAGCAGGGCGAGCATCTCGTAGGCGACGGCCGCGGCATGCAGCGCGGTGACCTGCCCGGCGGAGTCGTACGGCGGCGACACCTCCACCACGTCATAGCCGGTGAACTCAATCCCGGCCAGCGCCCGCATGAACGCGAGCGCCTCCCGCGGGTACAGGCCGCACACCTCCGGGGTGCCCGTCCCCGGCGCGAACGCGGGGTCGAGCACGTCGATGTCGAAGGACATGTAGACCGGGCCGTCGCCGATCCGCTCCCGGACGCGCGCGCCGTACTCCGCCGGGCTCATCGCCTGCAGCGCCTCGCCCGGGATGACCTCGAAGCCCATCTCCACCGGCTGGCGGACGTCGGCGGCGTCGTACAGCGGACCCCGCATCCCGGCCAGCAGCGAGCGCGACGGGTCGAGCAGGCCCTCCTCCACCGCGCGCCGGAACGGGGTCCCGTGGAAGTAGCGCTCGCCGTAGTACTGATCCCAGGTGTCGGCGTGCGCGTCGAGGAGCACCAGGCCGACCGGGCCGTGGACCGCGGCGTGCGCCCGCAGCTCCCCGAGCACGATCGAGTGATCACCGCCCAGGACGATCGGCACGATTCCGGCCTCCAGCACCGGCATCAGACCCGCGTGGATCTGCTCGGCCGTCCGGGCCGCGTTGCCCGGCGTGATCGCCAGGTCGCCGCCGTCGACCGCGGACAGCGACCGGAACACGTTGACGTCGAGCGGCGGGTGGTACGGGCGCAGAAGCGTCGAGCCCGACCGGATCGCCTCCGGGCCGAACCGGGCCCCGGTCCGGAAGCTGGTGGCGGTGTCGAACGGCACGCCGATCACCGCGGCGTCGACGTCGGCGTGCGGCAGCTCGACGTGCGGCAGGCGGGCGAACGTGCGCAGGCCGGTGTACCGGGGGGTGGCGCTGGCGTCCGGCGGCTGGAACCGCGGCTCCGATGCGGTCATGCCTGCTAACCCTACTTCGCCGCCCGCGGAGGGCCGATCCTCACGCCCATGGGCCGGCGGCGGGCCGAATCTCAGCGCCCATGGGCCGGCGGCGGGCCGAACCTCAGCGCCCATGGGCCGGCGGCGGGCCGAACCTCCTCAGCGCCCATGGATCCGGATCAGCGGCGGGCTGTGCCGGGGGACGTCATCCGACCACGAGCTCCATTCGCTGCGCGGGGCGTCGGTCATCCGGCCCAGCACGGCGATGAGGGGCTCGTAGCGGTACCGCACCCGCCGGAAGTCCCGCCAGGCGGTCTCCACGTCGTCGAGCACGGGAACGCCCACATCGGCCAGCTCCTTCCGGGCCCGGTCGAACAGCTCCCGCGGCAGCAGGATCTCGGCCTCGGCCTCGGGCTCGGGTGGGTGCCGCGGAATCCCCAGGAACTGGGCGATCGCCACCAGCGCGTTGACTCCGGCGTCGACGCACATCTCGCTGCGCGACCGATCGGCCACGTCGCAGGTGGTCATGAACAGGGCCGCCCCGTCGAGCACCGCCTCGGCCGAGAGCACCCAGTGATTGCGCGGATGCGGCGACCGGTAGAAGCCCAGCTGCGGGAAGGTGGTGTGGGATTCGCCGACCTCGATGAACCAGTTCTCCCAGCTGTCCCACACCTCGTCGAGCTGCTCGAAGCGATGCAGCTCCCAGGTGCGCCGGAGCAGCGACACGCCGGACGGCGGGGTGCCCGCCCGGACGACGAGCTTGGTGATGAGCGCCTCGCGCCGGGAGAAGGCCCCGTACAGGCTGGGCAGGTACGTGATGACCAGCGCCAGGAGGGTCAGCCCCACCCCGGCGGCGGCGAACGCCAGCAGGTGGCGGACCAGGCCCGACGGATGATCGATGCCCAGGGTGACCATCGACGATCCGGACAGCTCGATCGCCTGCACGACGCTCGCATGGGTCAGACCGCTGGGGTCGAGCGCCCAGAAGATCACCGCGAAGTACAGGACGAGCAGCACCGACCACGCGAGCAGCTGCGCGAACAGGCCCAGCGGAGCCTGGAGCGCGAACACCCGGTCGCGCGTCTCGTAGTCGGCGCCGTGCACGCGCAGCCGCAGGAGCAGAAGGCTCCGGACGGCCAGGAACGTGAACCGGGCCAGACGGGCCGGCACGGCACGGGGCAGCACGACGGTGCGCAGGACTGACAGGAGCACGACGGCCACGCCGGCGAAGCCCAATAGGGCGACGATGATGCGCAGGACAATCAGAGCCCGCGCAGCGTAGCGACGGAGCGCGGCGAGGCCGGACGCTCAGCGTCGCGGCGGGGCGCCGGATGCTCAGCGTCGCGACGGAGCGTGGCTAGGCCGGAGCCTCGGCCGCCGCCAGCAGCTCGTCCAGATCCAGCGGGGCGTCGATGGCCGGGGCGTTGGCCGAGCCGTACACCGGCCACTCCTCGAACGGGCGGTCCCAGGCCAGCTCCAGGTCGTTGCCGTCCGGATCGGACAGGTAGACGGCCTGGTGGGTGCCGTGATCGGTCAGCTGGCGCAGCGGGACTCCGGCGTCGACCAGTCGCTTGACCGTCTGGGCCAGCCGACCGCGGGTGGAGAAGTTCAGCGCGACGTGGTGCAGCCCGGTCACCCCGTCTGGCTGGGGGGGCGCGCCGGCCGATTTCCACGTGTTGAATCCGAGGTGATGGTGGTAGCCGCCGGCCGACACGAACAGGATGTCACCGGTGGTCCCCCAACCGGGCACGTCCCGGGCCTCGAAGATGACGTCGAAGCCCATGATGTCGACGTAGAACGCCCGGACCCGGTCGATATCGGCGGTCCGCAGGTGGACGTGGCCGACCCGCAGCTCCGGGTCGATCGGATTCTCGGCGGCCTGCGCAGGCTCGAAGGGTCCCTGGGGTCCGGCCATGTGTAAGCAGAGATTAATGGACCGACCGCTAAATTCTCGACCGGATATGAGCGGCGCGGAAATTGGTCTGGCGTTATCGGTCTTCGTCGCCTGCGCGGTGGAGGCGGTGGAGGCGCTGACGATTGTGCTGGCCGTGGGCGTGACCCGCAGCTGGCGCTCGTCGTTCATCGGCGTCGGCGGCGCGATCCTCGCTCTGGCCGTACTGACGGCGGCCCTCGGACCGGCGCTGACCTCGCTGCCGATCAACACGCTGCGCATCGTGGTGGGCGGGCTCCTGCTCGTGTTCGGGCTCCAGTGGCTGCGCAAGGCGATCCTCCGCGCCTCCGGGTTCAAGAAGCTCCACGACGAGGCCGCCATCTACACCGGGGAGCTGGCCGCCGCCCGCGACGCGGGCGCCGTCGGCCCCGGATTCGATCCCTACTCGTTCACGGTGTCGTTCAAGGGCGTGTTGCTGGAGGGGCTCGAGGTCATATTCATCGTCCTGACCTTCGGGGCCAATCAGCACAACATCGGGCTCGCCGCGGTCGCCGCCGGGGCCGCCGTGCTGGCCGTGGTGACCGCCGGGGTGGCGGTCCACGCCCCGCTGTCCCGCGTGCCGGAGAACACGCTGAAGTTCGGCGTCGGCGTGATGCTGACGTCGTTCGGCATGTTCTGGGGCGCCGAGGGCGCCGGCGCCAACTGGCCCGGGGGCGACGCATCCCTGCTGGGGCTCATCCCGGCCACGCTCCTGTTCGGGCTCGGGCTGGTGGCGCTACTCAGGCGCCGCGCCCGCGTCCCCGCCATCAAGACCCGGCAGGCGGCGGACGAGACGGAGATGATCGGCGCATGAGGTACGTCGACGCGTTCCTGCGCTTCCTGTGGGACTTCGTGATCGGCGACGACTGGCGCATTGCCGCCGGCGTCGTGGTGGCGCTGGCGCTGACCGCGGTGGTGGCTTCAAGCACCGTCGCGGCCTGGTGGATCCTCCCGGTGGCCGTCGCCGGCCTGCTCACCTGGTCGGTCGCCCGCGGCGCTCGCGGCTGAGCGCACGCAACCGCGGGTACTGACGATCAGATGCTGAGCCCGCCGTCGACGGTCAGCGTGTGTCCGGTCATGAACGCGCTCTCGTCGCTGGCCAGGAACACCGCCGCCTGGGCGATCTCGTCCGGTGCGGCGTGACGCCCCAGGGGGATCATCTCCTCGAACGCGGCTGTAGCCTCCGCCTCCGGCGCGCCGACCGCCTCCA
>JBPYFQ010000141.1:0-5215 GCA_051985625.1 Solirubrobacteraceae bacterium
GGCGTTGCATTCTTGGCCGACCCCGGCGTGTACGGGTACAGCGCGTAGCCCTCGTAGAGCAGCGTCGAGACGAGCTCATCGAGCATCGGCGCCGTCCTGGAGCAGTTCGGTGACGCAGGCGTCGAAGCTCGGCAGTCCCTGCGCGGCGCGGTGTTCCTGCAGCGCGGCCAGCGTCGACTCCGACAGCCGGATCCAGCCCCCGCCGGGGTAGTGCTCGGCGATCATCGCCCGCCAGGCGGCGACCGGCATGCCGAACCGGGCGCTCGCGGTCCAGGGCACCGGCGTGACCTGGAGGCGGCCGTCCGGGCCGTGGTAGAAGACCGTCCCGGAGAAGTGGAAGCTCAGGGGGACCTCGCCGTCGGCCAGCGCGTAGAAGTACTTGGCGGCGGCGACCTCGAGGTCGTAGGTGCACGGGACCTCCAGCGAGAACGTCGTCGCGCCGGTGAAGGCGGGCACGACCGTGGCCACACGAGCCCATACGAGGCCCTGGGTCGACGGCGTCCAGCTGGCGGGCGGCCCGAACAGCTCGGTCAGGCGGGCCCGAGTCGCCCGGTCGTAACCACGCCGCGCCGGGTCGATCATGACCTGGGTGGAGAGCGCCAGGGTCTGGATCTCGTGGCGCGTGGGGTCCGAGACGCCGGCCGCGAACGCCATCGTCGGCGCCGCGGCGTAGGGCACGTGCTCGGCGCCGGTGATGAAGAACTCCGGCTCCGGGATGTCCGGGCGGGCGGCCAGGGGGGCAGCTGGGCGGGCGGGCTGCGACTCCCCGACGCTCATGGATTGGCTCCGATCTCCACCTGCGTCTTGGCCCGCAGGCCGGCGAAGAACTCGGGCACGGCTCGCTCCAGCGCCGCCCCGCCGGAGATCCCCTCCCAGCGCGTCTTGACCAGGCCGACCAGGCGATAGCACTCGTCGATCGGCGCGATCACGTACTGGGCCGGGTCCGACAGGCGGTTGACGATGAGCGCCTCGGCGTCGGCATCGAGCTCGGCCAGCGCCGGGTTGCGCGCCACCAGCTCATCCCAGGCGCCCAGGTCCAGCTCGGACTCGGTGGCGCCGGCCGGACTGGGATAGAGGGCGACCACGCCGCCGGTGACCGAGCTGCGCATGAAGAACGCCAGGCCGATGGGGATCCCGAATCGCCGCCACATCTCGGCATCGCAGTCAAACCCGGTCAGCCACGCCGTCCGCATGCCGGTGGGCCGGTACTCCGGGTCGCCGGAGTGGCGCGCCCAGCACGGCTCACAGGCGCAGTCGATCCGCCGCTCGGTCAGGTGCAGGAGGTGGCGGTGGTCCTCGGGGAGCGTCGTCCCGCACAGGTCGCAGCGCTCGGCGGGCGGTTGCGGCGGGCGGACGTCCAGGTGCACCGGATCGCCGTCCCGGGCGGCATCGCCCTGGGCCAGCGAGCGCAGGCGAGCCAGCGTTTCGGCGCGGCGCCGGGCGGCGATCATGGAGTCCAGGCGGTCGCTCACACGGCCACCCGCAGCTCCTCGCCCTGCAGCAGCGGGACCGGGGCCAGCTGGAGCGGTTCCCCGCCGCCGGCCCGGCCGGCCCGGGGCAGGTCGAACTCCACCTCGCAGTGCGGGCAGCGCAGCATCGGCCCGGACAGCTCCCCGGCGTGAAGCGGCTCGCCGCAGGCCGCGCAGCTATCCCGATAGGCCAGCAGCGAGCCGTCGACGTTGGCCACGACGAGGCTGGCGCCATCGATCGCCACCGATCTCAGCTGGCCGGGAGGCAGATCGCCCACCTGGTCGAGCGACAGCCAGCGCACCGGCCGCCCGTCGTCGACGGGAACGGCCCCGCCCGCCCCATCCGCGCCATCGACGCCGTCGACGTCGATCCCCAGCAGGTCCGGGGCGTGCTCGTCGAGCGCCTGCTTGATGGCCAGCTCCAGCGTCGACTGCGAGGCGGCGCAGCCGTGGCAACTGCCCTGCAGCGCCAGCCGGGCCACCCCGTGCTCGATCCCCAGCAGCTCGACGTTGCCGCCGTGGGACTCCATGTAGGGCCGGACGGAGTCCAGCGCCTCCTGTACCCGGTCGCGCAGCGACACCGGGTACAGGTCGTGGATGAGCAGGAGGCTGGCCACCGCACCGTCCTGGGCCAGCTCATCCAGGATGGTGGCTCCGGCCTCACGCGCGGACTCGATCGTGGCCATGATCCGGCTCAGGCCGTCCCCGTACATGGCGACGACCGCGCCGACCAGCTCATGGGCCAGCTCGCGGGCCCGCGGGTCGTCCAGCTCGTCGACGGCGTCGGACAGCGCCTGCACCCGGTCCAGCAGCTCGTCGGGTGTCGTGGGGTGGTCCACCGTGACCTACCCCCGGCTCAGCAGAGGCCGGTCGGCGTGTGGACCACCTTGCGCACCTGGCCCTTGCCGGTGTACATGTGCACGCCGCACGGCAGACACGGGTCGAAGCTGCGCACGGCGCGCATGATGTCGACGCCCTTGAAGTTCTCCGGGCCGTTCTCCTCGAAGATGGGCGTGTTCTGCACCGCGTCCTCGTAGGGGCCCGGGGTCCCGTAGACGTCGCGCGGGCTGGCGTTCCAGGGGGTCGGCGGGTAGGGCTGGTAGTTGGCGATCTTGCCCTCGCGGATGACCATGTGGTGCGACAGCACGCCGCGGGCGGCCTCGTGGAACCCGCAGCTGATCGCCTCGTCCGGAACGGTGAAGTCGTTCCAGCTCTTCGTCCGTCCGGCCCGCACCTCTTTGAGCGCCCGCTCCAGGCAATGCAGGGCGATGAGGGCCGAGTAGGCCTGGTGGTAGGACCGGGCCCGGTCGCGCTCGATGGCGTTGGACTTCTCCGGCACCTTCCACTCCAGCTCCATCTCCGGCATCGACGCCGACTTGGGCAGCACCATCTGGATCGAGTTGCCGGTCGCCTTGGCGTAGCCGAAGTCGACCAGCCCCGCCTTGGCCGTGCACCACTGGCGGGCGAACGGCCCGCCGCCGGTGTCGCAGCACACGGTGGTGTCGTTGCGCTTGTCGTAGATGCGCGGCGAGACGACCCAGCTGTACTTGCCGGCGAAGTCGCGCTTCTGGGGCTTGGGCAGCGTCACCTTGTTCCACGGATGGTTCTTGTCCACCGGGTTGCCGAGCGGGTCGCGGGAGACGAACGTCGGCTCGTTGTCCCACCCGTCGAAGTACGAGCTGCCGAGCAGGATCCGGATGGCCAGGTTGATCTCCACCAGGTCGGTCGTGATCAGCTCACCGCCGATGGCGATCCCGGGGGTGATGTAGCGGCGGCGCCCCCAGTCAGTCATGTTGCGGTAGCTGTAGTCGACGTAGTCCGGGTCGTCGAACGAGCCCCAGTTGACCAGGTTCGTCTCCCGGTAGCCGACCATGTCGTAGCCCGGCAGTTCGGTGAGGAAGAAGTCGTACAGGTCGTCGTGCATCGGCACGACCCGCTTGACGTAGTCGAAGTAGCGCATCAGGCGCACGTAGTAGTCGGTGCAGGTCTGATGGGTGATGTCGGCGCTGCAGCCGCCGGGCATGATCGTCGACGGGTGGGTGTGGCGCCCGCCGAACAGGCAGTACATCTCACGCGTGTACCGCGCCACCTGCAGCGTCTCCAGGTAGAAGCTGCCCGTGAACGGGTTGAGCGCCCGCATGATGTCGGCGATCGTCTGATAGCCGTGGATGTCCTTGTGCGGCGCCGGCGTCTTCTCCGCCTTGGCCAGCAGCGTCGGATTGGTGTCCTTGACCATCTGCTCGCAGAAGTCGACGTTCGCCATGCAGTCGTTGAAGATGGCGTGGTCGAAGATGTAGTCGGCGGTCTCGGCCAGGTTGAACGCCAGGTCCCCCAGGGGAGGGGGCTTGACCCCGTAGGCCATGTTCTGGTTCAGGCACGAGCACGTACAGTGGTTATCGCCGCAGATGCCGCAGATCCGGCTGGTGATGAAGTGCGCGTCGCGGGGGTCGATCCCCTTCATGAAGATGTCGAAGCCCCGGAAGATCATCGACGTGCTGTAGCACTTGAGCACCTGCTGGTTGGAGAAGTCGATCTCGGTGTGGATGCCGAGGCTGCCCACGATCCGCGTGATCGGATCCCAGGACATCTCCTTGACGACGACCTTCTGTTCGCTGGGCGTCTCTGTTGTGGCCATCTACGCTCTCCTCATCACATTCAGGGGTCGTTCGGGGTCAGGGGGGCGGGCTACCAGCGCGGCGTGTAGCCGCTGCTCAACGTGGGCCCGCGCCGCCGCCAGTCCGGCTCCTTGTCGTACTTGGTCTCGATGTTGCGCTTGCGGAAGTAGCGGAACACCGGGCCGTAGGTGAAGCGCTGGAAGGTGGCCCCGGCATTGCCCCACTGGTCCGGCTCCATGAACGGCATGTACTTGTCCGGGAAGCCGGGCATCGTGCACGCCATGCAGATGCCGCCCACGTTGGGGCAGCCGCCGATCCCGTTCACCCAGCCCCGAACCGGCACGTTGCATTTGACCACCGGTCCCTTGCAGCCCAGCTTGACCAGGCAGCGATGGTCTGACCCGTACTCGGTGGCGAAGTTGCCCTGCTCGGTGAACCCGGCCCGGTTGCAGCCCTCGCGCACCGTGCGGTCGAACAGCCACTTGGGCCGCAACTGCTCGTCGAGCTCCGGGGCCGGCGCCATGCCGGCCAGGTGGAAGACGAGGTACATGAGGGTCTCGGTCATGTTGTCCGGCTGGGCCGGGCAGCCCGGGATGCAGACGATCGGCAGGCCGGCCTTCGAGCGCCATCTCCACCCCAGGTAGTCCGGGACGCCCATGGCGCCGGTGGGGTTGTTCTTCATGGCCGGGATGCCGCCGTACGTGGCGCACGTGCCGACGGCGACGACCGCGGCGGCCTTGGGCGCCAGGCGGTCGATCCACTCGTTGAGCGTGATCGGCTGGCCGTTGGCGGGGTTGACGCCGAACCCGGTCCAGTGTCCGTCGCCGTTGATCTGCTCGTTGCCGACCGAGCCCTCCACCACCAGGACGAACGGGTCGAGCTTGCCCTGCTCGGCGTCGTACCAGGCCTGGATGTACTCGTCGCCGACCTCGAAGGCGACCACCTGGTTGTGGATCACGACCCGGGGCATGCCGGGGATCACGCCCTGGATGATGTCCTCCAGACTGGGGTTGGTCGCCGACGTCATGGCGACGGAGTCGCCCTCACACGACAGGCCGGTTGTCATCCACAGCACATGTGCGGTGATCTGCTCGGTCTCGTGCTGCCGGGGTGAGTACTCAACGCTCGTCG
>JBPYFQ010000142.1:0-13654 GCA_051985625.1 Solirubrobacteraceae bacterium
GGGGGTGACGCCGGTCGGCTAAGCGCCCATCGCCGCTCCGGCTCGCCCTCCGGGCTCACCTCCGCGGCGACGGGCGCTGCTCAAGGCTGAAACACTCCCCTTGTTGCGCTGACTGCCTGAGGCCGCCCCGCTTAGATTGCATCTCGGCCACCCAGGCCGACGCGGGCCGACCCGGGGCGACCGGCCGTAGCCTCTACGCCCGGGAGACGTACTTGCCGGAGCGCGTGTCCACCCGCACGCGGTCGCCGACGTTGACGAACAGCGGCACCTGGACGGTGGCCCCGGTCTCCAGCGTGGCCGGCTTGCTGCCGCCGCCGGACGCGGTGTCGCCGCGCAGCCCCGGCTCGGTCTCGGTCACCTCGAGGTCGACCGCGCTGGCCAGCTGAAGGCCGCCGGGCTGGTCGTCGATGTAGAGCAGCTCCACCTCGTCGTTGGGCTTGGTCCAGCGCAACTCGTCGGCGATCTGGGTCTGGGGGACCGAGAACTGCTCGTAGGTCTCCGAGTCCATGAAGTGAGCGTCCTGGCCGTCGCCGTACAGAAACTGCATCCGCCGCACCTCGGTGCGCACCGCGCGGAACTTCTCACCGGCGCGGAAGGTCTTGTCGATCACGTTGCCGTCGGTCGTCCGGCGCAGCTTGGTGCGCACGAACGCGGCTCCTTTGCCGGGGTTGACGTGCTGGAACTCGAGGACCTTGAAGACGGTGCCGTCGACCTCGATGTGGTTCCCGTTCTTGAGCTGGTTGGTGCTGATCATCGTCTGGCTAGCGTAGCCGCCGATCCGCACTCCGTTCCGCCCCCTGCCGTCCCGCCCGCCGACGAGGCGGGTCACCTTCCCCGGGTGCGGTCACCTTCCCCGGGGGCGGCCGCTAGTTGCGGGCGCCGCCGAGACCGTGGATCCGGTCGCGCATCTGGTCCGGCGGGTTCTCGATGATCTGCGAGAAGCGCACGACCGTCACGGTGTCGTCCATCGAGACCTTGCGGCCGTAGATCTGCTCCAGGAAGTGCACCATCTCGTCGACCCGGCGGAACTCCGGGTTGTCGTGCTCGATCTCCCGCGGCGACAGGTCCTTGACGCGCTTGACCTCGACCTGGTCGATCACGGCCTGGAAGATCTTCTCCCGCGGGGAATGCTGGTAGCCGATCGTGACCAGCACGCACTCGTTCTTGTGGTACTTGTGCGACTTGTCGCCCAGACGGATCGTCGCGGTCTTGCGGCCGCGACGGAGCTGGTCGGCGAACACCGAGGAATAGAAATTGAGGACCCGCACGTCGTGCGCAGCCTATCGATCCTGCGTACTTCGCGACAACGCGCGCTGCACGATCGCCCGCTCGCCGTCGTAGCTCAGCTGCCCGACGGCCTCCCGCATGGGGACCCAGCGCGCCTCCTCGATCTCATGATCGTGGTCGGCGACGTCCCCGGACCGGTACTCGAACAGGTAGAAGCGCACCACCTTCTCCACCAGGCGCCCCTTGCGCTCGTACCGGTAGCTGACGTCGCCCAGCTCCTCGACGAGCTCGGCCTGGACGCCCGTCTCCTCGGCGACCTCGCGCCGCGCCGCCTGCTCCGGCGTCTCGTCCCCGTCGAGGTGGCCCTTGGGCAGCCCCACCACGCGGCGCCCGTCGGACGCCCGCTTGACCGGCACGATCACGATCATCTCGTCCCCCCGCACGACGACTCCGCCGGCCGAGAACTCCTTCGCTCCGTTGTGACGGTTAATAGACGTACCCCTCCAGGCGCTCCGGGTTGTGGACGGTCAGCCTCCCGCGGCCCTGCGTGATCACGCCGGCCCGCTCCAGCACCGCCAGGAACCGGCTCGCCGACTCCCGGGAGGAGCCGGCCAGCTGGGCCAGCTCGGACTGCGTGGCGGTGATGAGCACGTCGCTGTCGCCGGCGCCCTCACCCTGCGCGGTGGACACCAACTCCAGCAGGGCCGAGGCGACGCGACTCTGAACGGTCTGGAACGACTGCCGGGTGAGGCGCTCGTTCGTCTCCCGCAGCCGACGGCCGAGCGCGGCGAGCAGCTTCACCGCGATCTCCGGGTGAGCGCGGAGCAACCGGCGCATGTCGCTGCCGAGAATCGCCGCCGTCTCGGTCGCCTCCAGCGCCTCGATCGTCGCCGACCGGCGCTCGTCGTCGAACATGGCCAGCTCCCCGAAGATGTCTCCCGGCCCGAACGTGGCGAGCGTGATCGTCCGCCCGTCGGTGTGCTCGCGCAGCGCGCGCACCCGACCCGACCGCATCACGTAGCACGTGTCGCTGCTGTCGCCCTCGCGGAACACCATCTCGCCCGCCGCGAAGTCCCGCGGGACCGTCACGGCGACCACCTCGGCCAGGTCCTCCTCGCCCAGCGCCGAGAACACCGGAACGGTGCGCAGAAGGGCGATCGTCTCCTCACTCGTCGCCGGCATGGGTAGCAGGGATACCACAGAGCCCCTCTAGCCCGCCGCAGGCGAATCGCGTGCGCCGGCCCGACGGCAGCGCCCGGACGGCTACATCAGGTCGAGCACCTGCTCCCGCCGCCGGCGCCGGATGGCGAACCCGGCCCAGGCAAGCAGCGCCGCCACCAGCCCGACCGGGACGAGCACCGCCAGCGCGATCAGCGCCGCGCCGGCCACCACCACCAGCACCCGTGCGGCGTCGTGGGCGGCCCGGCCCAGCGTGAATGAGGAGCCTTGTCCGGCCGCCGCCGTCGCCTGGACGTTGACGCCGATCTGGCTGTAGGCGACCTGGCGCTGGAGCCCACGCAACGTCGCCAGGTCGCTGGCGATCGACGCGTCGGCGTCGTGCAGGCGGGCCCGGATGCTCTGGACCGCCGTCGCCGTGGTGGCAGCGGCCAGCTGCTTGAGCAGCGAGCGCCGCAGTGCGCGGGCCTCGGCGAGGCGCTGGCCGGCGCCGCCGAGCTGACCGGTGATGTCGTTGGTGGCGTCGCTGCGTGACACGACGTTGGCGCCGCGCAGGGAGGACAGCGCGTTCAGGGTTGGTGCCAGGTTGTCGCTGGGCACGCTGAGCTGGAACTCGGCGTTGGCGTTCGGGTTCCCGGTGGCGGTGACGTTGGAGCTCTGGACGAACCCCTTCTCGGTCGCCACCACGTTGAACACCTGCTGGGCGACGTTGTCGATGCGGCCCGGCACGGTCGACAGCTGCAGCTGGGCCGACTGAACGATCTGGCGCTTGCCGGATGGCAGCGGGGCAGCCGCCGGCGACAGGGGGGTCATGGCGCCGGCCGCGGACGAGGCGCCCGCATGACCTGACAGCGTCCGCGCCGGTACCGACGCAGCCCGCTTAGGTGCCGACGCCCCAGCCGACGCCGAGGTGAATGCGCCGCTTCTCCCGCCCCCATGCCCCACCACCACGACGACCAGCACGAGCGCGGCGACCGCGGCCGCCACCCCGGCCGCCGAGCCGAACATCCAGCCCCGCGCCCGGCGCGCCCGGCGCACGCCGGAGCGGGCTGGACGAGCGGGCCGGGCAAACCGGCGCTCGACCCGCTCGTCCAGCGCGGCCGTGAACTCCGGCCCGGGAGCCGGCCGGTCGGCAGCCAGGATCAGGGCCAGCTCGGCCAGGTCGGCGAACTCCGGGTCGGCGGGTTCGCCGGCCAGGGTGGCGTCGACGGCGAGCAGGGCCGCGGCGATCTCCGGCGGCATGGCTCCCTCGTCACTGGTTCGCATCACAGGCCCTCCTGAGCTTCTCCATCGCCCGGTACAGCAGGGTGCCGGCGGCCGTCTCGCTGACCCCCAGCACCTGGGCCAGCTCGGCGTTGCGCAGCCCGCCGTGGAACTTGAGCGCGATCACCTCACGGTCGCGAGCCGACAGCTCCGCCAGCGCCGAGCGCACGGCAGTGCGCCGCAGCGCCACCTCGGCGCCGTCCTCCACGCCCACCCCCGCGACGTCCTCCGGGTCGGCGGTGAGCGAGGCCAGCCGCCGGCGGCGGCGCAACTCGTCCAGCGCGGCGTTGCGGGCAATGCCGAACAGCCAGGCGCGCTCCTCGCCGCGCCGGCGGTCGAACGTCAGGCGGCGCCGGTAGGCCCGTTCAAACGCCAGGGCGGTCACGTCCTCGGCCGCCGCGCGGTCGCGCAGCAGGGTGCAGACATACCCGAACACGTCATCGCGGCTGGACCGGTACAGGCGCTCGAACCGCTCCCACGAGCTGGGCGCGGGCTCCGTCCCCGAATGCACCTGAGCCTCGATCACACCCTCACTACGCGCCCGCGCATGGTTTGTCACACGTCCAGCTATCGTGCGCGACATGCGCACGGTAGCCAGAACGCTACTCGTTGCCGTCGTGGCTGTGGCGGCGGCAGCGCCGGCCGCCGCCAAGCCGCCGAGCCCGCGCCAGATCCAGCGGGCCGTCGCCGCCGCCGAGAGGTCACGTTCACTGTGGGCGACGATCAACATCTGCAACTCCCACACCCATCGCGCCCAGATCGGCGTGCGGGGTCAGATGCCCTCGCTGGGGTTCTCCAGCACGATGTCGATGAAGATCACGCTCGACGCCTGGTCGTCGGCCGCCCAGAAGTTCGTCCCCATCAACAGCCCCAACGCGGTTGACACCACCACGCTCGGCAGCCACTCACGCGGGCTGGAGCAGGGAGGCACCATCTTCCCGTTCCACCCTGGCGAGACGGGGATGTGGAACGCCACGATCGTGTTCACCTGGAAGCGGGGCGGGAAGGTGGTGGGCCAAACCCACCGCCGCACCACCGCCGGCCACCACGCCGCCGACTTCGGCAGCCCGCCCCGTTACAGCGCGGCTCGCTGCATCATCACCTGAGCCACGGTCAGCGCTGGCACCCCGGGCACCAGAACGTCGTCCGGTTGTCGTCGCCCTGGCCATGAGCACGGACCCGGGCGCCGCACCGTGGGCACGCCTGACCGTGACGGCGGAACACCCCCCGGGCGCCCGACCGGTCGCCGGCCGCCGACGCCAGCATGCGCGGACGGACCGCCTCGATGATCGCCATCGCCTCCTCGTCTGACACGTCCCGGACCGGCCGCCACGGATCGATCCCGGCGGCCCAGCAGCCCTCCGACTTCCACAGGTTGCCGATGCCGGCCACGTTGCGCTGATCCAGGACGGCGTCGCCGATGCCGCGCGTGTCGTCGTCGGCGCGGAGGCGAGCCAAGAAGCGGGCGGCATCGAACTCCGGCGCCAGGATGTCGGGCCCGAGCGCGGCCAGCCGCTGATCGAAGCGCGCCCGGCCCTCGGTGAGCAGTTCGAGCACCGGACCGTTGAACTGCACGACCTCGTGCCCGGCCCGCTCCAGCACCAGCCAGGCCAGTCGGGGCGAGCGGCCCCACCGGCGTCCTGGCGCGTACACGCCCCACGTGCCCGTCATCCGCAGGTGCGAATGGATGACCAGGTCACCGGTGAATTGGATGAACAGGTGCTTGCCGTGGGTGCGGATCTCGATGACGGCGCGGCCCGCGAGCCGCTCCGGCCACCGGTCGAGCCGAAACCGCGGGTGGGGGGTGCGGATCGCATCCGGCACGTGGCCCTCCAGGACCGGCCGCATCCGCTTGGCGGCGTAGGCGATGGTGTCCCCTTCAGGCACAGATCACGCGCTGAGCGTCAGTCGCCGCGGGCCCTCCTGGAAGCCGAGCTCCAGCAGGGCCGGACCGAGTGCCGAGGTCAGCGCGCTCTCACCGTCGACCTTCTCCAGCGCCACGCGCTTGATGGTTCCGCGCCGCACGCGGTCGACGAGGGCCGCCAGCGCCGGGCGCACCCGGGCGTCGCCCGCGGCCACCAGCGTCTGCAGCGCGCGCCCTCCCCGCTCCAGGTACAGGATCGGATCGCCGTCCACCAGCACCACGTGGGCGCCCGCCACCCGAGCCGGCCGCCGCGACCGCGCGCCGCCGCGATCCTCGTCATCCAGCTTGGGCCAGGGCAGCGCAGCGCCGTACGGCTGGGCCGGGTCGATCGCCGACAACACCACCGGGGCAGGGTCGGCGCCCGGCGCCGGCCGGGCGCGCAGCCGCTCCACCGCGCCGGGCAGCGCGAACTGGGCGCCGCCCAGCCCCTCCAGGAAGTAGCCCCGCCGGGCCACGCCGATCGTCTCCAGCTGAGACAGCTCGGGGTAGATGGCCGAGAACCCGCCGGGGATCCCCTCGGCCAGCACCTGCTCGCGGGTGACAATCCCGTAGCGCTCCAGCAGCAGTTCCGCGAGCGCCCGCCGGCGCGTCACCGGATCGGTGCCCTCGCCCAGCAGCGGGGCGGTCAGCGACCACCGTCCCTGCACCTGCGCCGCCGCGGCGTGACGCCGCCGACCTGCGCCGAAGCGCCCGGCGCGCCGCGCCACATCTCGTTGCGCCCGTGCCAGCGTCAGTCGCGGGGCGCGCAGCGGCGCGAAGGCGTCGTTCGTCGCCAGTCCGGCCCAGGCCAGGTCCCACAGCGCCTCCTGGATCTCCTCCGGCGACAACTCCACATCGACCAGCAGGTCAGTGAAGAAGCAGGCGCCGGCGGCCAGCCGCGCCCGCACCGCCTCGTGGGCCTCGGTGAGCTCGATCTCCCCGCGCACCGGCGGTGGGCCCAGCAGGGCCAGATCGTCACGGAAGTACAGGGCCACGCGACCGGAGTTGCGACCGAGCGCGCCGGCGCCGATCCACACCACTTCGCCGGCCGCGCACAGCTGGTCCATCCACGAGGGGGAGTAGGCGCCCACACGGCGCGGCAGGATCTCGTGCTCCCACACGCCGGCCGGGAGGGCCAGGCTCTGCAACGGCACCAGCGTCTCACGCAGCCGGTCGATGCCGGCCCCGGACGCCGGGTGACGGTCGACGCCCTGCCAGCTCGGCAGAAACCGCGCCAGCTGACGCGCCTCGGCGGGCTCGATCTCCTGGCGCAGTACGGCCAGCGAGGCCCGGCGCAGCCGCCGCAGGACCTCCGGGTCACACCATTCGCGATCGGTTCCGCCGGGGCGCAGCTCGCCGCGAACCAGGTCGCCGGCGCGCTCCATCTCCCGCAGGGCCGCCGACGCATCGACGCCGTAGCGGGCGCGGACATCGGCGGTCTCAAACGGACCGTGGGTGGCCGCGAAGCGCCGGAGCAGGCGGTGCAGCGCGTCGGGGACGTCCTCCAGGAAGGCGGCCGGCAGCCCGCCCGCCGGCGCCGCGCCCAGCGCGTCCCGGTACAGCCCGGCGTCGGCCGCATCGATCCACCGCTCCTCGCCGTGCACGCGGATCACCGCCGCCCGCCGCTCGCCGCGCAGCGCCTCGAGCATCGCGACCGCATCGAGCCCGTCCAGGGCCCGGGCCGCCGCCTCGTCCACGGTCAGGTCGCCGACCCGGCGCAGGACGTCGAGCAGGCTGTCCCGGTTGGCGGCCCGGGCCGGCTCGGACAGGCACTGCAGGTCGGCCTCGACGCGCTCGAGCGCCCCGGGGTCGATGAGGTCGCGCAGCTCCTCCTGACCGAGCAGCTCGCGCAGCAGGTCGCGGTCGAGCGACAGCGCCGCCGCCCGCCGCTCGGCGTTGGGCGTGTCGCCCTCGTACATGTAGGTAGCGACGTAGTCGAACAGCAGCGAGGAGGCGAACGGGGAGGCGGTCGGCGTCTCCACCTCCACCATCGTGATCTCCCGCCGGTGCAGGGCGGTCAGCAGCTCCACCAGCCCAGGGACGTCGAGCACGTCGCGCAGGCACTCCCGGTAGGTCTCCAGCACGACGGGAAATTCGCCGTACTTCTTGGCCACCTCCAGGAGCGACTGCGACTTCAGCCGCTGCTGCCACAGCGGCGTGCGCTTGCCCGGCCGCGCCCGCGGGATGAGCAGGGCCCGGCCGGCGTTCTCCCGGAAGCGGGCGCCGAACAGCGCCGAGGATCCCAGCTCGGCCACCACGAGGTCCTCAATCTCGTCCGGCTCCAGGAGCACCAGGTCGGCGCCTGGGGGTTCCTCGGCATCCGGCAGGTGGACGATGATCCCGTCGTCGGAGTAGATGGCGTCTGACTCCAGGCCGACCCGGTCGCGGATCCGGGCGCTGAGCGCCAGCGACCATGCGGCGTGGACCCGCCCGCCGAACGGGCTGAGCACACACAGTCGCCAGTCGCCGATCTCATCGCGGAAGCGCTCGATGACGATCGCCCGGTCCGAGGGAACGACCCGCGTGGCTTGCTGCTGCTCGGCCAGGAACTCGATCAGGTTGGTCGCCGCCCGCTCGTCCAGGTCGTAGTCGCGCTCCAGGACCTCGGCCGGCTGATCGACCGCCCACCGGGCGAACGCGCCGATCGCCTCGCCCAGCTCCCGTGGCCGCCCCAGCGTGTCGCCCTTCCAGAACGGCACCGCTCCCGGCACGCCGGGCGCCGGGGTCACGATCACGCGGTCGCGGCCGATCTCCTCGATCCGCCAGGTGCTGGCGCCGAGCAGGAACGTCTGGCCCGGGCGGGCCTCGTAGACCATCTCCTCGTCGAGCTCGCCGACGCGCCGGCCGTCCGGCAGAGTGACCGCGAACAGCCCCCGGTCGGGGATGGTGCCCGCGTTGGTGACCGCCAGCTGGCGCGCGCCCCGCCGGGCCCTGATCGTTCCGGCCACCCGGTCCCACACGATCCGAGCCCGCAGCTCAGCGAACTCCGAGGACGGATACCGCCCGTCGAGCATGTCGAGCACGTTCTCGAACGAGCCCCGGGACAGCTCGGCATACGAGTAGGTCCGGGTGACGAGCCCGTACAGCTCATCGACGCTCACCGGCTCCTCGCCGGCCGCCGCCGCCACCGCCACGATCTGCTGGGCCAGCACATCGAGCGCGTTGCGGGGCACGACGGTGGTCTCGATCTGCGCCTCACGCATCCGCCGGGCGACGACCGCGCACTCCAGCAGATCGGCGCGGAACTTGGGGAAGATGCGACCGCGGCTCACGTCGCCGACCGAGTGGCCGGCCCGACCGATCCGCTGCAGGCCGCGCGCCACCGACTTGGGGGACTCGACCTGGATGACGAGGTCGACCGCGCCCATATCGATGCCCAGCTCCAGCGAGGAGGTGGCCACCAGGCACGGCAGCTCGCCGGCCTTGAGCATCTCCTCCACGACCGTCCGCTCCTCCCGCGCCAGCGAGCCGTGGTGCGACCGCGCCAGCTCCTCGCCGGCCAGGTCGTTCAGCCGCAGGGCCAGCCGCTCGGCCGCCCGCCGGTTGTTGACGAAGAGAATGGTGGAGCGGTGGGCGCGGATGAGCTCCAGCAGCTCCGGGTAGATGGCCGGCCAGATCGACCGGCGGGTGGCCTCCGTCCCGCCCGCCAGCGGGTCCAAATTCATCCCGCCCACCCCCGGCGTGGCGTCTGGCTCCACCATCGACTCGACCGGCACGTGGATCCGGAGGTCGAGCTCCTTGCGCACGCCGGTGTCCACGACCCGGCACGTGCGGCGGGGGCCGACCATGAACCGGCCTACCTCCTCCAGTGGGTTCTGGGTGGCCGACAGGCCGATCCGCTGCACGTCGTGACCGGCGGCCGCGCTCAGCCGCTCCAGTGTCAGGGCCAGGTGGGCGCCGCGCTTGGTCGAGGCCACGGCGTGGATCTCGTCGACGATGACCCACCGGGTGCCCTCGAACAGCTTCTGGGCCTGGCCGGTCAGCATCAGGTACAGCGACTCCGGGGTGGTGATGAGGATGTCCGGCGCCGCGCGGAGCATTTGCTGGCGCTCGCGCTGGGGGGTGTCGCCGGTGCGCACCGCCACCTGCAGGTCGGCGCCGATCCCGCGCAGCGGGGTGCGCAGGTTGCGGTCGACGTCATAGGACAGCGCCTTCAGCGGCGAGACATAGACCAGGCTGGTGCGCCGTTGCCGGGGATCGTCGATCGGAGGCTCGGCGGCCAGCCGATCGATCGCCCACAGGAACGCGGCCAGCGTCTTGCCCGAGCCGGTGGGGGCGGAGATGAGGACGTGTTCGCCCGAGGCAATGGCGGGCCACGCCTGGATCTGGGCGGCGGTGGGAGCAGCGAACGCCCCGGTGAACCACTCCCGCGTGCGCGGCGAGAATACGTCAAGCGACATCTGTCACTGAGGCTAGCTCCCCTCAGGGTCCATGAACGCGACCCGCGGACTCAAGTTGGCCGCATCGGTCAGGGCCGCGATGTGGCGCCCAGGCTGGACGGCGTCGCGCACCTCGCCCACCATCGGCCCCAGCCGGTCGCGCAGCGTGAACACATCCGGGACGATCACGACGAGCCCCCAGAACCGAGCCGGCCCGACCGGCCCGTTCACCACCTCCACCACCTCCAGGATGGCCGGGCCCAGCCGGCGAAAGCCCTGCCGGAACCCGCCCGCTCGCCCGCCGCCCGCTCGGCGTCCGGCCTCGCCTTGATGGGCGGGGCGAACGTCATCCAGCTCAACCACTCGTCGCAGCGGCATGCCGGCCGTCTGAAGCGCCTCGGCCGTCCGGTCGAAGTCCGAGGTGGTGACGACGACCTGATCGATGCCCATGGCCTCGTTGGGATGGGTCACGTCCGGCGGCGGCGGATCGGTGGTCAGGCCGGTCGGCAGCCCGTCGATGTCGTCGCGGCGGCCCAGCCCGCGCAGCGTCCAGCCGGTGATCCCGCGGCCGGCGGCGTCCAGCCACAACTCCACCCCGCCCACCACCAGTACCCCGTCGTCGGAGACGGTGAAGCCGAGCGCCCGCCAGGCGTCCGGCGGGTCGGCGATCTGCAGCGCCGCCAGGTGCGGCCCGGACGAGCGGCCGCTCACCAGTGGCCCCTCACCAGTGGCTCCTCACTCGACCGTCAACACGAGCTTGCCCCCCGGATGCCCGGTCTCGCTGATCCGGTGGGCCTCGGCGATGTTCTGAAGCGGGAACGTCTGGGCCACGGGCACCGACAGCCGCCCGGCCTCCGCCAGCGCGGCGGCGTCGCTCAGCGCGGTCTCCGCCCGTTGGGCGCCCGGGCCGCCGGTGAACGGGACCCCGGTCTGCTCGGCGCCGGCGTAATCGGCGATCGTCACCACCCGGTCGGGCGAGCCGGTCAACTCCACGAGCGCCGGCAGCGCGCCGCCCCCGGCGGCGTCCAGCGCCCGGTCGACCCCGTCCGGGGCCAGCGCTCGCACCCGCTCCACCAACCCATCGCCATACGTCGTCGGCTCCGCGCCGAACGAGCGCACATAGTCCTGATTAGCCGGGCTGGCTGTGCCGATCACCCGCGCGCCCCGCTCCCGCGCGAACTGCACGGCGGCGACGCCGACGCTGCCCGACGCGCCGTTGATGAGCAGGGTCTGGCCCGGGCCGACGCCGAGCAGGTCAAGCGTGCGCACCGCGGTCTCAGCGGCGACCGGTAGGGCCGCCGCGGCCACGAAATCAAGCGAGGGCGGGATCACGGCGTAAAAGCTCGCCAGCGCGTACTCGGCCGCGCCGCCGGGCGCGTTGGCAAACACCCGGTCGCCGACCGCCACGTCGTCGACCCCTTCGCCCAGCTCGTCGACGATCCCCGCCACCTCCACCCCGGTGCGCCGGGGCAGGTCGCCGCCCATCGTGCCGGTGCGGACCTTCCAGTCGATCGGGTTGACCCCGACGGCGCGCACCAGGATGCGGATCTGTCCCGGTCCCGGGTGGGGCTCGTCGAGCTCTACGAGCTCCAGGACGTCGGGGCCTCCGAACCTGCTGAATTGGATCGCCTTCATGGTGTCTCCCGTGCCGTGAGCGTTGCGCGACACGTTACGCGAGGGGCGATTGGGGGCTCAGTGAGGCACAGACACACTCAGCCCCCAGACCCCCCGGCCGCCAGCCTCCGCGCCCGGGCGAAGATCTCGTCGAGCATCGGCTCGGTCAGCCGCCCGGTGAACGTGTTCTGCTGGCTGGGGTGAAAGCAGCCGAGCAGGAGGTGGTCGCCGACCCGGGCCTCGGCGCCGTGGCCGAACTTCGGGCGCGGCGAGGGGCGCGTCGCCCCCAGCCCGCCGACGAGGATCCGCAGCGCGGCGTCCCAGGCAAATGCCCCCAGGCACACGATCACACGCACCCCGTCCAGCAACCGCAGTTCGCGCACCGCGTAGGGCAGGCAGTTGTCACGCTCGGCCGGCGTGGGCTTGTTGGCCGGCGGGGCGCAGCGCACGGCGGCGCTGATCCAACAGTCGTGAAGGACCAGGCCGTCGTCCCGGCTCACCGACAGCGCCTGGTTCGCGTAGCCGGCCCGGTGCAGCGCGGCGAACAGCCAGTCCCCGGAGCGGTCGCCGGTGAAGATCCGCCCGGTGCGGTTGCCGCCGTGGGCGGCGGGCGCGAGCCCCAGCACCATGATCGACGCATCGGGATCGCCGAAGCCGGGGATCGGCCGCCCCCAATAGGTCTCATCCCGGAAGGCGGCCCGTTTCACTCGGGCGACCTCCTCGCGCCAGGCCACCAGCCGCGGGCACCGGCGGCACCCGACGATCTCGGCCTCCAGCCGCTCGAGGCGCTCCCGGCCGGGCGTCACGACGGCGGCGCGTCGAGCAGCCCGAAGATGAGACGGTCGATGACCGGCGCCAGGTCGAGCACGTGCTCCGGCACGCCGAGGCGCACCTGACGGGAGACGAGCTCGGTGATGGCGCCGACCACGGCGAACGGGTCATCCGGCGAGCGGAACCGGCCGATCAGACCCCGCCGGGCGGCGGCGGCGTTCTCGCCGTCCAGCACGTCGGCGAACGCCTGCAGGACCTGATCGCGCCGCTGGGCGGCCCGGGGGCCGGCGCCGATGATCTCCACCAGCAGCGTCTGGGCGAACTCCGGGTGCTGGGCGAGCGCGCCCAGGAACGCGCGCGTGCCCGCCTTCATCCGCTCGCGGGCATCGCCGACCGGGGCGTTGCGGGCAGCCTGGGCCATCTCCCGCTGGACCAGCGCCGAGCCCATGTCGAACAGGGCCAGCATGCACTCCTCCTTGTTGGCGAAGTGCTCGTAGAACGTGGCCTTGGACATGCCGGCCTCGCGGGCGATCGCCTCGGCGGTCGCGTCCGCGTATCCCTGGCGCGCGAACACGGCGGCGGCGGCCGCGAACAACCTGGCGCGCTGGCGGTCCTGACGGACCTCCAGGGGCGGGGCGTGGCGCCCGCGGGGCACGGTGGCACGTTCCTGCACGGCCTTCGATGGTAGACCGCTACTAGGATCCGTTCGGCATGAAGTGGATCGCCCTCGCCTTCGTCGTCGTCGGGCTCGCCGGCTGCGGCACCCAGACCTCCTCCTCCAGCTCCGTGGATCAGTTCAAGAACCCCGACGAGCGGGCGGTGGCGCAGAAGGTCGAGGATCTCGAGAGCGCCGGGCGGTCCAACAAGCCGGAGGACATCTGCTCGAACATCCTCGCCCAGTCGGTGGTCAGCGAACTCAACAGCGCGGGCACCGACTGCCAGACGGAGATGCAGAAGGCGATCCAGGACGCGAACGAGACGAGCCTCACGGTCCAGAAGGTGACCATCAACGGCAACAACGCGACGGCCCAGGTCAAGCAGGGGGACAAGGGGCCGGTCGAGACGATGCAGTTCACGCGCGAGAAGAACCAGTGGCGCGCGACCTCGCTGAGCGCGGGCTGACCGCGCCTGTCCTCAAGAGGACGGCGTGAAGCCGCCGCCCGTCGGCTGCAGCGGGTCCGGCCGCTCCGGCGCGGACTCGAAGCGCGACTCGTCCGAGCCGACCCCGCGCGCCAGCCGCTGCAGGTCGAACCCCTCGTCCCGCACCCGCAGGTCGTAGTAGTAGACCGTCACGATCGCCGCCACGAGCGGGTACGCGACC
>JBPYFQ010000143.1:0-3140 GCA_051985625.1 Solirubrobacteraceae bacterium
TGTCCACGGTCCCGCCGCCGATCATGATCTTCACCCCGTCCCGCAGGTCGGCCTTCTCCAGCGCCTCGACCGTCTCCTTCATCGCGTCGAAGGACAGCGTGAGGAACCCGCTCAGCGCCACGACCTCTGGGTGGACCTCGCGCACCTTCGCGACGAAGGTCTCTGGCGCCACGTCCACGCCGAGGTCGAAGACCTCGAAGCCGTTGACGTCGAGCATGAAGGACACGATGTCCTTGCCGATGTCGTGAATGTCGCCCTGGACCGTGCCGAGGACGATCCTGCCGTTCTTGGCGGTCTCGCCGCCGCCGACCATCCGGGGCTTGACGATCTCGGAGATGGCCCGGAGCGTCTCGCCCGCAAGAATGAGCTCCGGGATGAAGTACTCCTCGTCCTCGAAGCGCTTGCCCACGATGGCCATCGCCTTGCGGCAGTCCTCGAGTATCTCGGCCGGCGGCATTCCGCCGTCGAGGAGACGCCCGGCCAGCTCGATCGCTTCCTCATCGCGCATGTCGGCAATGGCTTCTACAAGTTCGTCGCTCATTTGACTTCTCCCTATCCGTTCATTTGTTCAGTTGTGCGCCGGGGGGCCGGGGGCGCCGAACTCGGGACCAGGAGCCCGGCGCGGTAGGCGCGGGTGTAGGCCAGGCAGTGCCGGTCATGGCCGAGGACGAGTTCGGTCGCCATGAGCGCGGCCATCAGCTCCCGGTCGAGCGGGTCCGCGATCGCGCTGTCCATCCCGGCCGCGACCGCGAGCGCGAGGAACGTGCGGTTGACCAGGTGGCGCGCGGGCAGGCCGAACGACACGTTGCTCAGCCCGGCGGTAATGTGCGCGTCGGGGAATTCCGCGCGCACCGCCGCGATCGTCTCGAGCGCGACGAGCCCGGCCCGCTCGGCGGTCGATACGGCCATGACCAGCGGGTCCACGAAGACCTCACCGTCCTTGATGCCGGCCTCGCGGGTGGCCTCAAGCAGCCGCCGGATCACCGCCATCCGCTGCCCGGCGTCGGCCGGGATGCCGGTGTCGTCGAGCGCGAGCGCGATGACCGGGCAGCCGTGGTCGCGGGCCAGCGGCAGCACGCCGCTCAGCCGCCCGGGCTCGCCGCTGATGGAGTTGATCAGCGGCGAGGTGCGGGTGACCGCCAGGGCCGCCGCGAGCGCGGGGGGGTTGGCGCTGTCCAGGCACAGCGGCAGGTCGGTGACCGCCTGGACGGTTTCCACCAGCCAGCTGAGGTCGTCCGGCTCCCGGTCGGGGCGGGTTCCCGCGTTGACGTCGATGCGGTGCGCGCCGGCCTCGGCCTGCCTGGTGGCCAGCGACTGGATGTAGGCCGCGTCACGGTCGACGACGGCCTTGCCGACCCGCTCGCGGGTGCCGTTGATCTTCTCGCCGATGATGTGGAACATGGGTCACCCGCTCGTGAGGTTGGGGAACAGCATCGAACGCGCGAACTGGCGCTGGAAGCCGGGAAAGGTGGTCAGTTCGACGTAGTTGACGTGCTCGGCGATCCGCCGGGCGCGGTCCCGTTCGGTCACCGACAGCAGCGTGGCCTTGGCCCCGGCGCCGGCCGCGTTGCCGACCTGCCGGTAGCGGGCCCGGGGAAGCCTCGGCAGCAGCCCGATGTCCCGCGCGCTGTCCAGGTTGAGGTAGGTGCCGAACGCGCCGGCGACGATGACCTCCTCGACGCTGTCCGGGTCGGTGCCGGTGGCCTGCAGGACCACCAGGACACCGGCCGCGATCGCGCCCTTGGCCAGCTGGATCTCGTCGATGTCGCCCTGGGTGACGACGATGTCCTTGCCGTTTCCGGTGTCCGCGGCGGGGGCGAGGAGGAACTCCAGGCCGTCGCGGCCCCGGCGCACGCCGGGAGCGTCCGCCCGCAGCCGCCCGCGCTCGTTGACCCGCCCGGTCCGGCGCAGCTCGGCGATCGCGTCGACGATTCCCGAGCCGCAGATTCCCACCGGCCGGATGTCGCCGACCACGCGCAGCTCGGCACCGTGCGGGGTGAGCCGGATGCCCTCGATCGCCCCGCCCGCCGCCCGCATGCCGTCGTGGATATGCGCCCCCTCGAAGGCCGGCCCGGACGCGCAGGACGCCGAGGTCAGCGGCGGGCTGCCGGGGGCGCAAGGCGGGTTGGGGGCGCCGGGGGCGCCAGGGGCGCCAGGCTTGCAGAGCGCGATCTCGGTGTTCGTCCCGATGTCCAGGCCTATGGCGACGCGATCGGCCCGGTCCAGGCCGGTGGCGAGCACCATGGCCACGTGGTCGGCGCCCACGAACCCGCTGACGCACGGCGGCAGCTGGACGTAGGCGCCGGGCGCGAGCTCAAGCCCCAGGTCACCGGCGCGGACGTCGAGCGGGCGGGAGGTGGCCGGGACGAACGGGGACACCGAAAGCTGCCGGGTCGGCAGCGCGAGCAGCAGATGATGCATCGCCGTGTTGCCGACGATGCTGGCCGCGGCGACCTGGTCCCTGGCGACGCCGGCGTCGGCGGCGAGCGAGCCCGCGAGGTCGTTGATCGCCGTGCGGACCGCCTCGGCCAGCCGCGCCGCCCCGCCTGGCTCCCTGGCCGCGTGCGCGAGCCGGGCGATCACGTCCTCGCCGTGAGCGATCTGCGGGTTCATCACGCCGTCCGCGGCGAGCTCCTCGCCGGTCTCGAGATCGACCAGGTAGCCCGCGATCTTCGTGGTGCCGAGGTCCACGGCCAGGCCGACCGGACGGCGGCCGGGCGCGGCGACCCCGACGATCTCGCGGCCGCGCAGGTAGGCCGTCAGCCGCCATCCGGTGCGGCGGGCCAGCGGGGATAGCTGGCGCAGCACCGCGGGCTGCGCCGTCAGGCCGTCCAGGCCGTGCGCGGCCCACAGGCCCTGGGCCACCCGGTCAAAGTCGGAGCGGTGGTCGGACAGCGTTGGCGCCGTCGCCTCCGCGAGCCACTCGCGCACCTCCGCCTCCACCGCAACATCGCGGGCGAGCCCGCCGATCTGCAGACGCTGGCTGGTGACCAGCGACGCCCTGGGCACGTGTACCCGGACGCCGCCGGCGATGTGCGTCTGGCACGCCAGCCGCTGCCCGGCGTCCAGTTCGGGCCCGGACAAGAAGCCGCGGTCCGCCTCCGCAGGGTCGCCGGTGTCACCGGCCAGCACGGTCAGGC
>JBPYFQ010000144.1:0-3696 GCA_051985625.1 Solirubrobacteraceae bacterium
GTGATCCCGGCGGAGAGCATCGCCGCGTACCCGGCGGCCACCTCGGGCCGCACGCCGGTGTGGCCGGTGGCGAGCGTCGACAGGCGCAGCAGCATCAGGGCCCGCACGACCTCGCGCTCCACCTCCGGACCGGAGCTGGCGGCATGGCTGCGGATCAACGAGCGCTGCAGCTGGGTGCGCTGAGCGACCGGGATGTGCCGGGTGGCGAGTGCGCCGAAGCCGGTCGAGACCCCGTAGTGGGGCCGCACGTCCGACACGAGCGCGTCGATGACGCCGCGCGCCTCCCCGATCGCCGCGCGGGCGCCGGTGGCCAGCTCCACCTCGGCCCCGTCGCGGGCGACCGCCACCACGTCCTCGAACGTGGGGGCGCCGACGTCGACGATGACCGGGCCAGAAGTGTTCACGCGCGCCCATTCAAGACGATGGCGCGCCGATCCGCAGCGCGGTGCTCGTCCCGCGCGGCGAACGAGGCCTCAGGTCGAGACCGGCGCGGTCGAGTCCCGCACGATGAGCTTGCACTCGAGCTCCACGTGCAGGGCCTCGATCCGCTGGCCGCCGAGCAGGCGCACCAGCAGCCCGACCGCCATCCGGCCCATCTCGGCCAGCGGCTGGCGGACCGTCGTGAGCGACGGGCTCACGATCGACGCCTCGAACGTGTCGTCGAACCCGACCACCGAGAGCTGGTCCGGGACCGACACGCCGCGGCTGCGCGCCGCCTGGAGCGCGCCGATGGCCAGCATGTCGTTGAACGCGAAGATCGCCGTCGGCGGGTCGGGCAGGTCGAGCAGCTGCTCGGTGGCCCGGCGACCGCCGTCGGTGGCCCAGTTGGCCTCGACCTCGAGAGCGGGGTCCGGCATGATCCCGGCCGCGGCCAACCCCGCGCGGTAGCCGCGCAGGCGCTCGTCGGTGGCGATCCAACCGCGCGGCCCGGTGATGGCGGCGATCCGGCGGTGCCCGAGGCTGATCAGATGATCCACGGCCTCGCCGGCGCCCGACGAATTGGCGGCCGAGACCGTCGGGACCATCTCGTCCTGCTGTCGCTGGGGATCGACGATCACGAACCGGTAGCCGTGGTTGTGCAGGGCGGTCAGCTCCTCGCTGGACTCCTCGGGCAGGATGAGGACGGCCCCGTCGGTCGTGTCCTGCATGAGGCGCTCCAGCAGCGACACCTCACGGTCATGCTCGTGGAGGGTGGGGCACAGGACCATGCGCATGTCGTTCTCGTACAGGGCCTCTCCCGTGCCGGCCAGGATGACCGAGAAGTAGGAGTGGTGGACGACCGGCAGCGTGACGCCGACCAGGCCCGTCCGGCCCCCGGACAGCGCGCGGGCGGTGCGGTTGGTGCTGTAGCCGTACTGGCGGACGACTCGCATGACGGCGTCTCGCGCGCGCTCAGACACGTCGGCCCGGCCGTTGATGACGCGGGACACGGTGGCCGTCGAGACACCGGCGAGCTCCGCCACCTCGCGGATCGTCAGCCGGGTGCCGTGGCCGTTGGTCTCGTCGTGTTCAACCATGTACGACATTGAATCACGTTTCGGAACGTTACGTCAGCGCACCAGTTATCGGACGGGAATACAAAGGCCAATTTGTCCGCAACTTGCGTATTTTTACTGGCTTGACAGCGCTGAAACAGTTTCGGTACCGTTTTCGGTCAGGGAGATCACGGTCGCGCATCGCTCGCTCCGATGCGCGGCCTCAAGCAAGGAGAGCAGCAGTGTCATTCATCGTGCGGCGTCTGGGCTTCTATGCCGTCGCTGTCTGGGTGGCGATCACCGTCAACTTCGCCATCCCGCGGATCATGCCCGGCAACGCCGTGGACACGCTGCTGGCGAAGTTCCCCAACCTGTCGCCGGCGTCGCTGCGGGCGCTGGAGGCTGAGTTCGGTACGCACGCCCACGGCAGCTTGATCAGCCAGTATCTGACCTACCTGGGCAATGTCCTCCACGGGAACCTCGGTCTGTCGACGAGCCAGTTCCCGACGCCGGTGACCACGATCATCCGGCAGACGCTTCCGTGGACGCTGGCGCTGGTGGGGACGGCGACGATCATCGCCTTCCTGCTCGGGACACTCCTGGGAATCGTCGCCGCGTGGCGCCGGGGCGGCTGGCTCGACCGCTCGCTGCCCGCCTTCACCTTCCTGCAGGCGATGCCCTACTTCTTCCTGGCGCTCGTCGTCATCCAGCTGTTCGCCCTCCACTGGCGCCTGTTCCCGTTCGGGCAGGGCGTCGACCTCGGACTGGCCCCCGGCTTCAACGGGCCGTTCATCTCAAGCGCCATCGACCACTCGATTCTCCCGGCGCTGACGATCGTGGTGACCTCGATGGCGGGCTGGATGCTCCAGATGCGCAACGTGATGATCACGACGATCGGCGAGGACTATGTGTGGGTTGCGCAGGCCAAGGGACTCGCCCGCCGCCGGGTCATGTTCACCTACGCGGCGCGCAACGCGATCCTGCCCAACATCGCCGGGTTCGCGCTCGCGCTCGGCTTCGTCGTCGCCGGGGCGCTGGTGATGGAGATCGTCTTCTCTTACCCGGGGATCGGGTTGACGCTCTTCAACGCGGTGACGTCGAACGATTACCCACTGCTGCAGGGCATCTTCCTGGTCATCTCGCTCACGGTCCTGGCCGCCTCGTTCCTGGCCGACCTCGTGTACGTCATCGCTGACCCGCGCGTTCGGACGGGGGACGCCTGATGTCCGCGATGGCATCTCCCACCCCCATCGAGACGGCGATCGAGCCGACGGCGACTCCCGGCCGGCGCCTGCAGTCGCTCCGCCGGCTGCCGCTCAAGGCCAAGGTCGGCGGGGTGATCCTGGGCGCCTTCATCCTGGTGGCGATCATCGGGCCGTGGATCGCCCCGTACGACCCGTCGGCCACGATCCCGACCCAGGCGCTCCCGCATGCCCCGACGGCAGCCCACCTGCTGGGGACGACGTCGACCGGTCAGGACGTCCTGTCGCAGATGTTGACCGGGACCCGTTCCACGGTCGTGCTCGGGCTGCTCACCGGCGTGATCGCGACGGCGCTCTCGGTCATCGTCGGCACCACCGCCGGGTTCCTCGGCGGCCGGACCGACGACGGCCTGTCGCTGGTGGCCAACGTGTTCCTGGTGCTGCCCGCGCTGCCGCTGCTCGTCGTCATCCTCGGCTACCTCCCGCACTCCGGCGAGCTGCCGACCGCGATCGTGCTCAGCCTGCTCGGCTGGCCCTGGGGGGCGCGCGTCATCCGCGCCCAGACCCTGTCGTTGCGCAACCGCGACTACGTGGCGGCGGCCCGCGAGGTCGGCGAGAGCACTCCTCGGATCATCCTGTTCGAGTTGCTGCCGAACGAGATCGGGCTGATCGCGGCCAACTTCGTCGGCGTGGTCCTGTACGCCATCCTCACGTCCGTGGCGCTGGCCTTCATCGGCGTCGCCGATCTGTCGAGCTGGAGCCTGGGCTCGATCCTGTACTGGGCCCAGAACGGCAACGCCGTGCAGCTGAACGCCTGGTGGTGGTACGGCCCGCCGGGGGTCGCGGTGGCGCTGTTGGGGATGAGCCTCGTGCTGCTGAACTTCGGATTCGACGAGCTGGGCAACCCGAGCCTGCGGTCGGCCGCCGCGCTGCGGGTCGGGCGGCGGACCTGGCGCCCGGCGGACCCGACGCCCGTGATCACGCCGGAGCGCCGTCGATGAGCGCGCCGGCCGAGCCCG
>JBPYFQ010000145.1:0-2736 GCA_051985625.1 Solirubrobacteraceae bacterium
GCAGGGCGCGGTAATACAACGGGGAGACCTCGACCTGGTTGTTGTCGATCGCTTGCGGCGCCAGGTCCTGCCCGTAGTTCGGCTCGTTCCAAATCGACCACAGCCGCACCCGAGGGAGCGGCGAGGAGACGCCGGCCGGCTTGTATGTGCCGCTGTAGCGGCTCGCCACCGCCGTGACGAACTGACCGAAGTCGGCGGCCGACGGCTCCCAGCTACCCAAGAACCCCGGTGTGGTCCCCGGCGGCACCCCCGGGCCGGTCGCCCACAGCGGCGCCGGATGATCGAGCGCAAGATCGACGCCCATCCCACGCGTGTGTGCCGCCCGGACGATCGCGTCATACGGCACCCAGTTCGCGGCAGGGTATGCCGCCGGCGAGGTCGCGTCGAAGCGCGGCCGCGCCCGGGACAGCGGGTCCCGCGTCAACGACTTCCACGCCATGAACACCTTCACGTCGTCTACACCGAGGCGCTTGAGCAGATCCAATGTCCGGCCCGGGCTCTGGAGCAACTCCGACGCCGAGAAAATCGTCACCAACGGCGGCGTCCGCACCTGCGCCTGCGCCGTGCCCGTCGAGCGCGCGCCGCAGCCACCGACCACCAGCGCGACCCATACCGCGGCGATCACCACCGCCGGCCCGCCGAGCGCGACCCGCCTGCGGGGCGAAGCAACAGACTTCGACGTAGAACGATCGGCCGGTAGAACGGGTCGTGGTAAGGAAAGTCGCGGACCATAGCTGGCGTTCAGTCTCGTTCTACTTGGTCGCGATCGTTTGCCCGAGCCGTTCCCCGGCGCCGGAGCTCTCAGCCGCCAACCCGTCGCCCTGCCGACAGCAGCCCGGCCGTCGCCGAGCCGGTTAACGAAGGACGGCCGGGCCTGGGCCCAGCCGTCCATCGTTCGCCCCAGCCCCATGTTTAGTGAGACGCGCGTCGAAAGGCGAGGTGATGCACGTCGAGCTTGCTGATACGCAAGGAGTTGAGCACCCTGCACCCGTTGCGCTAGTCCGGAGCCGCCCTGCGCAACCAGCCAGGCATCACCAACCCGTTTGGATGTCACACCCAAGTTGCGGCTGAACAACGAGTTGGGGAAATGCCCGGCGGGGAGGTTGACTATTCCCGGCAGGCCGGGTACCGGCCAGCCGGGAATTGGCATATGCGCCCATCGGTCCTGTCCTGGGGACACGGTCTTCCGCTATACGTGGGATGGTGCCGGCATCACTTGCGGATGACGACCGAACGTGCTGTCGACTGTTTCGCGAAGGAAGGTGAGCCCGCCCATGAGACGGTGACCTTCACGCGCTTGGCCCTGCGGCACCCCGACGGCAGTCCGAGGCGCCCCGAGAAGCGACCGTGGTCGGCCGTCACGGCATGCGACGCGGTCGATGACCCGCACGCGGCGAGAAGCACCACCCGGCCGGAGAAGGCGCTCGCGGTCTTGCCGGAGGCCGACACCCCGTGGCGCCGCGACGCGGTCACTTTAGTCAGACTCAGGCGCGGCTGCGATGCTGGCGGCGTCACCGTGCCGACAGTCACCGGCGTCGTCGCCGACGCGTCGACCTCGCGGTAGGAGGGACCCTCCACCCAGGTGCAGATGACGTAGGCGCCGGCCCTCTGCGTGTCAGTGATGGTGGTGGTGGTCGGCCCGCCGAACACTCCCTGAGCACCCGGTCCGACCAGGATCCTGTCCACTCCCAGCTGTTGCGGCTCGGCCTCGAAGCTGCTCGAGCATGGCGGGGTGGCGGGGCTACCGGCAGGCGGCACGGGGGGCGCCGCCTTGATCACCGAGTACAACGCGAGCGATTGGTCGGTCTGCGTCGTGTAGGCGATCTGGAACGCGACATTCGGGATCAATGGCTTTGCCACGGCGACCGTCAACTGGACGACCTGGGGTCCCTGAGTGGTGAACGAGAGCGCGCCCGGCCCCGCCACCGCCTTGTCGGTGCCTCCCTGGTTCTGCGCGAGCCACGCGCAGACCTGATACGAGGCGACGGCCGTCGGCTTGTAACTCGCGTCCATCTGGTAGGGCTGACCGGCCGGGACCGTCTCCGCTCCCGGGCCAAAGATGACCTGATCCACGCTCCCGACGGCCGCAAGATCGTCCTGGTAGCTGCTCTGGCACGACAGCCCGCCCGCCGGCCGCACCACCGCCTCGACTTCGGCCGCCCCCGATTGGTTGTTGGTGCCCGAGAACGTCAGGTCGACCGGCACTGCCTGCTCGGGCGCGGCGGTGGGGCTCGCCACCGTGATCGTCGACGTGGCCGCGACCGCGGGCGCGGCGACCGCGAGCGCGGTCGCCGCCGCAAGGACGAAGACGGGCATGGCGCCGCGCGCAAAGCGCGGTACGGCTAGTGGTCCCATGTGAGGACTCCTTCCTCTGATCGGTCAGCGGATCGGGTCACCCGGTCACCGGTCCGCTGGGTGTGCGCCGGATGTGTCAGATCCGGACTCTCGGCACTATTAACGGATAAGGCGAGTGCAAAGTTGCTGATTTGCTATCGACCGGGACGACAGGCGGTGCAGCGGCAAGACCCCAGCCGTTCCATCGCTCATCCGGATCTGACACCTGCGTGCGTTTGGCCTCCCAATCGCCTCTTGTGGCTCATCAGTTTCCTCCCGGGTTGACTAGTGCTTTGCGGCGTGTGCCACCCGGAAGCGCAAGGTGACGCCGATTGCTGTTGTCGTGCGCTTGATGACATGGCCTCTCGCGTCGAACCATGTGTACTGGACGTTGGCTCCGAA
>JBPYFQ010000146.1:0-2749 GCA_051985625.1 Solirubrobacteraceae bacterium
CCACCGCCCTGTACGAGGGACGCGAAGAACAGGTCTCCGCCAGTTACCCGCTGCGGCGTCTCGGCATGCCCCAGGACATTGCCGGGGCGGTGGCGTTCCTGCTCTCCGATGACGCCGCCTGGATCACCGGCCAAACCCTGGTACTCGATGGCGGCGTAACGCTGCGCGGCGGGGTGTAGGCTCCTCTCGCGCGGCCGGGCAGCCCCGCGGGCTCCGCTCGGCGCCGCGGCTGCGCGTTGCGGTTGAGGCACGAATGGGCAACAACTACTGCAGGCGGACTTGCCGAATGTCCCGGCGATGCCTATGAATGAGGATTCATAGTCAGGAAGTCCTGCCTAGCGAAGCTGGAACTTGTGTGATGAAGCACAGTTCAATCCTCGAGGTCCGCGACGTGAGTGTGCGCTTCGGCGGCCTGACAGCGCTTGACGCCGTCTCGCTCACGGTTGCGCCCCGCCAGGTTGTCGGCGTCATCGGGCCTAACGGGGCGGGCAAGACGACGCTACTGAACGTCTTGTGCGGCTTCATCCGGCCCGATGAGGGCCAGGTACTCATCGACGGCCGCCACTACCATGACCTGCGCCCGCACCGGCTGGCCGGGCTTGGCATCGCCAGGACACTGCAGGGGGTGGGCCTGTTCGAGGGACTGTCCGCCATCGAGAACGTGATGATCGGCGCGAACTGCCGGGCCACGGCCGGATTCTGGTCGGCGCTGCTGGGGCTGCCCCGCTCCGACCGGGACGAGCGCAGGCTGCGGCAGGAGGCAGGCCAGGCACTTGACCGGGTGGGGGCGGGCGAGGTGGCAGACGCCCGGCCTGGCGAGCTGCCCTATGGCATGCGGAAGCGGGTCGCGCTGGCGCGGGCGCTCGCCGCCCAGCCGAAGCTCCTGCTCCTCGATGAGCCCGCCAGCGGCCTGGCCGAAGGCGAACTCGTTGAGCTGGGCGAGCTTATTCGCGAACTCGCCGCCGAGACGTCCCTCGTCATCGTGGAGCACCACATGGACCTGATGATGTCGGTCTGCGACTGGCTCGTCGTCCTGGACTTCGGGAGGGTGATCTCCAGCGGGTCCCCGAAGGAGATCCAGGCCGATCCCGCGGTGACGGCCGCTTACCTCGGTACCACTGGATCCGCGGGTGATTAGCCCAGCCGGGGCCCCCGGGGTCCAAGCGCACGGCCCGGCGTCGCTCGCGGTCGAGGACCTGGTAGCGGGTTACGGCCACGTTGTGGCGCTGGACAGCGTCACGATCACCGCGGATGCGGGCACCATCACCACGGTGCTCGGTGCCAACGGCGCCGGCAAGACCACGCTGCTCCGGGCGATCAGCGGCATGGTGCGACCGCGCAGCGGACGGGTGCTGCTCGACGGCGCGGACCGGGCCGGGCGTAGCCCCGAAGACATGGCCAGAGCCGGAATCGCCCACGTTCCCGAGGGGCAGGGCGTCATCGCGGAGCTCACCGTGGAGGAAAACCTGCGGATCGGCATGATGTCCTGGCCGGGCATCGCCCCGCGGCGGGCGGATCGGGCCGCCGCGCTGGCCGAGGCGTACGACCGCTTCAGCCCGCTGGCCGACCGCCGCCGCAGGCTGGCCGCCACCCTGTCCGGCGGCGAGCGGCAGATGCTGGTGATTGCGCGCGCCCTGGTGGCACGCCCGCGCGTGCTGCTGCTAGATGAGCCGTCGCTCGGCCTCGCGCCGAGGGTCATGACGCAGGTCATGGACATGGTGGTGCGGCTAAGCCGGGAGAACGGCATCACCATCCTGCTCGTCGAGCAGAACGCGCGTGCCGCGCTCGCCATCGCGGACCAGGGGGTGGTGCTCAACCTCGGCCGCGTCGTTACCACGGCCGATGCCCGGACGCTAGCCGCCGACGTCGCGCTACGCCATCACTATCTCGGATTCTGAGCCGCCGGCGCGGCCCGAGCAGAGAGGAGGAAGCCAGTGGTCGAGTTCCTTCAGTTCACGCTCAGCGGGATCAGCTTCGGGATGATCTACGCCGCGATAGCGCTGTCTCTCGTGCTGATCTGGCGGGGCACCCGGCTGCTGAACTTCGCCCAGGGCGCGATGGCGATGTTCACCACCTTCGTCGCGCTCGAGGTGATCTACCAGACGGGCTCCTACTGGGCCGGATTCGCGGTCGCGCTCGCCGCCGGAATCGTGCTCGGCGCCGTGACGGAGCTCACCGTCATCCGGCCCGCCCTGGGCAGGCCAGAGCTCAACGCCGTGATCATCACCATAGGGCTGTTCGTCCTGTTCCAGGGCCTGGCCGGGATTTTCTACGGGGGACAATTCCGGTCCTTCCCGGCGGCATTCTCCGTCACCGGGTTGCACGTGGGCTCGACGTATCTGGGCGTGTCGCGCTATGACGTGTTCGTCGCGGCCGCGGTACTGGTAGCCACGCTGCTGCTGGCCGTCGGGTTCAGGTACACCAGCGCGGGCCTGCGCATGCGAGCCGCGGCGTTCAACGCCACCGTGGCGCGGCTGTCGGGCATCCGGGTGGCGCGGGTGATCACCGTGGGCTGGGCGCTCGCGGGCCTGCTCGGAGCGCTTGCGGGCGTGCTGGTCTCGCCGTCGACGTTCCTGTACCCCAACAGCATGGACAGCATCTTCGTGTTCGGCTTCACCGCTGCGGTGATCGGCGGCCTTGACAGCCCCGTGGGTGCGGTCATCGGCGGCCTGCTGCTCGGCGTCGCGCTCAGCTACGCCGGCGGATACCTGGGCGCCAACGTGACCGCGCTGGTCGCCCTCGGCATCCT
>JBPYFQ010000147.1:0-25326 GCA_051985625.1 Solirubrobacteraceae bacterium
CACGGGCTCGCCGGTCTCCAGCGCGCGCAGCGCGTGCAGCCGCACGCTCTGCTCGGCGCACACGCCGCCGACGAACCCCTCGATCGTGCCGTCGCCGTGGACGAGCGCGACGTTTCCCGGCCGCGCGCTCGTCGGGTGCTCGACCCGCACGACCGTAGCGGTCACGAACGCGGCGCCGGACTCGGTGAGCTCGCGCGCGCGAGCGCTCAGCGGGCCGGTGATCATTGCGGTGGCTCGGGCCGCCCCCGCATCGCCGCCCACACGCGAGCCGGCGTACACGGCATGTCGATGTGATCGACCCCGTGCGTCTCGTGCAGGGCATCGATAATCGCGTTGACGATCGCCGGCGGGGAGCCGACGTTGGGTGACTCGCCCACCCCCTTGGCGCCGAGTGGATGGTGCGGGCAGGGCGTGACGGTTTCGCCCAGTTCGAAGTCCGGGCACTCGAGCGCGGTCGGGATCAGGTAGTCCATGAACGAGGCGTTCAGGCAGTTGCCCTCCTCGTCGAACGTGATGACCTCCATCAGCGCGATCCCGATGCCTTCGGCCAGACCGCCGTGGATCTGGCCCTCGACGATCATCGGGTTGATCCGCACGCCGCAGTCGTCGACCGCGATGAACCGCCGGACCTTGACCTCCGCGGTCTCGGGGTCGATGTCGACGACGCAGATGTAGGCGCCGCACGGGTAGGTCAGGTTCGGCGGGTCGTAGATGACCTGGGCGTCGAGACCGCCTTCCATGCCCTCGGGCATCGGGTCGCCGCTGTAGGCGTAGGCGGCGATCTCCTCGATCATCGCTCCCTTCTCGGGATCGCCCTTCACGTACCAGCGGCCCTTCTCCCAGGCCAGGTCCTCGGCCCGCGTCTCCAGCATCGTGGCGGCGATCAGCCGGGCCCGGTCGCGGACCTTGCGGGACACGACGGCGACCGCCGCGCCGCTGACCGGCGTCGAGCGCGACCCGTACGTGCCCAGCCCATAGGGGGTGCGGTCGGTGTCGCCGTGGCGCACCTGGATGTCCTCTGGGGGGATCCCGAGCTCCTCGGCCACGATCTGGGCGAACGTCGTCTCGTGGCCCTGGCCCTGGGTCTGGGCGCTGATCGACACCATCGCCTTGCCGGACGGATGGACGCGCAGGTCGGCGCCGTCGTTCATGGCCAGGCCGAGGATGTCCATGTGCTTGCGCGGCCCGGCCCCGACGCCCTCGGTGAAGAACGACACGCCGATGCCCATCAGCTCGCCCCGGGCTCGCTTCTCGGCCTGCTCGCGGCGCAGCGCCTCGTAGCCGGCCATCTCCATCGCCACCTTCATCGTCTCGGCGTAGTTGCCGGAGTCAAACGTCCACCCGGTGGTCGTCTCGTACGGGAACTGCTCGGGCGCGATGAAGCTGCGCATCCGCAGCTCGATCTCGTCGACCCCCATCTCGAGCGCCAGCGCCTTGACCATGCGCTCCACCATGTAGACGCCCTCGGTGATCCGGAACGAGCACCGGTAGGCGACGCCCCCGGGGGCCTTGTTGGTGTAGACGGCGTTGACCTTGACGTGGGCGGCCTCCAGGGCGTAGGAGCCACAGCAGATGTGGAAGAACCCGGCCGGGAACTTCGTCGGCTGCGCCGTCGAGTCGAATGCGCCGTGGTCGGCGATCACGTCGACCCGCAGGCCGGTGATCTTCCCGTCCTTGGCGCACATCTCGGCGTGCATGAGGTAGTCCCGGGCAAAGCCGGTCGACATCAGGTTCTCCGAGCGGTCCTCGATCCACTTGACCGGCGCCCCGGCGACGATCGAGCCGGCGATCGCGCACACGTACCCCGGGTACACCGGCACCTTGTTGCCGAAGCCGCCGCCGATGTCGTTGCAGCGGATCCGGATCATGTGCTCGGCCAGTCCGGCCACATGGGCGTACACCGTGCGGTGGGCGTTGGGCGCCTGGTTGCCGTTGTAGATGTCCAGCTGCCCGGTCAGCGGATTGAAGTCGGCGATCATCCCGCACGTCTCCAGGGGCGCCGGATGGCAGCGCGGGTAGATCATGTCGCGCACCACCACGGTGTCGGCCTCGGCGAACGCGCGGTCGGTCGCCGCCGCGTCGCCGGCCTCCCAGGTGGGGCTGGCCAGGTTGTCGACCTGTCCGTCCTTGTCGTCTCTGATTGTCGGCGCGTCGGGGTCCAGCGCTCGGCGCGCGTCGACGACCGCCGGCAGCGGCTCGTACTCGACGTCGATCAGGGGCAGGGCATCGCGGGCGATGTACTCGTCGGTGGCGATCACGAACGCCACCTCCTGGCCCTGGAATCGGACCTTGTCGCCGGCCAGCACCGCCTGGGTGTCATAGGAGATGGTCGGCATCCAGGCCAGGCCGAGCGTCTCGAGGTCCTTGGCCGTGACCACCGCCGCGACGCCGGGGAGCGCGAGCGCCTCGCTGGTGTCGATGGAGACGATTTTCGCGTGGGCGTACGGGCTCCGCAGCACCGCGCCGTGGAGCATCCCGGGCAGGCGGATGTCGTCCAGGTAGGTGCCCTGCCCGCGGATGAACCGCGCGTCCTCCTTGCGCTTGAGCGGGCCGAAGCCGATCGGCCGGTCCTGGCTCTCGATGACGGCCATCACTGCACCTCCTCGACGGGGCGGTTGGCGGCGTCGTGCTCGGCGGCCCAGCGCACCGCGGCGACGATGTTCTTGTAGCCCGTGCAGCGGCAGATCTGGCCGCTGATCGCGGTGCGGATCTCCTCCTCGGTCGGGTCCGGATTCTCATCCAGCAACGCGCGGCTGGTCATCAGCATCCCCGGCGTGCAGAACCCGCAGTGCAGGGCGTGCTTCTCATGGAAGCCGAGCTGGACCGGGTCCAGCCGGCCGTCGACCTCCAGCGACTCGACGGTGCGCAACTCATGGCCCTCGCACATGACCGCCAGCGTCGTGCACGACTTCAGCGGCTTGCCGTCCATCAGCACCACGCAGGCGCCGCAGTTGGATGTGTCGCAGCCCCAGTGGGTCCCGGTCAGCCCCGGCGTGTCGCGGATGAAGTGCACCAGCAACTGGCGCGGCTCGACGTCGCGCGTCACCGGCTGCCCGTTGATGTTCAGCGTGACGTTCATCTAGGCCTCCTGATGCAGCGCGCGGGCGGTCGCCCGGCGCAGGGCTCGGTGGGTCAGCACCCCGGCGAGATGGCGTTTGTAATCGACGGGCCCGCGGCCGTCCGCCGCCGGCGAGCAGTCCTCGGCGGCGATCTGCCCGGCCTGGGCGAACAGCTCCTCGGACGGGCTCTGGCCGCGCACGAGCTCCTCGGCGCGCATCACGTGAACGGTCGTGGGACCGACCGCGCTGAGCGCCACGCCGGCGTCGGCGATCGTGCCGCCGTCGACCCAGACCGCAGCCGACGCCGCGGCGATCGCCCAGTCGCCGGCTCGGCGCTCCACCTTCTCGTGGGCGCTGCCCGCCCCCGGCCGGATGCGGAGCCGGACCTCGCAGACCATCTCGCCCTCGCCGACCGCGGTGGTGTACGGACCGACGTGGAACAGGTCCATGTCGACCACCCGTTCCGACGAGACGCCGCGGACGACGACCTGGGCCTTGAGCGCCGAGCACACCGAGCTGAGGTCCTCGGCGGCGTCGGCCTGGCACAGCGATCCGCCGATCGTGCCGCGGTTGCGCACCACCGGATCGGCGATCACCCGCTCGGCGTCGCGGAATGCCGGGAAGTGCTCGGCCAGCAAGTCGGAGTCGAGCAGGTCGGCGTGACGCGTGAGCGCCCCGATCCGCATCTCGTCGTCCTCGACGCGGATGTAGGAGAGCTCGGACAGGTCGTTGATGTCGATCAGGTGCTCCGGCTGGGCCAGCCGGAGCTTCATCATCGGCAGCAGGCTGTGGCCGCCGGCGATGATCCGCGCGTCGCCGCCGTGCCGGGCGAGCGAGGCGATCGCTCCCTCCACGCTGCTGGCGCGCTCGTAGTCGAATGGGGCTGGGGTCTGCACGGTTCCAGTCAGCTCCTCTCCGTGTCGGCGACCGGCATCCGCTTGCGCGGGCGGCCGACTTCTTCGTCGGGCACGTAGACCTCGGGCGCGTCGGTGCCGATGACCGGCGAGCGCGGCATCAGCTTCGGCCGGCTCTGGCGGATCTCGGGGTACAGGGCCCGGGCCGCCGCGCTCCCATACACCGGGTTGCGAATCGCCGGGCCGTTGGGGGAGGCGACGGCCACCGGCGCCTCCCGGCCCAGCCGGGCGAGCGTCAGCGTCCCGCGCGTGTAGACCTCGGAGATCCGCGGGGCGTGGATGTCGCGGCTGTCCGGGAAATTGCGCAGGCCGGCCGCGGCGGCGCCCGGGTACAGGCCGTCGATCAGCCCGACCGCGTCGGTCAGCCCGGCCTTCTTGACCAGCAGTCCCTCCAGCAGGTCGACGCCGGCGTCGAGGCTGGAGTTGATGTCGTTCACGATCTCCTCGACGGGCGCGCTCTTCTCGATGATCCCGCCCACCCCGGCGATCGCCCGGTCCAGGCTGGCGGTGATGCTGCGCAGCCCGAGAATCGTGGACACCAGGTAGTAGACGACGGCGGCCACGATCAGCACCACCGCCAGGATCAGCACCACTCCGGCTGCCGGCATGGCGTCACGCTCCTTCCGCGTCGTCGAGGATCACGTCGAGCGATCCGCCGTAGTCGGCGGCCGCCGCGATCGTCTTGCCCACCTGGTCCCGGGTCGTCATGAGCAGCCCGGCGGCGTCCAGGTCCGCCGATCCGCGCTGCGCCGCGGCGGCGATCCGGTCCGTGCTGCCGGCGATGCCCCGGGTCGCGTCAAGCACCCCTCGCAGGAGGTAGACGACGACCGGCAGCACCACGAGCAGCAGGATCGCGTCGCCGATCCACTCCAGGATCATTGCGGCCTCCTCTCGGCCACGACCGCCGCCTTGGCGGCGATCCCGGGCAGGGCGGAGACGATCACGTCGAACTGGGCGTTGATCGCCTTGACCGCGGGCTCGAGCGGTCGCAGGTGCTCGGCTTCGACCGTCTCCAGCGCGCCGGCCAGCGTCGCCAGCGTCCGCGAGGTGGAGGCGAGCCGGTCCCGGATCACGATCAGGGCCGCGGCCAGCACCCCGACCACGATGAGCGCCAGGATGACAGTCAGGATGGTCAGCGTGGTGGAACTCATGCCGCCGTACCCCCGTATCCGTCGGTGAGCGCGTTCATGTAGCCGTCCTGGATGACCGCCTCGTCGACGATCTGGCCCAGGACCGGCGCCGTGGCCTGGAGTTGCGGGATGTGGGCGGTGTTGGACGCGACCCGGCCGGCGACGTCAAGCAGCGCCGTGGCTGACCGGTCGATCTCGGTGACGGTGCGAATGAGGATGGCCAGAAGCGCCGCGACCGCCAGCGCGGCGAGCAGGCCGATGATCAGCGCGATGCCCCAGGCACCGTGGTTGGACAGCGCGGCAAAGGCGGGGGTCATTTGCCCACCGCCACCTTGCGCAGGGCCCGCGCCGAGTGCAGGATCCGCACGCCGGAGTCGTTGATCCGGCCAACCCCGCTCAGCGCGTCGGTCTGGGCGCGCACCCGCTCCACGCCGGCCACGGCCGTCTCGGCCTGCCGCGCGATCCGGGTCGCCAGCCAGACGATCGTGACGACGATCGCGGCGGCGACGAGCGTCACCACGATGCCGAGTATGAGTCCGATCGTCCAGCCGCTCGAGGCAGCGACCACCAGAGCCATTCACACCACCTCCTGGTTGTTGATCTCTCTCTCCCGCTCCGCCGCCCACCGGATCGCCCGCACGATCGTCGTGTAGCCGGTGCAGCGGCAGATCTGTCCGGAGATCGCGGTGCGGATCTCCTCGTCGGTCGGGTCCGGGTTGGCGTCGAGCAGGGCCCGGCCGGTCAGCAGCATCCCGGGCGTGCAGAAGCCGCACTGCAGCCCGTGCTCGGCCTTGAAGCCCTCCTGCACCGGGTCGAGCCGCCCGTCGACCTCGAGGCCCTCCACGGTCAGCACCTGGTGCCCCGACGCGGTGGCGGCCAGCACCGTGCATGACTTGACCGGCTCCGAGTCCATGAGCACCACGCACGTCCCGCAGTTGGACGTGTCACACCCCCAATGGGTGCCGGTCAGGCCCAGCTCGTCGCGCAGGAAGTGGACGAGCAGCGTGCGCGGCTCCACCTCGCAGACGTGCTCCTCGCCGTTGACGCTGAGCGCGACCTGCATCAGGCACCGGCCTCCTGCGCCCGGGCGGCCGCGCGCCGGAGCGCCCGGGTGGTGAGCACCCCGGCGACGTGGCGCTTGTACTCGGCCGAACCCCGCTGGTCGGCGACCGGGGAGCACGCCGCGGCCGCGGCGCGGCCGGCTCGCTCGAACAGCTCGTCGCTCGGCGCCTCCCCGCGCAGCTCGGCTTGCGCGCCGGCACAGGCGATCTCCCCGCCGACCGCGGCGAGCGCGACACCGGCGGTGTCGATGCGGCCGCGGTCGTTCAGGCTGAGCGCGGCGCCGGCGGCGGCCACCGCCCAGTCGCCCACCCGGCGCGCCACCTTCTCATACGCGCTCCCGGCCCGGGGGCGCCGCGGGACGCGGATCTCCACCAGCAGCTCATCGTCGGCGACGGCGGTTCGGTACGGCCCCACGTGGAACTCGTCCATGTCGACGATGCGCTCGCCGTCGGTGCCGCGGATGACCATGCGGGCGCCGACCGCGGCGCACACGGCGCTCAGGTCCTCGGCCGGGTCGGCCTGGCAGAGCGCGCCGCCGATCGTGCCCCGGTTGCGCACCACCGGGTCGGCGATGACGCGCTCGGCGTCGGTGAAGATGGCCGCCTCGCGGGCCAGCAGCGGCGACTCCAGCAGCTTGCGGTGGCGGGTCATCGCGCCGATCCGGATCTCGTGGGCGGGCGGGCTGGTTTCGCGGATGTAGCCGAGGTCGCCGGCCAGGCCGTCGATGTCGATCAGGTACTGCGGCGTGGCCAGCCGGAGCTTCATCATCGGCAGCAGCGAGTGGCCGCCGGCCAGGATCCGCGCCTCGGGTCCCCAGTCGCGCAGAAGCTCCAGCGCGTGCTCGACGCTCGTGGCGCGCTCGTATTCAAACGGCGCCGGGACTTGTATGACCTCTCCTTGGATTCCTTGCAGCCGGTCGATCGGGGGCGGGACCCGCTTGCTTTGAGGGATTGTGGTTACGAAGATGTGCGGGCGCAACCGGGGTTAAGCGATCACTTATGACTCTCGCCCAGCTTCAGTCGTTCGTTCTGGTGGCCCGCCTCGGCTCGGTCAAGGCGGCCGCTGCCGAGCTCGGGGTCACCGAGCCGGCGGTCTCGGTGGCGGTGGGCGCTCTGCGCCGCGAGCTCGGCGACGAGCTGTTTGTGCGCGACGGGCGCGGGATCGCGCTGACGGCCGGGGGCCGCCGCCTGGCCGCGCTGGCGGCCGAGATCCTGGGCCTGGCCGAGCAGGCTCGTCGGTCGGTGGCGGAGTCCTCCGGTCAGACCCGGCTCATGCAGGTGGCGGTGTCGGGAATTGTGTCTGAGCACATCGGCCCGCTCATCGATGCGTTCGGCGCCCGGGACCCGGAGCTGGAGGTGTCGGTCGAGAGCGCGCCCGCCGGCGTCCTGGGCGAGATGCTCGAGCACCGCCACGCCGACATCGCGCTCGGCCCCCCGCCGCCCCCGGAGCGGGCCGCCACCATCGCCTCGGTGCCGTTCCTGCGCTCCCGCCTGGTCGTCCTGGCGGCGCCCGGTCACCGGCTGGCCGGGCGCCGGGCGCTCCGGCCGGTGGACCTGGACGGCGAGCGGTGGCTGGTCGGCCCGCCGGGCGTGGAGCCGGCGACCGGCGCTGGGCTGCTGTTGGCGCGGATCGGCCTGGAGCCACGCGACGTGGGCTCCTACACCAGCCACGCCGCGGCGATTGCGGGGGCCGCCGCAGGCGACGGGGTGGTGGTGGCCATGGCCGGGCTCGTCGCCTCGGAGCTGCGCCGCCGGGCCCTGATCAGGCTCGACGTGCGGGGCACCCCGGTGCCGGAGATATGGCATGCCAGCACGTTGGGGTTCGGCCGGGCGCTGCCTGCCGCCCTGGCGCTGCAGCGGTTCGCCACCAGCCCGGAGGCCACGCAGGCGCTGGCCACCGGCCGCGCCGGCGCCGCCTCTTCACGCGCGCGTCCGCGCCCGCACGTGACGCTCTGGAGCTCGGTCGTGGCCGGAGCGCGCCCGGCGACCGACGACGGCCTGCCGCAGACGGGTGGCAGGTAGCCGCCGGCAGCGGTTCATGCGAGAGTTGGGGCGGGAGTTATCCGGGTACAGAGGGAGGGCCACACCATGACCGACACGACATCAGGCCGGCGCGCCATCGCGGCCACTGTCGCCGCGCTTCCCGCGTCGGCCGCCGAGCGCTTCGCCGACCGCCGGGCGGTCCGGCACAAGGTCGACGGCGAGTGGCGCGAACTGACCTATGGCGATGCGGTGGAGGCGATCTCCGAGGTCGCGCTGGGCCTGGCCGACGTGGGGATCGAGATCGGCGACCGGGTGGCGATCCTGGGCGACACCCGGTGGGAGTGGACGATGGCCAGCTACGGCATCTCGGCCGCGGGCGCCGTCGTCGTCCCGGTGTATCCGACCAACTCCCCGCGCGAGTGCGCGTGGGTGCTCGGCGACTCGGGCACGCGGCTGGTGATTTGCGAGAACGCCGAACAGGCGGCCAAGATCGAGGCCGTCCGCGGCGAGCTGCCGGACCTGGAGACGATCGTCGTGATCGAGCCGGGCGCGGGCGACTTGTCGCTTGACGACCTCCGGGCGCGCGCGGCGGCCCGCGACCTAGGCGAGCTGGCGCTGCGCCAGTCCGCGCTGACCCCCGGCGACGCCTACACGATCATCTACACGTCGGGGACGACCGGGCAGCCCAAGGGCGTGGTGCTCAGCCATCGCAACGCCATATCGGTGTGCGAGATGGTCCAGCAGATCGGCATCATCGACGAGTCCGAGGTCACCTACCTGTACCTGCCCCTCGCCCACGCGTTCGCCCTGACCGCCCAGCTGGCTTCCTATGACCAGGGCACGACGATCGTCTACTACGGCGGCGACACCACGCAGATCCTGGCCGAGCTGATCGAGACGGAGCCGACGTACGTGCCGTCGGTCCCGCGCGTGTTCGAGAAGCTCTACACCGCCGCGAGGAAGCTGCGCGACCAGGGCAGCGACGACGACCAGCAGCGCTTCGACCAGGCAGTCAAGCTCGGCGCCGAGGTGCGCCGCCTCCGCCAGCGCGGCGACGATGTGCCGGCGGACATGCAGGCGGCATTCGACCAGGCCGAGGAGCGGCTGTACGGCCGGGTCCGCGGGCTGTTCGGCAACCACGTCAAGCAGGCGGTGACCGGCGCGGCGCCGATCGCCTCGGAGATCCTGGAGTTCTTCTACGCCTGCGGCGTCACCGTCCTCGAGGGCTGGGGCATGACCGAGACGACCGCCGTGGGGACGGTCAATCTGCCCGACGCGTTGCGCTTCGGCACCGTGGGGCGCCCGATGCCGGGCGTGGAGATCCGGATCGCCGAAGAGGACGGCGAGATCCTCATGCGGGGCCCGTGCGTGTTCGAGCAGTACTGGCGCAACCCGGAGGCGACCGCCGAGACCATCATCGACGGCTGGCTGCACACCGGCGACGTCGGCTCCCTGGACGAGGACGGCTTCCTGTCCATCACCGGGCGCAAGAAGGACATCATCATCACCGCGGGCGGCAAGAACCTCACGCCGTCGAACATCGAGAACGACCTCAAGCAGTCGCGCTTCATCTCCCAGGCCGTCATGCACGGCGACCGCCGCCCGTACCCGGTGGCGCTCATCACCCTCGACGCCGACGAGATCCTCCCCTGGGCGGCCGAGCAGGGGCTGCCGGAGGACCTGACCGCGCTGGCGTCCGCCGAGGAGGTGCGCACGCTCGTCCAGGATGAACTCGACCGGGCCAACGCCCAGTACGCCAAGGTGGAGCAGATCAAGAAGTTCGTCATCCTCGAGCGCGACCTGTCGATCGAGGACGGCGAGCTGACCCCGACGCTGAAGGTGAAGCGGGCGGTGGTCAACGAGCGCTACGCGGACCGCTTCGACGACCTGTACTCGTCCTGACGACCGGGGTGCATACCGACGGCGGGCGCCGGGTAGGCATCCTCACGTGCGGATCCTCGTCGTCACCACCGAGCCGGTGTCCGCCGATCAGCTGCGCGATGCGCTCCCGGGCGGGACCGATCCGCAGGACGCCGAGGTGATGGTCGTCGCCCCGGCGCTGCACAAGAGCGCGCTGCGCTTCTGGCTGTCGGATGCCGACGACGCCATCGCGCGGGCCGAGCAGGTCCGGCGGGAGAGCCTGAAGGCGCTGAGCGACGACGGCGTGGCCGCCACGGCCGACACCGGGGAGAGCTCGACGGCCGACGCCATCGAGGACGCGCTCAAGACGTTCCCGGCCGACCGGATCGTCGTGTTCACCCACCCGGAGACCGAGCAACGCTACCGCGAGGACCTCGACGCCGAGGCAGTCGAGGCACGCTTCAGGATCCCTGTCACCCGGGCGTCGGCCGGCCTGTCGGGCTGACGTTCAGCTTGCGCGCCAGCAGCAGCGCGTTGGCGGGCGCGAACCCCCGCCAGTCGTTGTTGAAGTAGGCGTAGACCGTCGTCCGGCGCCGCCACTGCCCGATCCGGCGGGCCCAGGTGTCGATCTCGGCCGCCGAGTAGTTCCCGTCGCGCCCTCGGGCGCCGTAGTGGAAGCGGATGAAGCGCCACGGGGCCGTCGCCTCGTGGGTCTGGAACGGACGCTCGGGATGGTCGCCGATCGTCAGCGCCACGCCCCGGGCCCGCAGCGCCGCCATCACCGGCTCGGCGAACCAGCTCTCGTGGCGAAACTCGATCGTGTGCAGTCCGTCGGGCAGGGCCTGCAGCCAGCCGTCCAGACGCGTGTCGTCACGGTGGAAGTTGGCGGGGAGCTGCCACAGCACCGGCCCCAGCCGCCCGGCTGCGATCAGAGGCTCGAGCGGGTCGTAGAACCGGGCGATGCCGTCGCCGAGATCAGTGAGCCGCTTGATGTGGGTCAGGTACCGGCTGGCCTTGACCGCGAACGTGAAGTCCTCCGGGGTCTGCCGGGTCCACCCCTCCACCGCCTCGCGGCGCGGGAGCCGGTAGAAGGTGTTGTTGACCTCCACCGTTCGGAACCGCTCGGCATACAGTTCCAGCCAGCGGCGCTGCGGTTCGCGCTCGGGGTAGAAGGTCCCGCGCCAGTCTCGGTAGTTCCATCCGCTGCAGCCGATGAGTGCCGGCTTCACGGCCCGGGTACCCCCGGGGGTAACGGATGACACCGTCCGATCCCGCCGCGGCGCCGGCGCCCGTCCCGGCCCACCTCACGTTTGCGTCTCTGCGCGAGGCCATCCAGCGCTGCTCCGCCTGCGAGCTGTGGGAAGGCGCCACGCAGCCGATCCTGGGCGACGGGCCGGCGCCCAGCCGGGCCCGGCTGATGCTCGTCGGCGAGCAGCCGGGCGACCGTGAGGACATCGAGGGCAAACCGTTCGTCGGACCGGCCGGCCGAGTGCTCAATCAGGGCCTGGAGCGGGCCGCCATCCCGCGCCGTGAGGCGTACGTGACGAACGTGGTCAAGCACTTCCGCTACCGGTTGCGGGGCAAGCGCCGTATCCACCAGACCCCGGAGCGCGTCCACATCGCAGCGTGCCGGCCGTGGCTTGACGCCGAGCTTGCCCTCGTCAGGCCCGAGGCGCTCGTCTGCCTCGGCGCCACTGCGGCGCACGCGCTCCTCGGCTCGCAGGTGCGGGTGGGACGGGATCGCGGGCGGCCGATCGACTCCGACCTCGCCGACCTGGTCACGCTGACGACCCATCCGTCGGCGATCCTGCGCGAGCGCGACGAGGGCGAGCGCGCGGCAGCGATGGACGCGTTCGTGGCCGATTTGAGGATGGTCGCGCGGTGGCTGGCGGAGCGGCAATAGCGCCTGAATCATCTCGCACTGCGACTACCCCGGTCCGGCGCGAAATTGGGCGGCCGTGACGTCCGGGCATCCCCGAGGGCTAGAATCCCGCGTTCACCAGAGGACCTTTGCATGGGCGATCAGAACACCCAGCCGGACATGCTCCTCAACGGGGAGGAGTCCACATCGGAGCGGATCGCCTCTCGGGCGCTCGAGATCTCCAACGCGATCTCGCGGCTCCACAAGCAGTTCATTGGCCGTGGCCCGACGAACTCGCGGACGACGATCGACGGTGATCTGGTCGTGTGCCTGCTGGAGGGCGGGTTCACACAGGCCGAGCAGACGCTGAGCGAGAATGACAAGGAAATGCTCGTGGTGGCCGGGCGGGTCGGACTCCAGGACTCCATGGCGGAGGCGATGATCGCCGCCGTTCAGGAGATCACCGGTCGCCGCGTCCGGTCGTTCATGAGCGCCAACGACCTGGAGCACAACTTCCAGACCGAGGTGTTCGTGCTCTCGTCCGAAGGCGCCGACCACGAGAACTCTCTAGATATCTGACTAATGTTCGCAGCGGCGAGGCGGCTCGCACCGCCGTCGGCGCAGGTATAGTCACCGGTCCGGGAAGCGCCTGATCGGTGCGACCCGGTCCATGGTGTCGCACGATGGGAGGCTCTCGGCGGATTCCGGCCGATGCAGACCGTCGTACATCTTTTGTACGGAGGTTTGCGTGACCCATCCGAAGCCACAGGCACCGGGACGATGCCCGCCACCCGAGTGAGCGCTGAACACGAGCCCGTGGGCAGCCTGTCCACAGAGGAACTGCTGCGCCGCCACACCAGCGCGCACGATCCGGTGCTGCTCGAGGAGATCGTGCGCCGCTTCGAACCGCTGGCCCGCAGCGTCGCCCGCCGGTACGCCTCCCGAGGCGAGCCGCTGGAGGACCTGACCCAGGTCGCGATGGTCGGCCTGCTCAAGGCGATCTCGCGGTTTGACCCTGACCGCGGCTTCGCGTTCACCAGCTACGCCACCCCGACGATGCTCGGCGAGCTCAAGCGCTACTTCCGCGACAGCGGCTGGGCTGTGCACGTTCCCCGCGGCGTCAAGGAGCGTGCCCTGGAGCTGGCCAGCAAGACCGAGGAGCTGTCGGGCCGACTGGGACGCTCCCCGTCGCTGTCCGAACTGGCCGAGGCGTTGGACGCGACCGAGGAGCAGACGTTGGACGCGATCGAGGCCTACCACGCGCGCCACGCCACGCCCTTGGAGCACGGGTCCGAGGACGACGAGGCCGGCGTCCCGCAGTTGGCCAGCGTGCTCGGCGCCGAGGATGAGCGCTTGGAGCAGGCCGAGTACCTGACGATGATCGCCAAGGGCGTCGAGACGCTGTCGGAGTCCGACCGCATGATCCTGTACCTGCGCTTCGGCCGGGACATGACCCAGTCGGAGATCGCCGGCCGGATCGGCACCTCGCAGATGCAGGTGTCGCGCTTGCTGCGAGCGGCGATCGAGAAGATCCGGCGGGTGAGCGGCGAGGCCGAGGGCCCCAGTTAGTGGCCCCTCACGACCCGAGGATCGGTGTAGCCGTCACTACGCTTCACGACATGTTTGGGCTGCACGCCAAGACCAAGATGATCGACCCGGACCGGGCGCTCCCCGGCCGGGATAAGCAGATGCCGGTGGCCGATCGCCACACGGTGCTCGGAACGCAGGTCAAGGGGCCGTTCCCCGAGGGCCTCGAGCAGGCAGTCGTCGGGATGGGGTGCTTCTGGGGTGCCGAACGTGTGTTCTGGCAGGCCCCGGGCGTCTACACCACGGCCGTCGGCTATGCCGGTGGCTACACGCCCAACCCCACCTACGAGGAGGCGTGCAGCGGGAGCACCGGGCACGCCGAGGTCGTCCTGGTGGTGTTCGACCCGGCCCAGACGTCCTACGAACAGATCCTCAAGCTGTTCTGGGAGAACCATGACCCCACCCAGGGCATGCGGCAGGGCAATGACGTCGGCACCCAGTACCGGTCGGTGATCCTGTGCCAGACCGAGGAGCAGCGACGCCTGGCGGAGGCCTCTCGGGCCGCCTATACCGGGCAGCTTCGAGCCCACGGCTATCCGGAGATCAGCACCCAGATCGCCACCTCGTGCTCGCGGCCTGCTCGGCCTCCAGCCTCGCTTGACCAGGCCGCGCACGAGTCATCCGGCTGCCCCTTCTACTACGCCGAGGACTACCACCAGCAGTATCTGGAGAAAAATCCGTGGGGGTACTGCGGGCTGACCGGAACCGGGGTCAGCTGCCCGGTCGGCCTAACGGCGTCCGCGACCGGCGCTCAGGGCCTGGGGATCAGCGGCTAGATTCGCGGGCACGCCCGTCGAGCGCAGGTCGGATCCACACGCCAGGCGTCCCCGAGCGGTGCCTGTACCGGAAGATCCGCGGGTTTCCCCCCCTTGATCGCGCCACGGGGTGAACGTACGTTTGGTGGGTGGGGGTCGTTCCTCCTCTGGGTTGGGGTTCCCAGAAGCAGCGGTGGTCTCGCCACCAACGCCGGGACCGGGCTGTACTCCAAATCTCGGATCGAAGGCGGCCCTCTATTTTTGCCCCATCGCCGGGGTTCGATGCCACGGCGCCGCGCCGGAGACATTGGCGTCCGGCGCGGCGCCGCGACACGCGCCCTATCCGCCGGCGACGGCGGGGAGGATGGTCACCTCGTCGCCGTCCTTGACCTCGGTGTCGAGACCGTCGAGGAAGCGGATGTCCTCGCCGTCGACGTAGACGTTCACGAACCGGCGCAGCCCGCCGTCTTCGGCGATCCGGCTGCGCAGTTCGCCGAACCGCTCGTACAGGGCGTCGAGCACCTCGCCGACAGTCGACCCGTCGACGCTGGCCTGCGACTCGCCCTCGGTGGCGGCCCGGAGCTGGGTTGGGATCTTCACTGAAACGGCCATTGCCGCGCCAATCTTAGGCGAGCGCGCCGACGCGCCGGCTTGCGCTCTCGAACGACTCAACGGTCGGGTCGATCTCCCACGTCTCGAAAGACCCCCTCACCGCGTCCAGCGTCTTCAGCCCCTCGCCGGTGATGTAGACGACGACCCGCTCCGCCGGGTCGATGTCGCCGCGCTCGGCCAGCTTGGCGAGCACCGCGGTGGTCACGCCACCGGCCGTCTCGGTGAAGATGCCGGTCGTCTGGGCAAGCAGACGGATCCCCTGGCGGATCTCCTCGTCGGTCACCGAGTCGATCCCTCCCCCGCTGCGCCGGGCCAGGTCGAGCGCGTAGGGCCCGTCGGCCGGGTTGCCGATCGCCAGCGACTTGGCGATCGTGTCGGGCTTGACCGGGCGGCAGAAGTCCTGCCCGTCGGCGAACGCGGTCGCCACCGGAGAGCATCCGGCCGCCTGAGCGCCGTTGAACACCGGCAGCTTCCCCTCCAGGAGGCCGGCCTCGACCCACTCTTCGAACCCGCGCGCGATCTTCGTGAACAGCGAGCCGGAGGCGATCGGCGCCACCACGCGGTCCGGGAGCTCGAAGCCCAGCTGCTCGGCGGTCTCGAACGCGAGCGTCTTGGAGCCCTCGGCGTAGTACGGGCGCATGTTGATGTTGACAAACGCCCACTCGTGCTCGCCGGACAGCTCGGTGCACAGGCGGTTGACGTCGTCGTAGTTGCCGCGTACGCCCACGATGTTCGTCCCGTACACCCCGGTGGCGAGCACCTTCTGCTCCTCCAGGTTCGACGGGATGAACACGTAGGAGTCCAGGCCGGCGGCGGCCGAATGGGCGGCCACCGCGTTGGCCAGGTTGCCGGTCGACGCGCAGGCGATCGTCTCGAACCCGAGCTCGCGGGCGCGGGCCAGCGCCACCGACACGACCCGGTCCTTGAACGAATGCGTCGGGTTGGCGGCGTCGTTCTTGATCCAGACCTCCTTCAGCCCGAGGCGCTCGGCGAGACGGTCGGCGCGCAGCAGCGGCGTCCAGCCGGCCGGGAGCACCCCGTCCCGTGGGGCCTGGACCGGGAGGAAGTCCCCGTAGCGCCACAGCGAGTGCGGGCCCGCCTGGATCCGGCGGCGCAACGCGGCGGGGTCGGCCCCGTCAAGCTCGGCGTAGGCGACCTCCAGCGGGCCGAAGCAACGCTCGCACACGTAGCGCGCGTCGAGGTCGTAGACCGTCTGGCATTCCTTGCAGCGAAGAGACTCTGGCGGCATATGTGAAAAAACCTCCGCCGGGGTCAGTGGTCGGAGGTCATACGGAGAACCGCCTTGCCACATCTCCCAGGCCTTGTCGTTTGGAGCCTGAATGGAATTGGCACCTGTTCCCTTGCGGGAGGTTGCCGGGGCTTCGTAGGGCCATATCCCTCCACCCCTCTGGATGCGTACTGCTATGTAGCTTGGCAGTATAACTGTTCATCGGCGGCGGCCGGTCCCGGGTGGTAGGCCCCGTGGCACCCGGCGTAACGCCCGCCTCACCCCGGTGTTGACAACTGCTTGAGATGGCGACCGCCTCGTCCGACCCCCTGGCCCGCCTCGAGGCGATTCTCGGCCTCGATGGCGCCGACGCGCCGCAACGGCGGATGCTCGTCATCGTCAACCCGTACGCGACGACCGTTTCGGACCGGCTGAGGAACCTGGTCATCTACGCGCTGCGGGGTCGCTATGACGTCCACGCGGTCGACACGGAGGCGCGCGGCCACGCCACCGCGCTGTGCCGCGAGGCCGCCCGCGAGGGCTATGACGTGGTCGTCGCTTTCGGCGGCGACGGGACCGTCAACGAGGCGGCCAACGGCCTCGTCGGATCGCAGACCCCGCTGTTTCCCCTGCCCGGCGGGCGGACGAACGTGTACTGCCGCATGCTGGGGCTCCCCACCGACGTCGTGGACGCCACCGAGCACCTGCTGGGGATCTCTCACGACTGGCATCCGCGCCGCGTCGATGTCGGCCGGGTGAACGACCGCTACTTCCTGTTCTCGGCGGGGATCGGACTGGACGCCGGCGTCGTGGAGCGCGTCGACGCCCACCCGCGCCTCAAGGCCCGTGTCGGCGAGTGGTACTACGCCTGGACCGGGGTCCAGACGTTCAACCGCCACTACCTCATCCGCCCCCCGCGCCTCGAGGCCGAGCTCGGCAACGAGCGCATGGCTGGCGTGACCGCGATCATCCAGAACGCCGAGCCGTACACGTTCTTCGGCAATCGCCCGGTCCACATGGGCGAGGGCGCGAAACTGGACAGCGGCGACCTGGCCGGCGTCATCCTGCGGCGGGCCTCGCCCATCGACGTGCTGACGGTGAGCTGGCGGGCCCTGTCCAAGCGCTTCCGCCTCGTCCGCCACCGCCGCGTCCACGGCTTCTCCGGGCTGCACCGGCTGCGGATCGCCTCGGCCGACGAGCGGGCTCTGCCCCTCCAGGTCGACGGCGACTACATCGGGGAGGTACACGAGGCGGTGTTCGAGGTGCTGCCCCAGGGGATGCTCGTCGTCTCCTGACGGCGGTTTCGGGATGATGCGCTCTCGGCGCCTGCCGGTCCGAGCCGTCGTGCTGGGCGCCGTGGTGCTCCTGGCCGGGGGTGGGCTGTCGCAGGCGACCGGGCCCGCCGGGCCCAGGATCGCCGGGTGCCGGATCCTCCCGGCCGACAACCCGTGGAACCAGCGCGTCGACCGGCTGCCCGTGGCGCGGGACTCGGCCCGGCTGATCGCCCGGCTCGGGGTCGGTGCGCCGGTGCACCCCGACTTCGGGACGGTCTGGGACGGCGCTCCCAACGGCATCCCGTTCGCCGTCGTGTCCCGTCGCACCCGCCGCGTCCCGGTCCGCTTCCACTACGCCTCGGAGTCCGATGGCCACGCCTACCCCCTGCCTCCGCGCGTCCCGATTGAGGGCGGGGCGCGCTCCTCCGGCGACCGCCACGTGATCGTCCTGGACCGCAGCACGTGCACCGACTACGAACTGTTCGCCGCCTACCCGCACCGGAACGGGAAGTCCTGGACCGCCGGCTCTGGGGCGATCTTCCACCTCGGCTCGGATCGCCTGCGCCCGGCCGGCTGGACGTCGGCCGACGCCGCCGGGCTGCCCATCCTGCCGGGCCTGGCCCGCTACCGCGAGGTGGCCGCGGGCGCCATCGACCACGCCCTGCGCTTCACCGCGCCATGCACCGGCCCGCGTTATGTCTACCCGGCCCGACACCAGGCTGCCTCCTGCACCGGGCCGTTCGCCCCGCCGATGGGCCTGCGCGTGCGGCTGAAGGCCAGCGTCGACATCTCCCATCTCCCCTACCAGGCGCGGATCGTCGCCCAGGCGTTAAAGCGCTACGGGATGATCCTGGCCGACAACGGCAGCCCCTGGTTCATCTCCGGCGCGCCGGATCGCCGCTGGAGCGATTCGGCCCTACACACGCTCGGCCGGCTGACCGGACGGGACTTCCAGGTGGTCGACACCGGCTCGCTGCCCCATCCGGGGCGCTGACCGCCCGCGCCCCGGGCCCCGGACCGGGGGTCTCGGGCGACTTCTCCCGTATGGGCCCAGAAATCCCCCAAAGCCCCCGCGGCCGGGGTGAAACGGGCGCTCTCCCGGGCTCTTGCTCGGTGTGGACACCCCCACCGTCCTGATCACCGAGCGCGACCGCCGCATGCTCGCATTCGCCGCCGAGCACCGGTTCGTGATCGCTGCCCAGCCGGCGGCCCTGCTGGGCGTGAGCGTGACGACTGCGGGGACTCGGCTGCGCGCGCTGGCCGAGGCCGGCCACCTGCGCCGCCACCCCACGCTGGCGGGCGAGCCGGTCGCCTATCGGATCTCCGGAGCGGGCCTGCGGACGATCGGCAGCGACCTGCCGGCGCCGCGCCCGCCCAGCCTCGGCGTGTATGACCACGACCTGGTGCTTGGCTGGCTCATGGTGGCAGCGCAGCGGGGCCGCTTTGGTCCGGTGCGGGCGGTGGTCTCTGAGCGACGCATGCGCTCCGACGACGGCCGCCGGCCCGAGGGCGAGGCGATCGGCCAGCGGCCGCGCCACGGGGTGCGGCTCGGCGGCCCCGGCCCGGGCGGCCGCGAGCGTCTCCACTACCCGGACATGGTGATCGTCACCGAGACCGGGCACCGGATCGCCTTCGAGCTGGAGTTGACGGGGAAGCCGCGGGTCCGCCGGGAGGGAATCCTGGCCGCCTATGCGGCCGACCGGCGGATCGACCGGGTCGTCTACCTCGTGGATCGGCCGCGGGTGGGGCAGGAGATACAGCGGTCGGCCGCGCGTGTCGGCGCGCAGCGGCTGATCCGCGTCCAGCGCGTCGTCACAGGACGAGCGGATCGGGCGGGCTCCGCCGGCCGCGCCGCTGACCGGTCACGGGCTGCCGGGCGCAGTGCTGAGCCGCCGCCTGGTGCCAGCCGTCCCGCCGAGCGGCCACCGGGTGCCCGGCGCCCCGCCGAGGCCGCCCGATGACCCACGTCCACGCCCGCCGGTACCTGTCGTTCGCACTGTGGGCCGCGGTCCTCGTGGCCCCGTCGGTCCCGATCGCCGCCGGACTGCTGGCCGGCGGCGCGGTGGCGATGCTGACACCCGCCGTGCGGCGGGCGGCGGGACAGTGGCGGGAACGCAGGCGGGAGCGCGGCGAGGCGGGGTGCGCGGACGGACGGGTCGTGCTCGGCACCGACGGCCGCGGCCGTGCCGTGGCCCTGGGCGATCCCCAGCTGGCGGCGCACTCGCTGATCGTGGGCGCGAGCGGAGCCGGCAAGTCGACCACGCTGTTGACCGTGCTCGACGCGCAGATCCGAAGCGGTCAGGCCGTGATCGCCATCGACATGAAGGGCTCGCCCGGCTTCGCGGCCCAGTTGCGGGCGGCGGCCGAGGCCGCCGGACGGGGCCTGCGCGTCTGGACCCCGGACGGCCCGGGCCATTGGAACCCGCTCGCCCATGGGAACCCCACCTCGCTGAAGGACAAGCTGATCTCCAGCGAGCGCTTCACCGAGCCGCACTACATGCGCGCGGCCGAGCGGTACGTCCAGACCGTGCTGGGCGTGCTGCAGGCGGCCCGCCCGGACCGGCCGCCTCAGCTGCACGAGGTGGTGGCGCTGATGGAGCCGCTCCGGGTCGCCGCCCTGCTGCGCGGCGTCCCCGGCCCGCAGGCCGAACGGGTCCAGGACTACCTGGCCGGCCTGACCGGCGACCAGCTGAGCGCCGTCCGCGGCCTCGGCACCCGGCTGGCGCTGCTCAGCGAGTCCTGCGCCGGGCCGTATCTGCGCCCCGGGCCCGCCGATTCGGCGATCGACCTGCGGGCCGGCCTGGAGGGCGGCGACGTCATCCTGTTCAGCCTCAACTCCAGCGTCTATGGGAAGCTGGCCGCCCAGCTGGGGACCCTGGTGATCCAGGACCTGGTCAGCGCGACCGGAGCGCGGCTGGGCGCGGCGGGGGGCGTGACCGGAGCGCGGCTGGGCGCGGCGGGGGGCGTGACCGGGGCGCAGCTGACCGCGGCGGGCGCCGCGCAGAGCGCGTCCCGTGCGCAGGCGAGCGCGGCCCCGGGCCCCGGGGGCCCGCTGCGACCGGCGACGGTGGCCATCGACGAGTTCTCGGCCCTGGACAACGACAACGTGCTGTCGCTGGTGGCCCGCGGGCGCGAGTCCGGGGTGCGTGTGCTGCTGGCGACTCAGGAGATGGCCGATCTGGAGCGCGCCGGTCGGGGGTTCTCCGAGCAGATGGTCGGGATTGTCGGCGTCAAGATCATCCACCGCCAGGACGTGCCGGGGTCGGCCGAGCTGGTGGCCCAGATGGCCGGGACCGAGCGCTACTGGGAGGAGACCCGGACGATCGGCGGCCCGCTGGGGGCCGGCCGCGGCAGCCGCGGGACCCGGCGGGCGGCCGAGCGCTACGTCGTGCACCCCAACGTGATCAAGCGCCTGGAGCCCGGCGAGGCGATCGTGATGACCAAGCTGCCGCGGGCGGAGGTGCAGCACGTGGCGGTCAGCCGACCGCCTCAGCCGCCGGCGCACCGGCCGCCCGCCCAGGGGCCACCATCACACCGGCCGCTGACCGGCGCGGGCCGCGCCCCGCCGGAGCGCGATCAGCCGCCCGGGGTGACCCGGTAGGCGTCGAACACCGCGTCGATGTTGCGCAGGCGGTTGATCGCCTGGTCCAGCGTGCGGGTGTCCCCCACCTCGACGACGAACCGGTTCTTGACCATCGGGTGGTTGACGGTGCACCGGGCGTCGAGGATGTTGATCCCGGCCTCGGCGAACGTCCGCGACATGTCCTCCAGGAGGCGGTGGCGGTCCCAGCCGTCGACCTCGATCTCGACGCGGAACGAGGTCTCGGCATCGCCGTCCCAGGAGACCGTGGTGAAGCGGTCCGGGTCCTTCTTGAGCACCGCCACGTTGGGGCAGTCCTCGCGGTGGATGGTGATCCCGCGGCCCAGGGAGATGTAGCCCACGATCGGGTCCCCGGGTACCGGCCGGCAGCACTTGGCCAGGCGCAGCATGACCTCGTCGATGCCCTCGACGGCGATCCCGAACTTCGACGAGGAGGTCGTCGGCCGGCTGCGGCGCCGGTTGGTCTGGAGCAGGTCGTCGGCCGCCGTCGGCTCAGACTCGGCCGCCTCGCCCTGCTTGAGACGCTGCATGACCTTGTTGACGACGGTGTTGGCCGAGATCTTGGCCCCGCCGAGCGCAATGTAGAAGTCATCGCCCTTGCGAAAGCCCATCTCCCGGATGACGTCGGCCAGCAGCGGCGAGCCCACCAGCTTCTGCGCCGGGAGGCCCTGCTTGCGCAGCGCGTCCTGGAGCAGCTCGCGACCGGTGTGTTCGGTGTCCTTGCGCGACTCGGCCTTGAACCAGGCCTTGATCTTGTTGCGGGCGCGGGTCGTCTTGACCAGCGCCAGCCAGTCCCGGGACGGCCCCCGCTCGCGCTTGGAGGTAAGGACCTCCACGATGTCACCGGAGCGCAGCTGGTAGGAGAGCGGCACGATCTTGCCGTTGACCTTGGCGCCCACGCAGCGGTGGCCCACGTCGGTGTGGATCTCGTAGGCGAAGTCCAGCGGCGTGGAGCCGGCGGCCAGCGACTTGACCTCGCCCTTGGGGGTGAACACGAAGACCTCGTCCTCGAACAGGTCGACCTTGAGGGTCTCCATGAACTCCCGCGGATCGGCCATGTCCTGCTGCCAGTCCATGAGCGACCGCAGCCACTTGAGCTTGCCGTCCGGGTCCCCGCCGTTGCGCAATTCACCCCGCCCACCGGTGCCCTCCTTGTACATCCAGTGCGCGGCGATCCCGAACTCGGCCAGATCGTGCATCTCGCGGGTGCGGATCTGGATCTCCAGCGGCCGCCCCTCCGGCCCGATCACGGTGGTGTGGAGGGACTGGTACATGTTGAACTTCGGCATCGCGACGAAGTCCTTGAAGCGGCCGGGCAGCGGCTTCCACAGCGAGTGGATGACGCCGACGGTGCCGTAGCAGTCCTTGACCGAGTCGACGAGCACCCGCATCGCGGTGAGGTCGTAGATCTCGTTGAATTCGCGCCCCTTCTTGGTCATCTTCGCGTAGATGGAGTAGAAGTGCTTGGCGCGGCCGGAGATGTCGGCGTGGATGCCGAGCTCGGTCAGCTCCTTGGCCACGATCGCGCCCGCCTCGTTGACGTAGCGCTCGCGCGCGCCGCGCTGCTGGGCGACCAGCCCCTTGATCTCGTTGTACTTGCGCGGGTGCAGGGTCTGGAAGGCCAGATCCTCCAGCTCCCACTTGATGGCGTGGATGCCGAGCCGGTGGGCGATCGGCGCGTAGATGTCCAGCGTCTCGCGGGCCTTCTCCAGCTGCTTCTGCTTGGGCATAGCCGCGATGGTGCGCATGTTGTGCAGGCGGTCCGCGAGCTTGATCAGGATCACGCGGATGTCGGTGGCCATCGCCACCACCATCTTGCGGTAGTTCTCGGCCTGGGCCTCGTCGTGCGACTGGAAGGTCAGCCCGGTGAGCTTGGTGACGCCGTCGACGAGGCCGGCGACCTCCTCGCCGAACGTCTCGCCCACCTCCTCCAGCGAGGCACTGGTGTCCTCGACGGTGTCGTGCAGCAGCGCCGCGCACAGCGTCTCGGTGTCCAGCCGCATGCCGGCGCAGATCTTGGCCACGCCGACCGGGTGGATGATGAATTCCTCGCCGGAGAGCCGCCGCTGGTCGGCATGGTGGCGGCAGGCATAGGCGAACGCGGCCTCGACGCGCTCACGGTCGATGGGGAGCGCCGCCTGGTCGGCGTGCTCTTCCACAATGGCGAACAGGTCGGCGAGCAGCCGCTGCTCGGAGGCCGAGAGGTCGGCCCGCTCCTCTGCCGGCAGCTCGACCGGCGAGACGACGTGGCTGAGCCCGTCGACCTTCAGGCGCTCGCCGGCCAGCACGGCCGGGGCCGCCTGGGCGGCCGGGGCCGCCTGGGCGGCCGGCGCGACGGCGTCCTTGGCGGGCGCGTCGTTGCGGCCCTTCGCCCGGCTCAGGCGCCTGCTCGGAGATTTACGCTGCTCAGGTATCGCTTGCCGTCCTCGTATCGCTGCGCGTAGACCCTGAACGACGGCGAGCGATCGAGCGCGGTCGGCGCCCGGCCCGCAATCGCCAGAGCCGGCAGATCCCGGTCGAGGCTGACGAGCTCCAACTCCGCTAACACCCGTACCATCCGTCCGGCCAGCTGGGCCGATCGGCTGTGCGGACCATCGCCGCGAAGGAGGCGCTCGAGCTCCCCGCCGGCCGCCTGCTCCCGCGCCCGGAGGGCTCGATAGAAGGCGGCGAGCGAAGCACGGAGTCCGTACTCCAACTCGAGTATCTGTTGAGCAAAGCGTAGCTCAGGGTCGCCCCAGGCCAGCGCGGTCACGCCGTCCCCGGCCCGGAGGATCGCCGCCGAGGCCGCGCCGGACGGCGGATCGAGCGCGACGATGTACCGAAAACCCGAAATGGCAGCCGGGTGGTGCTCCAGGTGGCCATACGAGGCGAGGGCGAAACCACCGACCCGCTCGCGCAGGCCGGCCAGCCGGCGGGGAACGTCCGCGCAGACGGCCAGCACGGGCTCGCCGGCGGCCGCCGCGTCACACAGGGCGGTCAGCGGGCTATGGCCCCGGCGGTCGACGATGACCCGCCCGCCCGGGTGGCCGGCGGCGGGTGGCTCGGTGGGTGCGTCGACGTGGGCCAGCACCGCGGCCAGGTAGTCGGCCTGATGGTCGAGCACCGCGATCTCCCCGGGCCGGCACGGCTGGGCGTGGCGGAGCACCAGCCGGGGCTCGACGGCACCATTCCAGCTGTTTCGCTCCAGCCGGAACGTGGCGTCCTGGGGCCGCTCGAGGTCGTCGGCCACCCGGCCATCGCAGCCGAACGCAACGGCGCGGGCCCGGACGCCGCCGGAGCTGACCGAGAACCGGGCATGGCGCCCCTCCCCCATCGTCCGCACGTCTCCGAACCGGGCGCCGGGCACGAGCAGCCGCGGGGCCGGGTTGCCCATCCCGCATGGCTCCAACGCCGTCAGCTCCTCGGCCAGTTCGAGGCCGAGCTCGGTGCCGGACACGACCGCGTCGACGCGCTCCACCGGCTCGAGCAGGTCAGGGGTCAGAACCGCCTCGGCGTGGGCTTCGAACGCGGCACGGAACGCCTCGATCTCCCCGGTGTCGATCGCCAGGCCCGCGGCGGCCCGATGGCCGCCGTACCGTCCCAGGTGGCCGGCGCAGGCGTGCAGCGCCCCGAGGAGGTCGAACCCCGGGATGCTGCGACCCGATCCGGTGCCGCGAGCGCCGTCCAGGGCGATCAGCACCGCGGGACGGTGGTACTGCTCGACGATCCGCGAGGCGACGATGCCGACCACGCCCGGATGCCAGTCCTCGCCCGCCAGCACGTAGGCGCTGCGGAGTCGCTCGGCGTTCAGCTGGCGGACCTGGGCCTCGGCCTCCCACAGGATGCGCTGCTCGACGGCCCGGCGCTCGGCGTTGACGACATCGAGCTCCCGGGCGACCGCCCGGGCCCGGGCCGGGTCCTGGCAGAGCAGCAGCTCCAGCCCGGCGTCCGCGCGGGTCAGCCGGCCCGCGGCGTTGATCCGCGGGGCCAGGCGGAAGCCGAGCGTCCCGGTGTCCAGCGCGCCGGGGTCGGCCTGGGCGACCGCCATCAGCGCCCGCAGACCGGGCTTGACTGTGGTGGCCAGCGCGGCCAGGCCCTCGCGCACCAGCCGGCGGTTCTCGCCGGCGAGCGGGACGAGGTCGGCCACCGTGGCCAGCGCCACCAGCTCGACGTCCTCGTCGGCGCTCCGGGCGCCGAGCGCCTGGGCGAGCTTGTAGGCGACGGCGGTGCCACACAGGTCGGCGCACGGATATGAGCACACCGCCGGGTGCACGATCGGACAGTCCGGCAGCGCGCCGTCGGCCCGGGGAGCGTGATGGTCGGTGACCACGACGTCCACCCCGGCGGCCCGCGCGGCCGCCACCTCCTCGACGGCGGTGATGCCGCAGTCGACGCAGACGATGAGCTGTGTCCCGCGCGCGG
>JBPYFQ010000148.1:0-35122 GCA_051985625.1 Solirubrobacteraceae bacterium
TCGGCCTGGACGGTCAGCTCCCGGGGGACCTCGTCGGCGTCGGCGATCCCGGCGATCGTGAACTTCTCCCGCCCGGTCAGGCCCAGGGATTGCACCGATTCGCCGTCGGCGAACTGGAGCGGGAGCACTCCCATGCCCACCAGGTTGGAGCGGTGGATGCGCTCGAAGCTCTCGGCGATGACCGCCCGCACGCCGAGCAGGCGGGTGCCCTTGGCCGCCCAGTCACGCGACGAGCCCGATCCGTATTCCTTGCCCGCCAGCACGATCAGCGGGACCTGCTGGTCGATGTAGCGCATGGCGGCGTCGTAGATCGACATCTGTTCGTCGCCATCGCCCCCGAGGTAGGTCGTCACCCCACCCTCCGGGAGGGGTGGGGACGTTTTCAGCTGGTTGCGCAGGCGGATGTTGGCGAACGTCCCGCGCATCATCACCTCGTGGTTGCCGCGCCGGGAGCCGTAGGAGTTGAAGTCCCGGGCCTCGACGCCATGGTCGTTGAGGTACTGCGCGGCCGGGCCGTCGCGCTTGATCGAGCCGGCCGGTGAGATGTGGTCGGTGGTGACGCTGTCGCCGAGCATCGCCAGTACGCGGGCGTCGACGATGTCCTCGAGCGGCTCGGGCTGGCGCGGGAGGTCCTCGAAGAACGGCGGCCGCCGCACGTAGGTGGAGCGCTCGTCCCAGGCGAACGCGTCGCCGGTGGGGACCTCCAGGCTGTTCCAGCGCTCGTCGCCGTCGAACACCTCGCCGTAGCTGGACCGGAACATATCCGACTGGACGGCCTCCTCGACGGTGCGCCCCACCTCGGTCTCGTCGGGCCAGATGTCCTTGAGGTAGACCGGGTTGTCGTCCTGGTCGGTACCCAGCGGCTCGTCGTAGAGGTCGATGTCCATCGTCCCGGCGATCGCGTAGGCCACGCACAACGGCGGTGAGGCCAGGTAGTTCATCTTGACGTCAGGATTGATCCGCCCCTCGAAGTTGCGGTTGCCCGACAGCACCGAGACGACCGCCAGGTCCTCGGCGCCGACGACGTCGGAGATCTCCTCCGGCAGCGGCCCGGAGTTGCCGATGCAGGTGGTGCAGCCGTAGCCGACCAGGTTGAAGCCGAGCTTGTCCAGGTACTCGGTCAGCCCGGCCCGGTCCAGATACTCGGTCACGACCTTGGAGCCCGGGGCCAGCGATGTCTTGACCCACGGCTTGACCGTCAGGCCCTTCTGGACCGCGTTGCGGGCCAGAATCCCCGCCCCCAGCATCACGGACGGGTTGGAGGTGTTGGTGCAACTGGTGATCGCCGCGATCACCACGTGCCCATGGTCCAGCTCGGTCTCCGTCCCGTCCGCCAGCGTGACCGGCGTCCGGGCGGACCGCCGCTCGGCCACCTGGGTGCCCCCGGTGCCCCCATGGGGCTCGTGCCCGGCGCCGTTGGGCATGTGCGTGGACACCGGGTCCGACGCCGGGAACGACCCGGCCAGCGACGCGTCCTCGCAGTCGCCGTCGTCGTCGGGCAGCACATCCTCGAGCGCCATCCGGAACCCGGCCTTGGACTCGGTCAGGGACACCCGGTCCTGCGGGCGCTTGGGGCCGGCGATGCTGGGCACCACGTCGCCCAGGTCGAGCTCGATCTCATCGGAGTAGGTCGGCTTCTCGGAGTGCTCGTCGTGCCACAGGCCCTGCTCTTTGGCGTACGCCTCGACCAGCGCTATCTGCTCGTCGGGACGGCCGGAGAACTCCAGGTAGCGGAGCGTCTCGGCATCGATCGGGAAGATCGCGCACGTCGACCCGAACTCGGGCGACATGTTGCCGATCGTCGCCCGGTCGGCCAGCGGCAGCCCGGCCAGCCCGGCGCCGTGGAACTCGACGAACTTGCCGACCACGCCGCGCTGGCGCAGCAGCTCGGTCACCGTGAGCACCAGGTCGGTGGCGGTTGCCCCCTCGGGCAGCTCGCCGGTCAGCTGGAAGCCGAGGACCTGCGGGATCAGCATCGACATCGGCTGACCGAGCATCGCCGCCTCGGCCTCGATCCCGCCGACCCCCCAGCCGAGCACGCCCAGCCCGTTGATCATCGTGGTGTGCGAGTCGGTGCCGACCAGCGTGTCGGGGTAGGCCTGGAGGTGGTTGGGGTCCGAGTCGTCGACGAACACGACCCGGGCCAGGTACTCGAGGTTGACCTGGTGCACGATCCCGGTGTCCGGCGGCACCACCTTGAAGTTGCGGAACGCCCCCTGGCCCCACCGGAGGAACGCGTAGCGCTCCTGGTTGCGCTCGAACTCCCGCTCGGCGTTGACCTGGAACGCCCTGGGCGACCCGAACGCGTCGACCTGGACGGAGTGGTCGATGACCAGCTCGGCCGGCACCAGCGGGTTGATCTTGTTCGGATCGCCGCCCATCTCCTGCATGGCGTCGCGCATCGCCGCCAGGTCGACGACCGCGGGGACGCCGGTGAAGTCCTGCATCACGACCCGCGCCGGCGTGAACGCGATCTCCTTCGACGGCTCATCCTGGGCGTTCCACGTCGCCAGCGCCTCGACGTCCTCGGCTCGGATCGCCTCGCCGTCCTCGCAGCGCAGCAGGTTCTCCAGCAGGATCTTCAGGGAGAACGGCAGACGCGCGACGTCGAACCGGGACTGCAGCGCATCCAGGCGATAGATCTCAAACGACCGGTCGCCGACGCGCAGCGTGGCCTTGGCATCGAAGCTGTTGATGGACATGGGTTCAAAAACTCCTGGTTTCAGGGGCAGTTCCTCGTACTCTACGAATCTCGTCCTACTCAGGACTTACCCACGTCTTCGCGGTTACTTCGGCCCCCCGGAGATGGTGTGGACCACCGTCCGCCCACCGCCTGGAGATCTCATGACGATCCTGTCCCATGTCCTCGCCGGCCTGGCCCTCGGCGCCGCCGGAGCTCTGCTCGCCGCCGGCGTGTACGCCGAGACCCATCGCGCGCCGGACCAGTCCTGAGAGGTGCCTGAGAATGCCGCGTCGTCTTAGCTTGCTCTCATCCGCGATGCCGATGCTGGGCGCATGAGCTCTGGCGAGGCCTCATATCGCGCGCCGCTGCGCGGCGCCCTGACCGGGCGGCGCGGCCTGCGCGCCGGAGCGGCGTCCCTGCGGGCGCGTCCGGAGCTGGTCGGCCTGGCCGGGCTGGCGGCGCTCCTCAACCTGTGGAACCTGTCGGTCAACGGCTGGGCGAACACGTACTACTCGGCCGCGGTCCGGTCGATGGCGGCCAGCTGGCACGACTTCCTGTTCGCCTCGATGGACCCCAGCGGTCTGATGACCGTCGACAAGCCGCCGCTCAGCCTGTGGGTGCAGGCCCTGTCGGCGCGCATCTTCGGCTTTCACCCGCTGAGCGTCCTGGTTCCTCAGGCGCTGATGGGGATCGCCGCGGCCGTGCTGACCTATGACCTCGTCCGCCGCCGGTTCGGCCGGGCGGGCGGGTTCGCCGCCGGACTGGTGCTGGTGCTGACGCCGATCACGGTCGCCATGTCGCGCCACAACAACCCCGACGAGCTGCTGGTGCTGTGCTGCGTCGCCGCCCTGTGGTGTGCGGTGCGCGCGCTCCAGGACGGCCGGACGAAGTGGTTGGTGCTCAGCGGGCTGTGCGTCGGCCTGGGCTTCGAGGCCAAGATGGGCGTCGCCCTGATGGTCGTGCCGGGGATCGCGCTCGCCTACCTGTGGGTGGCGCCTCGCGGCCGCGTGACCGCGCTGCGCCAGCTCACGCTCGGCGGCGTCGTCATGGCGGTCGTCGCGCTCGCCTGGCCACTGTTGGTGACCCTCACCCCGGCCGCCAATCGCCCCTGGATCTCTGGCACCGCCGACAACAGCATCTGGTCACTGATCTTCAACTACAACGGCGTGGGGCGGGTGGCCGGCCAGGCCGGGGGTCCGGCAGCCGCGGGAGCCGTCGGGGGCGGCGGGTTCGGCGGGGGAGGCGGCGCGTTCGGCGGCGCCACCGGCCTTACGCGGCTGCTCGACGCCGGGCTCGGCGATCAGGCCGGCTGGCTGATCGGCTTTGCCATCGTGGCCGGGCTGGCGCTGCTCGTCCTGACCCGGCTGCGCCGGCGTGACCCCCGAACCGGATGGCTGATCGCCATCGGCGGTGCCTTTCTTGTCACCACGGTCGTGTTCAGCTTCGCCCAGGGGATCTTCCATCCCTACTACGTCTCGTTCCTGGCGCCCTTCACCGCGGCGCTGGTCGGCGCCGGCGTCGGCGAGGCGCTGAGCGACCCTGGCCGCGCCCGCTGGCTCGGTCCCGCGCTGATTGCGGGCGGGGTCGCGACCGAGCTGGTCGTGCTCGGCGGCCTGAGCGGCGACCTGGCCTGGGCGACCCCGCTGATCGTCATCGCCGGCGCCGTCTGCGCTGCGCTGATGCTGGTCCGGCTGCCCGCCCGCGGGCGCCTGGCGGTGCTGGCGGTCGCGCTCGCAGCGCTCCTTGCCGCCCCCGCCGTCTGGGCCGTCGACACCGTTGGCCATGCCACCGGCGGCACCTTCCCGGCGGGCGGGCCGGCCACTGCCGGCTTCGGCGGACCGGGCGGCGGCTTCGGCGGGCCGGGCGGCCGCTTCGGTCTGCCCCGGGGCGCGTTCCCGGGCGGTCCCGGCGGCTTCCCCGGCGGCGGCTCGGCCAGCCCTGGCGGCGGCTCGGGCAACCCCGGCCTGCCGCGGATCTCCACCCCCGGCAGCCGCCACCCGATCGGCTCGTCGTTGCCGTCGCGCGTCCAGGGCCTGTTCGGCAACGGCAACGGCGCCGGTTCCGGGTTCGGGGCGCCCGGTCGCGGCTCCGGCGGCCGGGGCGGCTTCGGTGGTGGCGGCGGCCCCGGCGGTTTCGGCGGTTTCGGCAGCGCCGACCTCAACGCCGCCGTCTCCTACGCCCGCCTTCACGGAGGGGGCACGGTCGGCGTCGAGAGCCAGAGCTCGGCCGCCTCGGTCATCCTGACCACCGTCTCGCCCAGAGGGCTCGCCGGCGGTGCCCCCGAAGCCAACGTGGCCGGTCTCGGCGGGTTCTCCGGCCGGGAGAGCTCGGTCACCGCGTCCTGGCTGGCCATGGAGGTCCGCCACGGGCGCCTGCGCTGGATCCTCGCCCAGGGAGGCCAGGGATTCGCGGGACCGAGCGACGGACGGCAGGGCAGCGCTGCGGCGTTCGCGGCGGTGAAGAAGGCCTGCCGGGCCGACACCATCCATGCCTCCTCCCAGACAGCTACGCTCTACGACTGCCAAGGTCGCGCTTCGGCCATCCTCGCCGCCGCCGGCACGTCATGAGATCCCTTCGGAAACTGCGCCCATTCTCGCTGGCGACGGCCGCCGTGGTCGCCCTCGCCGCCGCGCCGGCGGCCCTGGCCGACTCCAGCGAGAGCTCCAACTGGGCCGGCTACGCCGTCCACCGCGCCCGGGTCGACTTCACCAAAGTGGTCGGTACGTGGCGACAGCCGAAGGCCACCTGCACCCCCGGACAGCCGACGTACTCGTCGGTGTGGGTCGGCATCGGCGGCTACAGCGTGACCTCGCAGGCGCTCGAGCAGATCGGAACCGAGGCCGATTGCACCGCATCCGGGCGCCAGAGCTCCAGCGCCTGGCTCGAGCTCGTGCCGGCGGCCTCTCAGGCAGTCAAGGTCCCGGTAGCCCCCGGGGACCGCGTGCGCGCTTTGGTGTCGGTGGCCGGGCGCCAGGTGACGCTGGCGCTCACCAACTTCACCCGGCATCGGACCTTCACCCGCCGCCTGCGGGCCTCGAAGCTGGACACCACCTCGGCCGAGTGGATCGTCGAGGCGCCGTCGGTCTGCTCCGCCAGCTCGTGCCAGACACTGCCGCTGGCCAACTTCGGCTCCACCGGCTTCACTGCCGCCAGCGCCGTGACGACCGCCGGGCACACCGGCACCATCGACGATCGCCGTTGGATGACGACCAAGATCACGCTCGCCGAGGGCGGCCGACGCTTCATCTCGGCCGGCACCCGGCCGTCGGCCACCGCCACGCCGTCCTCGCTGACGGCCCGGGACTCCGCGTTCACCGTGACCTATCGCGGCTCCTCGAGCGGGTTCAGTTCCGCGATGGCCAAGCAGGTGGCGACCGCCCGGCTGGTCCACGCGGTCGCCCGCTGACGCTCTCACCCACTTCTTAGATCGCCCCTACGTCCTTCTGCGGCGGGGACGCCATCGTCAATTGGGCAATGGTCAACGCCACTCCCCACCTGTTCTGGATCACCAGCCGCGCGGCCGGCATCGTCGCGCTCGTCCTGGCCAGCCTGGCCGTCTCCCTGGGGCTCGTCATGAGCCTCAAGCTGATGCGCCGGCGCGGCCCGGACCTCCTGGCCGTCCACGAGGTCCTGTCCCTCTCGGCCATCGTCGCCATCGCGGTCCACGGCGTCGCCCTGCTCGGCGATCAGTTCCTGCATCCGTCGATCGCCGACATCGCCATCCCGTTCGTCTCCGGCTACAAGACCTTGTGGACCTCGCTCGGCATCATCGCCGGCTGGGGCCTCGCCGCCCTCGGCCTGAGCTACTACCTGCGGCGCGTCATCGGCGCCAAGCGCTGGCGCAAGCTCCACCGGTTCACCGCCGTCCTGTGGCTGTTCGGCGTCGGCCACGCCCTCGGCGAGGGCACCGACGCCGGCCAGATCTGGTTCCTGGCCATGATCGGCATCGTGGTCGTCCCGGCGCTCGCCCTGCTGCTCACCCGCTACTTGACCGACGAGGCGCCCAATGCCCGCCCGGTCAACCCCCGCCGGGCTCCCGAGTCCGGCCCGCCGGTCGCCCACGCCGGCGCCCGGTCCCGGCGCCCGGCTCCGGTCCCGGCGGCGGCCGCGCCCTCGGCCACGCCCGGCCCGTAGTGGGGCCGCCCGCCCGGGACCCCGACTGGGAACTATCTCCCTCGCAGTTGGCGTTTCCGCCAGGCGGGCGACATTTCGCCCGCGGATGTATGCAAAGTTCCCGGACGTCCGGGCTCGTCGCCTTCCGGTGGATATTTGTCCCGCTCCGGGGTGGCCGTTGTCTGGCCCCGGTGTGGCCGTTGTCCGGCCCCGGCGTGGCCGTTGTCCGGCCCCGGGTGGCCGTTGTCCCGCCCCGGGTGGCCGTTGTCCGGGCCCGGGGTGGCCGGCTACAGCCCGGGCGGATGACGGACGACGAACCCGGAGTACTCGCCGCCGCCCTGTGACCAGCGGGTGCCGCCATAGGACAGGGCCACGGTGTCGAAGCGCCAGCCGGCGACCTGCATCCAGACGTGGCCGGCGTTGGCGTAGATGGTGACCCAGCGCCCGGGGCCCGGATCGCCGTAGCTCTCGAAGTCGCCCGAGACCATCGGCGAGCTGAGCAGGCCGGCCGCGGCCAGAACGTAGCTGACCGAGCCGGAGCAGTCGTAGCCGCTGGCGTGGAACGAGCCGTGGCCGCCGCCCCAGATGTAGGGGAGGGTGGCGATCGCATTGCCGGCGGCGATGATCTGGCGGACGGCCTCCGGAGCCCCGGCGGGTGGCTGCACCATGCCGCCGGTGTTGACGGCAATCCCGCCGACGTTCGCGTTGCCCGACGCCGCGGCCGCGGCCGCGGCCCGGGCGGCGGCCCGCTCAATCGCGTTCAGCCGCGCCTGGAGATGGCCGAGGTGGGCAGCGACCGCGCCGTAGTGGTTCCGCGCCCGGGCCCGGCTGGCCATCTCGGAGATCTGGCGGCGCATGAGCGCCGCGCGCAGCGCCGCCTCCTGGTTGCGCTGAGCCAGGACCTCGTTGGCCAGGGTCCGGTCACGAGCCTCCAGGGCGGCGAGCCGCTCGGCCTCGCGGGCGACCTGCGCCCGGGCCACGCGGGTGATCCCGACGATGTTGGCGTTCTGGTGGGCGACCCGCTCCATGAACGACACCTGGTCCAGCAGGTCGTTGAAGCCGTGCGCGTTGAGGATGACCGTCGTCAGGTTCGGCTGGGTGCCCTCGTAGCTGGCGACGAGATTGGCGGACAGCGCCTCGATGGCGAGGTGCAGCCGGTTCTCCAGCGCCACCAGATGGTCGCGGGCAGCCACCAGCGACCCCTGCACCGCCTTGAGCTCGGCGATCCGCTGGTTGAGGTGGACCTGGATGGCGCTCAGGCGCGCCTGAGCCTGGGCGATCCCGTGGCCGGTGCTCGCGATCTGCTGGGAGTCGGCGGCGATCTGCTGCCTGAGCGAGTTGGCGGCCGACCGGGTGGCGGCGATCTGGCTCTGCAGGTCGCCGGAGCTGGGCGATGTGAGGCCGGTGCCGAGCAGCGCGGCGAGGGTGGCGACCACAGCGAGGACGCGCAGCATCCGGCTGTGGGCGACGGCGGCGATTGGGTTACTCAAGGCTGGTGTGATCCGACGATGGGCGGCGACGCACCTGTCTGCGTCGGCGCAGGCGGGCGTGTCATCAGGCAATGGGCGGCGCATCCAGGCGCCTTCAGAACGGTGTCCGCAGCAGGGGCTCCGCGGAGCGCGTGAGACCCTAACACGGGTCCGTCGGCGGGGGCGTCGTGCGTCCTGCTCTGCAAGAGATCCTGCAAAACGCGCGTTTGGGGGTGCCCGTGCCGACCGCGCTCCCCGGTTTTAGCACGTCGGCGGCGCCGGGCTGCGCCCGTGCCGAGACGGGCACACAGACCGGTTGGCATACTCCTCGCCGTGTTCGCCCCCCGCCGGCTGCTGACGTGGATCCTGGTGCTCGCCGCGCTCGGCCTGGCCGTGCCCGCGGCGACGCTGGCGGCCGGGGGCGGCTCGGCCGGAGACCAGCAGTACACCGACCCGTTCGCCGGGACGCCACACCCCGCCGGCAGCACCCACACGGCGACGACGCCCCCTCCGACGACCACCCCGGCTCCGACGACGACCGCACCGGCGCCGGCCGCCAGCACGCCGGCCCCCGCTCCGTCGACCACCCCGCTGCCGGCCGCCCCGCCCGCCACCGCCGTCACCTCCACCGCCAGCGCGCCGACGACCGCCCGCCCCACGACCCTGCCGTTCACCGGTTATGACAGCTGGCTCGCCGGAGCACTCGGCGTCGCCATGATCGGCGCCGGCGTGATCCTGCGCCGCCGCGCGCGCCGGGTCTGATCGCCGCCATGCCGCGCCTCGCTACCCGAAGCCGCCTGCCGCGCCGGCCGATGATCCTGATCGTCCTTGTGGTGATCGCCGTCGCCGCCGGCGTGGCTCCGGCGGCCGCCCGGTCCAAGCACCACCGGCGGGCCAAGCCTCCGGGGCCCGTGCCGCAGGGCTTCGTCGGCGTCGACACCGACGGGCCGCTGCTGACACCCGGCTCCAACATCGACCTCGCCGCCCAGTTGCAGACGATGGTCGCCACCGGCGTGCAGAGCCTCCGGGTGGCCTTCTCCTGGGCGGCCGCCCAGCCCTATGCCGCCGCCGCCGACGTGCCGGCCGCCCAGAGCGCCGCCTTCACCGAGGTCGGCGGCCGGCCCACTGATTTTCAGACGACCGACCAGATCGTCGGCGCGGCCGCGCGGCGCCACCTCATGGTGCTGCCCACGGTCCTCTACACGCCGTCCTGGGATGCGCGGTCGACGGCGAACCCGCATGGGTTCGCCATGCCCCAGCGCACCGCTCCCTTCGCCGCCTACCTGACCGCCCTCATCGGCCGCTACGGCCCCCACGGCAGCTTCTGGCGCGCCAATCCGTCGATCCCCAAGGTGCCGATCCGGTCCTGGCAGATCTGGAACGAGCCGAACATCAGCCGGTACTGGGACCAGCCGTTCGCGCCGTCGTACGTCGCGCTCCTCCGGGCCGCGCACGCCGCGGTCAAGCGGGCCGACCCCGGCGCCCGGGTCGTCCTGGGGGCGCTCACCAACGCGGCGTGGAGCGCGCTACATCAGATCTACCGCGTCCGCGGCGCCCGAGGTCAGTTCGACGCCGTCAGCGTCAACGCGTTCACCAAGCTTCCCTCCAACATCATCGTCTACCTGCGCTACGTGCGGTCGATGATGCGCCGCTACGGCGACACCAAGAAGCCGCTGTTCGCCACCGAGCTGAGCTGGCCGTCGGGCAAGGGCGTCGACACCCAGACCTACGACTTCGACACCACACCGGCCGGCCAGGCGCGCAACATCGCCACCCTGCTGCCGCTCATTCGCAAGAATCGGGTCAAGCTCGGCCTGGCCGGGATCGACTGGTACACGTGGATGGGCGACGAGCGGCCGGGCAACCCGGCGTTCGATTTCGCCGGCCTGCTCAGCTACAACAACGGCCAGGTCGCGACCAAGCCGGCGCTGGCCGCCTTCCGCAAGGGCGTGCTCGCCCTGGAGGGCTGCCGCAGCAAGGGGTCGGTCGCCACCAGCTGCATCCGCCGGTAGCCCGCGGCCACTGGGCGGCGACCGCCCGCCACCGGCCGCAACCCATCGGCCAGCCGGCGACCGTCAGCCGGCGACCGTCAGCCGGCGACCCTTAGCCCGTCAGCCCGCGGTCGCGGTCGGGATCCGCCGGCAGCGTCGTCGGTCCGCACGCGTGCGGGCCGCCACCGGCCCGCGCCGCCGCTCGCAGGCCGGCCGCGAACGCCGCCATATCGGTCGTCCCGCCGCCGCCCTGCGGCGGTGCGATCCCGAACCAGTCCTGGCTATTGCCCGGGTCGCGCCGCGGGGTCACCCACGTATACAGCAGGCTCGCGGCCACGCCGCACCCGGGGCGCCCCAGCAGCGCCAGCGCCGACGCGATGTCCGCCGGGCGCTGAGCCGCCGGCACGTAGTCGAGGGCTCCCGGCGGGCTGGTCGTCCAGCCGAACTCGGTGACGTACAGTGGCACCGACCGCATGCCCAGCGCGATCAGCGTCTCCCGGGCAGCGAGGATCTTGGCCGCGATCGCCGCCGGTGCGCCGTAGGGGTGGATGGCCACGCCATCGACGTGGCCGCGCAGCCCCGGCTGCGCCTGGAGCATCGCCGGCAGGAACACCGGGGCGTCGGTCAGCCCGCCCACGATCACTCGGATCCCCGGGGCGACCGCATCGACTGCATCGCGCGCGGCCGTGTACAGCGCGTCGTAGGCGGCGGCGTTCGGCGCCGGCTGCCAGAAGTGGGCGCCGTCGGGCTCGTTCCAGATCTCGACCGAGCCGACCGGCCGCGCCGTCAGCTCCGGATGAGCTCGCCAGAACGCTCCTCCGGGCCCATAGCGCTCCACGAACGCGGCCGCGTAGGCGGCGTAGTCGGCATCGGCCCGGGGCGGTGAGTGGTCGTCGCCGGGGATCGACTCCGCCCACGGGGCCGTGTAGTCGAGGATCGGCAGCCAGGTGAGCCCGTGGGCGGCCAGGGAGCCGGCTATCGCGTCGTCGAAGCGCCAGTCGTAGCGGTGCCGGCCGCCCGCCGGCGCATGCGGCTCGGTCGCCTCCCACAGGGCGTCGCTGCGAGCCACGGTCGCGCCGGTGGCGCGGACCGCCGCCAGTTGGGCGCCAATCTGCGCCGGCGTGTAGGCGAAGTCGTTGAACAGGAGGTTGACGTTGACGCCGAACGACTCGCCGGCGGAAGGCGCCAGCGCCGGCCGCGGCGACCGCGAGCGCGACAGCGACGGCGACGGGGAGGAAGGCGCCGTGGCGATGAGCAGGACCGCCGCGGCGGCGGCGACCGCCAGCGCTCCCAGCGCCAGCGCCGCCCGCTTCCGGCGAGACGTCATCGCGCCTCCCTCCGCCGCAGCGCCCGGACCGCGGCCAGCTGCCGGCGCTCGCGGTCGGCCGGCCGGCCGAGGGCGCGCTTGAGCACCAGCCGCGAGGCGAACGTGACCGCCTGCGCCGCGTCGTCGACCGCCGCCCCCCGGGCGCCCTGCCGGAGCCGGACGGCGTCGTGGCGCCCGCGGGCCAGCCGTTCGAACGCCTCGCCGCCGAACTCGCGCTCGGTGGAGCGGGCGCGGTCGTGGATGACCTGCGCGGCCGGCCACAGCCAGGTCTGGATCCCGCACGCGCGCGCGTGCAGGCTCAGCTCCAGGTCCTCGCCGTAGAGAAACAGCTCCGGATGAAACGGGCCGAGCGCCCGCAGCGTCTCGGTGCGCGCCACCAGCGCGCAACCGACCGCCCAGCCCACCCGTCGCGGCCGCCGCGCCCGCCAGGGGGCGAGCGCCACGCCGGCCGGCCCGGGCACGACCGCCGGCGGGATCGCTGACCGGATCAGATCGGCCGTCGAGCCGGGGAGCGGGTGGACCGTGTCCTGCACCGTCCCGTCGCGGTTGAGTACGCGCGGGGCCAGCAGCCGCTCCGGTCCGCCGCCGCGCGTCGCCTCGGCGGCCACGTCCGACAACGAGTCGTCGATCAGCTCGACGTCGGGGTTGAGCAGCGCCGTCACCGGCGCGCCCACCTCCTCCAGCCCCCGGTTGCACGCGCGGCCGTAGCCGACGTTCTCGTCCAGCGCGACGACGCGCACGCCCGGGAAACGCTGCGCCACCGCCACGCTCTCGTCCGTCGACGCGCAGTCGACGACGACGATCTCAGCGTCCGGCACGTGGCGCGCCACCGATCCGAGGAGGATCGCCAGCTCGTCGGCCGAGTTCCGGGTAACCGTGACGATCGCCGGCGCACCGCCGCCAGCCGCAGCCACGCCGGGGCTCCCGCCGGCCCCCGCCATCACGGCGGCAAACCGCGCCCGTGCCGTGCCCCGGTCGAACTCCTCCCTGGCCCGCCGCCGCCCGGCGCGCCCCATCGCCTCGCGCGCCGACGGGTCGCCCACCACCTCCGCCAGCGCGGCCGCCGCCGCGGCGGCGTCGCCCGGCCGGTACAGCCGTCCGCACGACCCGTCGACGATCTCGGCCGGGCCGCCCGCCGCCGGAACGATCGCCGGGCGCCCGGCGGCCAGCGCCTCCAGGACCGCCAGCCCGAACGGCTCCCGGGGCGCGCAGTGCAGCAGGCAGGCGGCGCGGGCCAGCGCGCCCGCCGGGTCGCCGACCTGACCGGCCAGCTCGACCGCGTCGCCCAGGTCCAGCTGCTGGATCCGCGCGCGCAGCCGGTCGACCACGTCCGCGTCGCCGTCGATGGGCGCGCCGGCCAGCCGCAGTCGCAGGTCCGGCAGCTGCCGCCGGGCCAGCGCCACCGCGTCCAGGGCCAGCTCCGGGCGCTTCCACTCCACCAGCGCGCCCAGGACCAACACCTCCGGCGGCTCGGACGGGACCGCGGCGGCGTCAAACGCATCGACATCGACGCCCGGATGAATGACCACGGTGCCGGCCGGCAGCTCGGCGGCGATCGTCTCCGACAGGGCAACCACGGCGCGCGCCCGGCGCGCCGCCGCTCGGACCGCCGACCCCACCACCGGCCCGGGCAGGAGATCGTTGTGCGCGAACACGAACGGGACCCCGGCGAGCGCCGCGGCCAGCGCCGAGCGCATGCCCCAGGCGACGACCAGGTCGCCGTCCAGGTCCCGGGCCAGCCGCCTCACTTCTCCCGCGTGCGCCACGAGATGGCCCACCCCGCCCCGCCGCCGCAGCGACCGCTGGGCCAGCCGCAGGACCGGCAGCCCGGCCGCCCGGCAGGCCTCCGCCAGCGGCCCCTCGGGGCACGCCACGCAGCGATCGCCGGGGAGCGTGGCCGCGTAATCGACGAGCAGCCGCTCGGCGCCGCCGAGGATCCCGGAATAGGAGACGAACACCACCACGACGCCGTGAGCGTAATGCCGCGCACGCCTGGCATAGACTGCCCGCACTTTGAGAGGGGAAAAAAGATCGCCCCCGCGCCCCAGAGTCGCCCTCGTGCATGACTTCCTGTTGGACGTGCGGGGTGCCGAGCGGGTGTTCATGGAGCTGTGCCGGCTCTGGCCGGAGGCCGACATCTTCACCGCGGTCTACGACGAGGCCGGGACCGAGGGCCGGTTCGCCGGCCGCCGGATCCACACCTCGTTCGTCCAGCGCCTGCGCCCCTCGGCGCGGACGTTTCGCACCTGGCTGCCGCTGTACCCCTCGGCGATCGAGTCCTTCGATCTGGCCGGGTATGACCTCGTCGTGTCCAGCTCCTCGGCCTGGGCGCACGCGGTCCTGCCCAGCGAGGGATCGCTCCACGTCAGCTACTGCCACAACCCGTTCCGCTATGCCTGGAACGACCGCGCCCAGACGCTGGAGCGGGCCCGGAGCGGCGTGACCCGGATCGCCCTGCGCGAGATCTTCCGCTGGTGGCGCCAATGGGACTGGATCGCCGCGCAGCGGGTCGACCGGTACCTGGCCAACTCGCGCACCACCCAGGAACGCATCCACGCCTACTTCGGTCGCGAGGCGCACGTCGTCCACCCGCCGATCGATACCGATCGCTTCGCCCCCGGTCGGGTCGGCGAGCACTACGCGGTCATCTCCGAGCTGATGGCGCACAAGGGCATCGATGTCGCCATCGAGGCGTTCAACCGCCTGGGCCGGCCGCTCGTGGTCGTCGGCGACGGGCCGGACTACCGCCACCTCCGCCGCGCGGCCGGGCCCACCATCACGTTCGCCGGGCGCCTCCCGGACGCCGGCGTCGCCGGCGTGCTGCAGACGGCGCGCGCGCTGGTCCAGACCTCGGTGGAGGAGTTCGGGATCGCCGCCGTGGAGTCCCAGGCAGCGGGCCGGCCGGTGCTGGCGCGGCGTGGCGGCGGGGCGCTGGAGACCGTCCAGGACGGGGTGACCGGTCGCCTGTGGTCGGGCGGCGCCGACGAGCTTGTCGCCGCCGTGCTGGCGTTCGACGACGCGGCGGTCGACCCGGCCGTCTGCGTGGCCAACGCCGCCCGCTTCGACGTGGCCACGTTCCGTCGGCGGATCCTGGCCCAGGTCGAGGCGGCATTCGCCGACGGGTCGCGGGCGCCGGGCTCCGACCGCCAGCCGTTGCCCGCGGCGCGCCTGATCCGGCGCGCGGCCGGCGACGCCCGCCAGCGCTGAGCCGTGACCGGCGCCGGGCCGATGCCGCGACGCGTGGTGACCGCTGCCGGATGCGTGGCGCTGCTCGCCGGGCCGACCGCGCTCGCCTTCTTCAGCGGCGGCTACTTCGAGACCCCGCGGGTGTGGGCGGGGCTCGCCGCCTGGCTGCTGGTGGCGGTGGCGGCGCTGTGCACCCGCCACCCGCTGCCGCGCACCGCGCCCGGGCTCGTCGCCACCGGCGGGCTACTGGCGTTCGCCCTGTGGACGCTGGCCTCAACGCTGTGGGCGCCGATCGCGGGAGACGCCTACGGAGCCGGGCAGATCGCGATGCTGTACGCCGGCGTGCTGCTCGCCGCCGCCGTGCTCCTGCGCGGGCCCGCCGCCCAGCGAGCCGTCGAGCCGGGACTGGCCGCCGGGACGGTGATCGTGATCGGCTACGGCCTGTCGGCTCGCCTGCTCCCGGGGTTACTGCACTTCGCCCGCTCGGTCAGCGCCCAGGGCCGGCTCGAGCAGCCGCTCACCTACTGGAACGCCATGGGCGAGCTGGCCGCGCTCGGCTTCGTGCTCTGCGCTCGCCTGGCCGGAGACGCCACGCGGCCCCGGGCGCTCCGGCTGGCCGCCGCCGCCGCGACCGCGCCGCTGGGGCTGGGGCTGTATCTGAGCGTCTCACGCGGGGCGCTGTTCGCCTGCGGCGCCGGGCTGCTGGCGCTGCTCGTGCTCGCTCCCCAGCGGGCGCAGCTGCACAGCATCGCGCTGGCGCTGGTGGCCGGCCTGGCGGCGTCGCTGGCGGCCGCGCCGTCGGCCGGCGTGACCTCGCTGGCCGGCCCGCTCGGCACCCGGGAGCGCGAGGGGGCGATCGCCCTGGTCGCGCTGCTGGTCATCATGGCGGCCGCCGCCGCGGCGCAGCGGGTGCTCGCCGGCCGCGACCACGGTGCGCCCCTCCGCCTCCCCCGGCGGGCGCCGGTCGTCGCGCTCGGGCTGGTGTGCGCCGGGCTGGCCCTGGCCGTCGTGGTCGGCAGCAAGGAGTCCAGCGCCCAGCCGTTGTCGGCGGGGGCGACGCGGTACGAGACGCTGCACAGTAACCGCTACGCGTACTGGGACGTCGCGTTGCGCGCGTTCGCCTCCCAGCCCCTACGGGGCGTTGGTGCCGGCGGCTGGGCGGTCTGGTGGCTGCGCTACCGGACCGTGACCGAGGGCGCTCAGGACGCCCATTCGCTCGAGCTGCAGACGCTGGCCGAGCTCGGCGTCGTCGGCCTGGCGCTGCTGCTCGCCTTCCTCGGCGGCACCGGCTGGGCGGCGGCGCGCGCGCATCGCCTGGCGCCCACGGCGGCGGCGGGACCGGCGGCCGTTCTGGTCACCTACGTGGTGCACTCGCCCCTGGACTGGGACTGGCAGATGCCGGCGGTGACGTTGATCGCCGTCGTCCTGGCCGGGATGGTGCTGGCCCTGGCCGAGGGCGCTCAGCGGCCGCGGTGAACCGGCGGGGCCAGCTGGTCCAGGTGGCGAAGCGCCAGCGAAAACCCGGCCGGATCATGGGCCGAGGCGGTGGCGTAGGTCAGCCAGGCCTGGATGTTGTCCGGCTCTGAGCGGGTGACGTTACGCGCGAGCGCGCGCGCCCGCGCGACGTCGCCCTGGCGCAGGGCCAGCTGCGACCTGGCCAGGTCGACGCTCGTGTCCGGGTTGAGCTGACCGGCCCGGTCCAGCAGCGCGGCCGCTTGCCGCGCCTGCCCCGGGGCCAGCGAGCCGGGGGCCGAGACGATGTCGGTGGCGACGTTGAGGTCATGCGACTGGCGGGCGCCGAGGGCAAACCAGGCGCACACTACGAGCGCGACCGCGCACACCAGCAGCGATGCCAACCACCGGGTCATGGCGGCCAGGATCGCACGGATCGTCTACGCTCGCGCGCAGCCGTGACGTTCTCCAAGCCAGCGGTACGCCCCGCCGGACGGAGCCGGCCGGCGATCGCGTCGCACGCGACGGCGCTCATCCTCTCGCTGTTCGTCGCCGGCGCGCTCATCTCCGCCTTCTCGATGCTCAACGGCATCGACCCGTTCGACGAGGGCCTGATGCTCCAGGCGGCGCGCCGGATCACCGCCGGCCAGGTCCCGTACCGGGACTTCCTGTGGGCCTACGGCCCCGCCCAGCCGTATCTCCTGGCCCTGCTGTTCAAGGTGTTCGGCGTCTCGCTGCTGCAGTGGCGGATCGTCCGCGTCCTGGCTGACGCCGGCATCGCGCTGGTCGCCTATCTCCTCACCGCGCAACGGGCGTCCCGTCCCGTCTCGCTCGTCGTGTGGCTGGCCGTCGCCTGCGAGATCTCCGAGCCGCGCAGCGCCGACCCGTTCCCGCTCGCGCTGCTCGGGGTCCTGCTGGCGCTGCTCGTCGCCACGCGCGGCACCCCGACGCCGCGCCGGGCGCTCGGCGCCGCGCTGCTGACCGCGGGGGCCGCCGCCTTTCGCCTGGACTTCGCGCTCTACGGCCTGGCCGCGGTGGCGGTGACCTTCGCCGCCGAACGCCGGCTCAGGGCCGCCGTCGTCTACGTGTTCGCGGCCGCGGCGCTCATCGCGCTGGTCTACCTCCCGTTCGCCATCCTGGACGGGCCGGGCCATCTCTACGACGCCCTGATCGGCAACTCGCTCCACTCCCGGGACTACTGGACGCTGCCGTTCCCGCTGCACTACCACGCACCGGCCGGCGCCGGCCTGGCCAAGGCGGCCAAGAAGGGACTGGACTACTACGTGCCGCTGCTCGTCGTCATCGCCTTCGGCGTCTCGGTGGCCGCGACGGTGGTGTTCTGGTGGCGAGACCGGCGGGCGCCGGCGCCGCTGCTGGGCCTGAGCGTCATGGGCATCGGACTGTTCGCCTACCTGTTCTCCCGCGCCGACGAGTTCCACGTCCAGCCGCTGTTCGTGGTGGTGGCGATCGCGCTGGGAGTGATCATCGGCCGCGCGCCTCGCGCCCCCGCCGCCCTCGCCTGTACCGGCCTGCTCGCGCTCCTGCTCGTGCACGGCGCCGCCAACCGGCTGTCCGCGCTCGTCCACCCGCCGGCGGCGACCGCCCTGCACGTATCCGTCGCCGACGGCGTGCAGGCTCCCCCGCAGGAGGCCGCGGCCATCGACCGCATGGTGGCGATCGTCGATCGGCTCGTGCCCCCCGGCCGGCCGATCTACGTCGTGCCCCGCCGGTCGGACCTCGTCCGCTACGACGATCCGCTCATCTACGTGCTCACCCGGCGCGCCAATCCCACGCCGGAGGACTTCGGCCTGCTGACGGGCGCCGCCGCCCAGGCGACGATCGTGTCCGAGCTGCGCCGCGCGCGCCCGCGGGTGATCGTGCGCTGGACCGACCCGGTGTCATCGTCGCGGGAGCCCAACCTGCGCGGCCGGCCGAGCGGCGTGTACACCCTGGATCGCTGGATCGCCGCTCACTACCGGCTGCGCGCCCGCCTGTACCACTACGACGTGTTGGTGGCCAGGACCGGGCCCGCTCGGCGGGCGCGCAGCTGAGCGAGCAGATCGCGCACCAACGGGCGCTCGGTGGCCCACGTCAGTGCCGCGCTGCAGGCCAGGAACAGCGCCACCTCCACCGCGGCCTGCGCCAGGGTGCGCGGGCCGGACCAGGCCACCGTGCGCACGACGAGCACCAACGCGGTGGCGGCCGCGATCGGCGCCGCTCCCCGCACCGCCAGCGCCAGCAGCTCGATCCCCAGCAGACGGCGCACGTAGTGCCGGCGGACGACCAGCACCATGATCGCGCCCGCCAGCCGGCCGCCGATGAACCCCCAGGCTCCCCACACGAACAGTCCCGGAAGCGCCAGCAGCAGGAAGGCGGCGGTGCTTACTGCCGCCTCCACCGCCTGGCGGCTCGAGTCCCCGCGCGCTCGGTAGAACGAGAACCAGTTGTAGCCGAGCTGCTGGATCGCGGCGGTGCCGGCCAGCCCCTGGAGCAGGAGCACTGCGGGCTCCCACTTCGCACCGAGGACAAACCGCACCAGATCCGGCGAGAACAGGATGAACCCGGCGCAGAACGGCAGCACCCACATCAGCGCCACCCGGTTGGAGGTGACGAAGATCTCACGCAGCGTCGCCAGCTCGTCGCGGACGACGCAGATCGCCGGGTAGATGGTGGTGGCGATGATCTGGTCGGCGCGGTCGGCATAGCGGGTCAGCGTCACCGCCAATGTGATGTAGCCGGCGGCGGCCAGCCCGCCGTGCAGGGTGAACGCCAGCATCTGCCCCTGCTGGACGAGCAGCAGCGACGCCGCGGCGGCGAACACGGGCCAGGAGAAGCGGAAGTAGCGGGCCCGGGCGCTCCGGTCGAAGCGCAGCCGCAGCTGGTAGGGCGAGACCCAGATCCCGACGACGACCGCCACCGCGTTGCCCACCGCCGGGCCGATGACCAGGCTCCACACGCCGACCCCCAGCGCGGCCAGCGGCACGGTGACGCAGAAGGTGACGACCGGGACGAGCACCTGGAGCGTCCGGACCCGCAGGAAGTCCATCTGCCGGAAGAAGATCCAGGTCGGCGCCTGGAGCGCGAAGAACGTCGGCAGGTAGGCGACGGCGAACGTCAGCCAGAGCAGGCGTTCGTCGCCGTAGGCGGCGGCCACGATCGGCGCCGCCGCCAGCAGCACCAGCGAGAACCCGGCGCCGACGATCAGTTCCAGCGTGAACGCCCGCTGGAACTCCATCTCCTGGTCTGACTCGCGCTGCTGGACGAACGCCTCGTCGATGCCGATCCGTCGCAGCGCGGCGATCGTCACCGCGGTCGTGGTCACGATGCCGTACAGGCCGATCAGGCGCGGTCCGAGCAACACGGTCACGATCAGGCCCTGGGCCAGCACGAGTGCCTCGGCGCCGCCCATGAACAGCGCGTTGGTCAACACGCCCTGGACCGTGCGCCGGCGCAGATCGCCGCGCGGGAAGGCCAGCTTCACCGCCCCGCCGGAGGCGCCCGCATCATCGGTCATGGCCGCAATCGTGTCAGTTGCCGCCGGGCTCGCAACTATTACACTGCCCGCTCGCATGGACGCCCTTCACATCCTCATCCTGTCCGACCGGGACTGGACCCACCCCCAGGGCGGCGGGACCGGCACGAACCTGTTCGCCCAAGTGGCGCGATGGCTGCACTGGGGCCATCGCGTCTCGGTCATCTCCTGCTCGTATCCGGGCGCGGCCCCGGTCCAACAGATCGGCGCGCTGACGCTGTATCGCGTCGGCGGACGCTCCACCGTGTTCCCGCGCGCGATCGCGCGGCAGTGGCGCGGGCTGGTGCCCGACGCCGACGTCGTGCTGGAGGTCGTCAACGGCATCACGTTCCTGACGCCGTTGTGGTGCCGGCTGCCTCGGGTCACGCTGGTGCACCACATCCATCGCCACCACTACGTCCGCGAGCTAGGCGGCAAGGGGCGGCTGGCGGCGCTCCTGCTGGAGACCCTGCCGCTGCGGCTGCTCTACCGGGACACCCAGTTCCTCACCATCTCGCAGGCGTCGGCCCGGGACATCGCCGCCCACGGGATCGATCCGGCCCGGATCGAGGTCTCCTACCTGGGCGTCGAACAGGGCGCGTTCTCGCCGGACCCGGCCCAGCGCGCTCCGGAGCCGACGCTCCTGTACCTGGGACGGCTCAAGCGCTACAAGCGCATCGAGGTCGTGCTCGACGTGCTGGCCCGCAACCCCGGCGCCGTCCTGGAGCTGGCCGGCGACGGCGACCACCGGGAGGCGCTGGTGGCCGAGATCGGCGCCCGGGGGCTGGGCGACCGCGTCCGGATGCACGGGCATGTCAGCGAGGAGCGCAAGCTCGAGCTGTACCGGCGCGCCTGGATCAACATCACCACCTCCTCGGCCGAGGGGTGGGGGCTGTCGGTCAACGAGGCCGGCGCCTGCGGGACGCCCAGCGCGGCGCTGCGCCTGGGCGGCCTGGCCGAGGCGATCGACGACGGCCGCACCGGCATCCTGGCCGACGACCCGTCCGAGCTGGCCGAGCGGGTCGGCCGGGTGCTCGGCGACCCCCAGCTGCGCGACTCGCTGGGGCGGGCCGCACTCGCGCGCGCCTCCGAGTTCACCTGGGACGCCACGGCCCGCCGCACGCTGCAGCTGCTCGACGCCCAGCGCCGCCGGCAATCGGACCCGGGTCACATCCCGGCGCCCGCCCTGGGAGTGGAGCCGACGGACGGCGCCGCGCCGGACCCGGCGACGCTGCCGGTCGCGAGTGACTCGATGCCGGCCTGAGCGGGCCGGCGGACCGTACACTCCGACCGTGACGGCGACCGCCCCGGCCATCGCGGCGAGCTCCCGGGCCGAGGCCCCCGGCGCAGCCGAGGCCGCGCCGCCGGTCGTCGCGCCGCCCCCCGGGCATCCCCGCTTCCCGCTCGTGGACGCCCTGCGCGCCATCGCCGCCATCGCCGTCGTGGTCGTGCACGCGGGCGGGCTGACGGTCACGCCCGTAGACGGGTTCGTCTCCCACGCCGAGGTGGGCGTGGCGATCTTCTTCGCCATCTCCGGGTTCCTGCTCTACCGGCCGTTCGTCTCGGCACGCCTCAACGGGGCCCGGCGCTCGGCCCTGACCAGCTACCTGCGGCGGCGGATCCTGCGGATCGTCCCTGCCTACTGGCTGGCCCTCACGGTCGCCGCGATCCTGTTCACCGCTCCCGGGGTGTTCAGCGGCCACTTCTGGGTCTACTACGGGTTCGGCCAGGTCTACAGCGATCAGTACGTGCTGGGAGGGATCCCGGCGGCCTGGACGCTGGGCATCGAGATCACCTTCTATCTCCTGCTGCCGCTGTACGCCGCCGCCCTGGCGGCGCTCGTCGGCCGGCTGCCCCGTGACCGCCAGGTGCTGATCGAGCTGCTCGTCCTGGCCGGGATTGCGGTGGCCTCGCTGGCCTACCGCTACGTGCTGCGCACGCATGGATCGCTCAGCTGGGTGCTCAACGCGCTGCCCACTCACCTGGACTGGTTCGCTCCTGGCATGGCCTTGGCGGTGCTCAGCGCCGCCTGGCAGGACCGCTCCCTCCCGCGCGGGGCGGCGCTCATCGCCCGCCGGCCGCTCATCCCGGTCGCGGTCGCCCTCGGCGCCTATGTGCTGGTCAGCCTCACCGAGCACGGCCCGCAGCTGCTCCGGGCCGGGTCCCATCCGGTGCTGCTCTACACCGGTCCGCAGGACGTGGCCCGCCACGTCCTGTACGCGGTGGTCGGCGCCGCGCTGCTGGTCCCCGCCATCGTGGGCAGCGGCGGACGGGTGCGCGGGGTGCTGAGCTGGGGCGTCCTCGGATGGCTGGGGCTCATCTCCTACGGCATCTACCTGTGGCACCAGCCGCTGCTGGTGTGGATCTGCCAGCCCGGGCCGATGCTCGGTTGCAGCTTCCACGGTCTGCCCGGCGCCCACCGCGCGCCTCTGCTCGCCCTGACCGCGCTCGGGCTGGTGCTGGCCGTCGTCTGCGCCGCGCTCAGCTACTACCTCGTCGAGCGGCCGATCCTGCGCTTCAAGCGATGAGCGCCCTCGAGGAGGATGTGGAGGGCTGGCTGTCGGCCGACCAGGCCGAGCGGCTGGCCGCCCGGGCGGCGGCCGTACCCGCCGGGGCCACGATCGTCGAGATCGGCAGCTTCCGTGGCCGGTCGACGATCGTCCTCGCCCGGTCGGCGCCGCCGGACGCGCAGATCGTGGCCATCGACCCGCACGCGGGCGGCGATCGCGGGCCCCAGGAGATCGCCGCCGACGCCGCGCGCGGGGACGCCGACCACGCCGCCTTCGCCGGCAACCTTCAGCGGGCCGGCGTGGCCGACCGGGTTCGTCACGTGCGACGGGCCTCCCAGGCGGCGCTGGCGGACGTGTCCGGCGAGATCGACCTGCTCTACGTCGACGGGGCCCACCGGTTCATCCCTGCACTCCAGGACCTCGTCCGGTGGGGCGCTCGAGTCCGGCCGGGCGGGACGATGCTCGTCCACGACGCGTTCTCGTCGGTCGGCGTCACCCTGGCCATCATGGTGTGCCTGCTGGCCGACGGGCGGTTTGCCTATGTGGGCCGCGCGCGCTCGCTGGCCGAGTACCGCCGCCTGCCGTCGCCGCCGGGCGCCCGCGCACGGGCGGCCAATGCCGGCGCTCAGCTCGCCCAGCTGCCGTGGTTTGCCCGCAACGTGGCGATCAAGCTCGCGCTGGTGAACGGTCGCGCCGGGGTGGCCGCTGCGCTGGGCCACCGCGCCGGGGACCCCTGGCCGTACTGAGATCGCGGATCAGCGCCAGCACGAGCAGCGCGAACGCGCCGACCGCCACCCAGTGGGCGCCCAGATGCTGGATCGTGTAGCCCATGTCGTAGCCGCCCTGGTTGGTGCCTCCGAACAGGAGATACAGGGCCGGGACGGCGATGACCAGCAGCGCGCTCGCGGCGAGGATCAGCCGGCGCACCGCCACGCCGCGCCACAGGATGAGCGCCGCGGCCGGGCCGATGACCGCGCCTGCCCGCAGCGCGAACACGAAGCCGAACACGGCGGCGCAGGCGACGCCGACGGCGATCGCTCGCCGACCGCTCAGCCGCGGTAGGGCGCGCGGGGGCGTCAGGGGCGCCGGCCCATCCGCCGGCGGCGGCAGCGGCCGGGTCAGGACCAGCACCAGGACGAGCACCAGACAGGCCAGCGCCCCGACCAGATAGCCGGCGTCGACCGAACGCTGCGGGGCGAACACGATCGACACGTCCCGGCAGCCCGGGCCGACCTGCCACCCGTTGCCAAACGCATCGATCACCCGCGGCGAACCGAGCGAGCGGCCGCCGCAGGTCGCCGCCCAGCCCCGGTTGTAGCTCTCGCCGAGCACCAGCCAGGAGGGCGCGGTGACGTGGACGCGGATCCCGGAGTAGGAGCCGTTGTCCTGCCGGCCACTGTCGGTGACGGCGCCGGTGACCGCCGCCGCGGCGGCCACCGGGCTCGGCGCCGGCGAGCGCAACTGGATGATGAGGGGGCGGACGACCCCCGCCGGGACGGTCAGGCTGGTCGTGGCCGCCGGGAGCGAGACCGGGGCTCCGCAGCCGGTCACCGTGAGCGGCTCGCCCTGGTCAAATCCGGTGACCGAGCCGCCCAGGCGCAGTGCGATCCGCCGCCCGCCCACGTCGGCCACCGCATCACCACAGCGGCCGGCGATCGCCCCGGCGGGCCGGGTGACCGCCCGGGGGACGCCGGCTCCCGTGATCTCGGCGATGCCGACCGCGGGGCGGGTCGAGCCGGATGCGCTCACGATCGTCAATCGGAAGCCGGCCGACCGCAGCGGGTGCGGCAGGACGACGGCGCCGCCCGGGCTCACCGGGACCGTCGTCGGCGACCCGCCGGCCGGGGTCAGCGCGACCCGGGTGGGGAACTGCACGGGAAGCCCCACGCGCGTCAGGACGAGCCGCCGCAGGGTCTGCGGCCGTGGTGTGGTCCAGGCGATCCAGGCCGGCTGATAGGGGCCGAACGGCGCCACCCAGGCGGTGGCCGGCGACCCGTCGAACGCCGCGGAGGCGCGGTACCCCGGCCGCCCCTCCAGGCGCCCGGATGAGCTGAGCGCGGCGCCGGACGTGTGGGTGCCGGCCAGGCGGTCGAGGGCCGGGTCAGGGGCGGTGGGCGCGACCGTGGCCAGGCCGGAGATCCGCCAGCGGCGCGCCGTCGGAGGATCGATGACGCGGGAGATGCCGGTCTCGCCGTCCTGAGAGTCCGCCGTCAGCGCCGCCTCGGCCTGGAGCCGGTCGCCGTGGACGACGATGCGAGCCGGCGCGGGGCCGCGCTGCAGCGGAGCGGGGGCGGTGGTGCGCTCAAACACGTACGTGAGCGGCGTGCGGCGCAGATCGGTGCCGCGCAGCGCTCGCTCGGCGAGCGTCGGCGGCCGGAGCGCTTCGGTGATGTGCAGCCCGGGGATGCGGACCTCGGCCAGCCCGCCGGCCCCGCCCGGGTTCGCGCCCCGGCTCTCGGTGTGGGTGAGCAGGATGCGCAGCGCCGAGACCTGGCGGAGGCCCAGCACCAGGTGGTTCCAGCCGGGGTGGACCGCGAACGTGCGGCCGGCGATCTGCAGCCGGGTCAGCGCGACGAGCGGGTTGGACGCGTCCGGGAGCAGGTCGACGTACGGCACGTCCCGCGGGTGGTCGAATCCCACCTGGATCCAATCCTGGCTGGGGTCCAGCGTCGAGTCGGCCGTCCAGGCGGTGCGGGGGTCGCCGTCGAACGCGGCGAACGGGCGGGACGCCGGGAACTGGGCGATCTCCGGGTTGTACGGCGCCTCGATGTAGCGGGCGCCGCCGTACACCGCCACCGTCTGGGCCGCCGGGCCGCGGGCCGGGAACGGGTCCAGTAGCGCGGCGTCGGCGGTGAACGGCTGGGCCGCCGGCGTCGTCCACGCCGTGTCCTGACCGATCCGGGAAGCGACGAACGCGCGGCGCCGATTGGAGTCCGTGATGAACACGCTGCCGCCGGCCTGAGCCTGCGCCCGGATCGCGGCCGCCGTCTCGTCGCCGGCATAGAACACCGGCCGGCTCGCCGACAGCTCGCCGAGGGCGGCGATGTTGGCCAGCCCCTGCGCGGAGCCGTCGACCACCGTCGGCATCGCCCGGGGCTCGATCCGGACCAGGCCGCGGGCGGTTGCGGGGTAGATCCGCACCTGCGGGAGCCGGCTGGCCGGGTCGGCGGTTGCCGACGGCGACGGGAACGTCCGCACCGGCCCGTAGCTGCGGGCCGGGCGGCTCAGTCCGGTCTGATCGGTCAGCTCGCGGGCCGCCGGCTCCGGCGCCAGCGCCCCGCTCAGCGCGTCGTTGTCATCGGCGGCGGTGACCACCGCCCGGGCGCTCATCAGGTTGAGCAGGGGCGGCAGCTGCCCGGGGAGCAGGCGCTGCTGCTGGACGAGGTCGTCGACCGTCCACAGGTAGTCGGTGGCGTGCAGGTCGTCGTAGGGCGGCACGTTGCGGATGGCGACCGGGCGGCTCGTCGTCGCGGTCAGGATCGGGTCGACGGTTCCACCCCAGTCGTAGAACGCGTACGCCTGCCCGGGGAGCACGACCGCCCGGGAGTTGGCCGGCAGTTGGGTGTCCAGCGCGTGCCCGGCCTCGATCCAGGCCGCCGGGACCCGGCTGAACGTCAGCTCCAGCCCGCGGCCCTCGAACAGCGGCAGCGCGCTGAGCGCCAGCAGGCCGGCGCCGACGGCCAGCGCGGCCGGCCGGGCCGCGCCGCGGATGCGCCCCCAGAGCGCGTGGAAGGCCCCGCCGGCGAGCAGCGCCACCGCCAGCGCCAGCAGCGGTCCGGCCTTGTAGGTGGTGCGCAGGAACTGGACGGCGCTCACGTGGTTGTAGATGAACGTGACGGCGCTGCGAGCCAGCGTGCCGGTGGGGTAGCCGACGCTCATGACCAGCAGCGACACCACCGCCAGCGCCAGCAGGAACGGCCCGAACCGCCACCGGCGCGTCCACACGTAACCGGCGATCGCCAGCGCCGGCACGAGCAGTGAGGCTGCCACCACCCACGGGTTGAACAGCAGCGTGGCGGCGTCTTGGTAGTAGGGCGCCAGCCGGCTGCCGTACCCGACGCCCAGGTAGGAGGGCCAGTAGCCCATCAGGCGCAGGCTCTCGGTCAGGCTGGTCGTGGCCCAGATCGCGCCCACCTGCTCGGTGTACGTGAGGAAGTTGAGCCCGTAGTGCGACTGCACGAGCAACGGCGCCACCCACCAGGCCGACGTGACGGCGGTGGCAAGCGCGGTGCGCCAGGCCAACGACCAGGCCGCGCCTGCCGGGGCGTCGCGCAGCAGCACCTCATAGAGGACGAGCAGCACCGGGCCGAGCAGGACGAGCGCGGTGACGGTGGCGTTGACGCCACCCCCGGTGGAGGTGACCACCAGCGCGAACGCGGCCGGCCACCACCACCGGCGCGGCTCACGCAAACCGCGGTGCGCGATCACCATCAGCCACGGGAGGGCGGCGTAGGCGAGCAGGAAGATCGTGGTGCGCGCGGTGAACACGACGACGTACGGGTTGACCATGAACACCGCGCCCGCCACCAGCTGCGCCAGGCCGCGCCGATCGCCGTGCAGCGCGTCGACGAGGCGGACCGCGCCCCAGGCGGCCAGCGCCAGCAGCATTCCCAGCCACAGCCGCTCGACCACCCAGGGCGGCAGGCCGATCAGGTGCCCCAGCGCGAAGAACGGGCCCATCGGCCACAGGTAGCCGGAGTACTGGCCGCCCTGGACATGGCCGAGCCCCTCGGTCGGGCTCCACACCGCCGCCACGTCCGACAGGAAGCGCAGCGGGTCGACGTGGAGGTTGACCTTCGTCTCTCCGGTGTTCTGGCCGGGCCGCTGGGCGAACGCGATGGCAAACGCGGCCAGCGTCAGACCGAGCGGAATGCCCGCGTGGGGCAGGGTGCGGGTGCGGCGCCCCGGGGCGCCGCGGCGGACGGCCACGGCGCTCACTACACGTGGTCGCTCACGCGAGTGCGGTCGCACCGAGAGGTGCGGCTGGTGGATGGCAGGCAAGGACGCAGGAGTCGACGTGTAGCGGAGCTACACGAGGCTCCGAGGACAGCCGGATGACGCCGGCGCGGCCCGATTTGGCGAGGCAGGATGCCGAGCGGGCCGCAGGCCGGCGCTGGCGCCGCCAGGCGTGCCTCGAATGCGAGCGTATTTGCGTGAGGGGCCACTACAACACGAATGGACGGCCGGACCAGAACATGGGGTGCGAATGATCCTCAATCAGGCCCGACTGTGGGGCTCTGTACCCTTTGAAGTCCAAGGATGGTGCAGATCGATACGAGCACTCCGCCGCACCTGGGGCCACCCCTCACGTTGCCGCGGCCGCGTCTCGTCTCCGAGTGGCTGTCCACCATGGACCGGGAGCGATGGCCGCCGGCGCCGCCCGGCGACGGCCGCCCGGCCCTCCTCATCCCCGGCTTCCTGGCCGGCGATCAGAGTCTGACCCGGATGGCGGTCTGGCTGCGCACCGGCGGGTATGAGCCGGCGCGCAGCGGCATCCGCTGGAACGTCGACTGCATGGAGCCGATCGTGGAGTCCGTGGTCGATCGGCTGGAACGGGCCGTGGCGCGGACCGGACGTCCGGCGCTGCTCGTCGGCCAGAGCCGGGGTGGGAGCATCGCCCGGGCGATCGCCGTCCTGCGCCCGGACCTGCTCGACACCGTCGTCACCCTCGGCTCCCCGCTGCTCGACCAGCTCGCCATCCGCGCGCGTACGTGGCCCTCGGTCCTCGGCGTCGGCCTGCTCGGCACGATCGGCGTTCCCGGCCTGTTCGGGTGGAGCTGCCTGGCCGGGGACTGCTGCGCTCGCTCGGCCGCCGCCGCCCTCGCTCCGTTCCCGCCTGACGTGCGCTTCGTCTCGGTCTACTCCCGCCGCGACGAGATCGTGCGCTGGGAGGCCTGCCTGGACCCGGCCGCGGTCCAGCTCGAGGTCGACGCCTCCCACATGGGCATGGGCGTCTCCCGGGACGTCTGGGTCGCCCTGGGCCGCGAGCTGACCGCGCGTTAGGTCACGCTGGCGACAAAGCTGGTCTCAGAGACCAGGAATGTCGCCACCGTCGGGTCAGACCGCGGCGGCCCGCGCCCGCTGGCTCGCCGCCCGCGCGGCCTTCACTCGGGCCGACTTGTCCAGGTCCACCTTGCGCAGCCGGACCGAATGCGGCGTGACCTCCACGCACTCGTCGGCGCGCACGAACTCCATGGCCTGGTCGAGCGACAGCTCGCGCTTGGGCACCAGCCGTACCAGCTCGTCGGCGGTCGAGGAGCGCATGTTGGTCAGGTGCTTCTCCTTGACGGCGTTGACGTCGAGGTCCTCGGCCCGCGAGTTCTCGCCCACGATCATCCCCTCGTAGACCTCCTCGCCTGGCTCCACGAACAGGATGCCTCGCTCCTGGAGGTTGAACAGGGCGAACGCGGCCACTGTCCCGCGGCGGTCGGCCACCAGCGAGCCGGTGGGGCGGGTGCGCAGCTCGCCGTGCCAAGGCTCCCAGCGGTCGAAGACGTGGTGGACGAGCCCGGTGCCGCGTGTCTCGGTCAGGAACTCGGTGCGAAAGCCGATCAGCCCGCGCGCCGGGACCAGGTACTCCATCCGGACCCACCCCGTGCCGTGGTTGACCATCTGCTCCATCCGGCCCTTGCGCAGCGCCATCAGCTGGGTGATGACGCCGACGTACTCCTCGGGCGCGTCCACGCTCATCCGCTCCACCGGCTCGTGGGCCCGGCCGTCGATCTCACGCGTCACCACCTGGGGCTTGCCGACGGTCAGCTCAAAGCCCTCGCGGCGCATCAGCTCCACCAGCACGGCCAGGGCCAGCTCCCCGCGGCCCTGGACCTCCCACACATCCGGCCGCTCGGTATCGAGCACCCGGAGCGAGACGTTGCCCACCAGCTCGCGCTCCAACCGGGCGCGCACCTGGCTGGCGGTCAGGAGCGTGCCGTCCTGGCCGGCCAACGGTGAGGTGTTGATGCCGATGGTGACCGACAGCGACGGCTCGTCGACGGTGATGACCGGCAGCGGCCGCGGGTCGGTGACGTCGGTCAGCGTGTCGCCGATCGTGATCTCCGGGATGCCGGCCACCGAGATGATCTCGCCGGCCGCCGCCTCGTCGGCCTCCACCCGGTCCAGCGCCTCGGTGACGTACAGCTCGGACACCTTGACCCGCTCTATCGACCCGTCGTGGCGGGACCAGGCGATCGTCTCGCCGCGGCGGATCACGCCGTTGCGCACCCGGCAGATGGCCAGCCGCCCCACGTAGGGCGACGCGTCAAGGTTGGTGACGTGGGCCTGGAGGGGATGGCCCTCGTCGTACTCCGGCGCCGGCACGTGGGAGACGAGCAGATCGAGCAGCGGCTTCAGGTCCGTGGGCTGGGTGGGGTCGAATCCGGCCTCCAGCGACGCCTGCCCCGCCTTGGCGTTCGTGTAGACGATCGGAAAGTCGATCTGGGACTCGTCCGCATCCAGGTCGAGGAACAGCTCGTACACCTCGTCGACCACCTCGTCGACGCGGGCGTCGGGCCGGTCGACCTTGTTGATGACCAGGATGACCGGCAGCCGCCGCTCCAGCGCCTTGCGGAGCACGAACCGGGTCTGGGGGAGGGGCCCCTCGGAGGCGTCGACGAGCAGCAGCACGCCGTCGACCATGGTCAGGCCGCGCTCCACCTCGCCGCCGAAGTCGGCGTGCCCCGGGGTGTCGACGATGTTGAGCTTGACGTCGCCGTAGCGCACGGCCGTGTTCTTGGCCAGGATCGTGATCCCCTTCTCGCGCTCCAGGTCCATCGAGTCCAGCACCCGCTCGGCCACGTCCTGGTTGGCGCGGAAGGCGCCGGATTGCCACAGCAGGGCGTCGACCAGCGTCGTCTTGCCGTGGTCGACGTGGGCGATGATCGCGATGTTGCGGATGTCGGAGCGAAGTGCCATGGGCCGGCCGCTGAGGTTAGCCCGCCGCCGGCGGTGCGCTCGGCCGGCCGGCCGTGGCAGCGCTCCGCCGGCCGGCTACATGCCCCAGAAGCGGCGCCGGTTCGGATCGGACCGGTCGCCGAAGACGCCGGGCCAGGCGCCCGCTTTACGCGCCCAGGTTGCCACCAGAGGGAAGATGACGAAGCCCGCCACGATGAGCACCGCCCCGTAGACGATGTCCGAATTCGTCACCGCCAGCAGCAGCGCCAGCAGGATCCCCAGGGGCAGCAGCCACGGGAGTAACGCGCGCTTCATGACTCCACATTACGTGGCACGTCAACGGTCGGAGCGTCCGGCTCCCCGTTGGCGGTGCGGGCGGTCGGGACGTCGGGCTCCCCGTTGGCGGTACCGGCCCCCAGTTCGTGCTGGAGGTGCTCGTCCAGGCGGGGCGTCTCCGGCTCGGCGCCGGCGCCGTCGCCGGTCTCCGCCGCCGAGCCGGCGATCCCGGACAGCGCGTCCGCCATCGGCTTCATCAGGTCGATCGGCATCGGGAACACAATCGTGGAGTTCTGGTTGCCGCCGATCTCGCGCAGCGTCTGCAGGTAGCGCAGCTGGAGCGTGGTCGGATTGCGGCCGATGACGTCGGCGGCCTCGGCCAGCTTCGAGGCCGCCTGCGCCTCGCCCTCGGCGTTGATGATCTTGGCCCGGCGCTCGCGCTCGGCCTCGGCCTGGCGGGCGATGGCGTGCTGCATGCGGTCGGGGATCTCCACGTCCTTGATCTCGACCGTCGTGACCTTGATGCCCCACGGCTCGGTCTGGGTGTCGATCACGCGCTGGAGCGACTCGTTGAGATGCTCGCGCTCGGAGAGCAGCGTGTCGAGGTCGACGACGCCGAGCACCGAGCGCAGCGACGTCTGGGAAATCTGGAGGGTGGCCGACTGATAGCTCTCCACCTCGGTCACCGCCTTGCGCGAATCGATCACGCGGTAGTAGGCGACGGCGGTCACCCGGACCGGGACATTGTCCCGCGTGATGATCTCCTGGGGCGGGATGGTGAGCGTTACCGTGCGCAGGCTGACGCGGACCATCCGGTCCAGCGCCGGGACCAGCAGCAGCAGGCCCGGGCCGCGCTGATCGGTCATGCGGCCCAGGCGGAACACGACGCCGCGCTCGTACTCGCGCAGCACCCGAACCGAGCTGGCCAGCAGGGTGAGGCCGATCGCCAACAGGACGACGACCACGACGATGATTGCGGTGACCATTACAGAAGCTCCCATTCCTCGGCCGGGCGCACCGATAGCGTCAATCCGGTCAGACGTTCGACGACGACGGGGTCGCCGGTGTGCAGCTCCGGGATCTCGTCGTCGGGCTGCTCGGAGCGGCGCGCCTGCCACACGGCGCCGTCGAGGTCAACGCATCCCGTGCCATCCGTCCAGCTGCGCACGCGGCCGATGTGCCCGACGATTCCCTCGGCACCGGTCCTCACCCGCAGCTGGCGGGCGGCCATTCCCCGCTTGAGCACGGCCATCAGCACGCCCGCGCCGGCGGCCGCCAGGATGACTCCGCCGACCAGGCCGATCAGGATGCCCGCGCCCAGTCCGCTGATCGCCAGGACGGCGCCAACCGCCATCACGAGCACGCCGGCTCCCCCCGCTATCCCGTGGGTCGGATAGTGGGCCTCCGCGACGGCCACCACTGCCCCGATCACCAGCAGGATCAAGCCCAGCGAAGTCATGGATTAATCGTACGCCCCGCTACAGCGGGGGAACGGCGTCGTACCCGCGATGCCGCTCCGACTCATGTTCACAACTCCCCTGACGGCCGGTGCTAGTGAAACCCATACGCATGGGGGATGTTTGAGCCCATCGCATCGTGTGCAAGCATCAACTGACGAGTCCTGTTCCGAGAAGAGAGGCCTGATGACCAACGAAGAGATCCATCAGCTCGCCCAGCGCCTGCGCATCGACTCCATCCGCGCGGCGGCCGCGGCCTCCTCAGGCCACCCCACGTCGTCGATGTCGGCGGCCGATCTCATGGCCGTGCTCATGGCGCGCCACCTGCGCTACGACTACACCAACCCGGAGAACCCCAACAACGATCACCTGATCTTCTCCAAGGGTCACGCCTCCCCGCTCGTCTATGCGATGTTCGCCGCCGCGGGCGCGATCACCGACGACGAGCTGCTGACCTTCCGCCAGTTCGGCTCCAAGCTGGAGGGCCACCCGACCCCGGCGCTGCCGTGGGTCGACGTCGCCACCGGCTCGCTCGGCCAGGGAATGCCGATCGCGACCGGGATCGCGGTGTGTGCGCGGGAGCTGGACCGGCTCCCGTATCGGGTCTGGACGCTGTGCGGCGACTCCGAGATGGCCGAGGGCTCGATCTGGGAGGCCGTGGAGCACGCCGGTAGGGAGGGCCTGGACAACCTCGTGGTCATCGTCGACGTCAACCGCCTCGGTCAGCGGGGCGAGACCATGCACGGCTGGAACCTGCAGTCCTACGCCGACCGCGCCCGCGCCAGCAACTGGCATGCCATCGAGATCGACGGCCATGACATCGCGGCGATCGACCGAGCCTTCTCCGAGGCCGAGGCGACCGCCGGCCGGCCGACGATGATCGTCGCCCGCACGATCAAGGGCTACGGCGCGTCGGAGACCGCCGATAAGGAGGGCAAGCACGGCCAGCCGCTCAAGGATCCCGAGAAGGCCATCGAGGAGCTCGGCAACGTCGGCCCGATTCACGTCGAGGTGGCCAAGCCGGAGAGCGCGGGGACCCCGCACCGCTTCGACGCCGACCCGTCGGCGCCGCTGCCCGCGTACGAGGTCGGCGGCGACCCGGTGCCGACGCGCAAGGCGTTCGGCGAGGGCCTGGCGGCGCTCATGCGCCGGCGGGGTGACGTCGTCGGGCTCGATGGCGAGGTCGGCAACTCGACGCACATGGAGGAGATCCTCAAGGCCACCCCGGAGCGCTACTTCGAGCTCTACATCGCCGAGCAGATGATGATCGCCCAGGCGATCGGCTTCCAGGTGCGCAACTGGACCCCATTCGCGGCGACGTTCGCGGCGTTCATGTCCCGGGCCTATGACTTCATCCGCATGGGCGTCATCTCGGAGGCCAAGCTGTGCCTTAACGGCTCGCACGCCGGCGTGTCGATCGGGGAGGACGGCCCGTCGCAGATGGCGCTCGAGGACCTGGCCGAGATGCGCGCCCTCGGCAGCTCGGTCGTCCTGTACCCGTCGGATCCCAACCAGACGGTGAAGCTCGTCCAGGAGATGGCCGACTATGACGGCATCTCCTACATCCGATCCACGCGGTCCGGGCTGCCGACCATCTACTCGGCTCAGGACGAGTTCCACATCGGCGGCGCCAAGGTGGTCCGCGAGTCCGACGACGACCAGGTGACCCTGATCGGCGCCGGCGTCACCCTGCACGAGGCGATCAAGGCGGCCGACGCCCTGGCCGAGGACGGGATCAACGCCCGGGTCATCGACCTGTACTCGGTCAAGCCGGTCGACGCCGACACGCTCACGGCGGCCTCGAGCGCCAGCGGCGGGCGGCTGGTGGTCGCCGAGGACCACTGGCCGGAGGGCGGCCTCGGCGACGCCGTGATCAGCTCGTTCGCCGACGCCGACGAGCGTCCGCGGGTGGTCAAGCTGGGCGTCCAGAAGCTGCCGGGGTCCGGCAAGGGCGCCGAGCTCATGCACTACGTGGGCATCGACGCCGACGCCATCCTGGCCGCCGCCCGGCGACTGGTGGAGCTCGGCCCGCAGATCACGACGGCGGCCGGCGCCACCCGCTGAGGCGCAATGCAGCGTGGGACGAAAACGGCGGCATACGCCGGAAATGTCCCACGCTGACCTTGCCGCCCTCGGAGTCGACGCATAATGTATCCCTGACGATGGCCCGTGCCCTGATCCTGGTCAACACCTGGCGCCGTCCACTGCCCACGTTCCTGGGGGAGCAGACGGTGCTCGACACGCTGGACCCGGCCTACGCCGACCGGGTCAGCCAGGCGGGCGGGCAGCCGCTGCTCATCGACCGGCCGCCGGCTCGCCCGGCCGAGGCCGTCGAACAGCTGATCGAGCTGGCCGACGGCCTGCTCCTCACCGGGGGCGGCGACGTCGACCCCGCGGTCTACGGCGAGGCCCGGGAGAACGTGGCCGGGGACGACCCGGCTGCCGACGAGTTCGAGCTGGCGCTGATCCACGCCGCGGCGGCCGCCCGGCTGCCGACGCTCGCCATCTGCCGGGGCGCCCAGCTTCTGGCGGTGGCCAGCGGCGGCCGGCTCGCCCAGCGCCCGCCGGCCACCGACGGCCACCTGGAGCTGGCCGGCGCGTCCCCGGAGGCGATCCTGGCCGCCCGCCATCCGGTGACGCTGACCGAGGGCTCCCGCGTGCACCGGGCGTTCGGCACCGACGCCATCGCCGTCAACACCATCCACCACCACCAGATCGCCGACCCGGGCGAGCTGGAGGTGACCGGCACGGCGCCGGGCGGCGTCATCGAGGCCGTCGAGCCGCGCACCGACTGGGCCTGCGTCGGCGTGCAGTGGCACCCGGAGAAGATGCACGAGCCCGAGCAGCGCGTCCTGTTCGACACCCTGGTGCAGCAGGCCGCCGGCGTTGCCGTATGACGCTGCGGGGCTACACGGCGCCCCTGTCACCCGACGGGCGCGCCGGGATCGTCCCGGCGCCGCCGTGGCACTACTCGGGCGACTTCCTGATCGCCGAGTACCGCACCGACCCCGACGCCGTGGCTGCCCTGCTGCCGGCCGAGCTCGAGCCCGCCGACGATCCGGGCGCGGTCGCCGCCATCTTCGCCGACTGGCAGTCCTGCTCGGCCGACCGGCACGAGCTGGTCGACCCTATCCAGTCCCAGTACCACGAGTTCTTCATCGTCGTCGGCGCGCGCTACCAGGGACTGCCGGTCAGCCGCTGCGTCTACATCTGGGTCGACAAGGACTTCGCCATGTACCGCGGCTGGATCCAGGGCT
>JBPYFQ010000149.1:0-39252 GCA_051985625.1 Solirubrobacteraceae bacterium
CCCCAGCTTGACGACCGCATCGCCCACCGTCACCTGCTCCAGCCAGACCTGCTCCTGCTCGTTGAGCGCGGCCAGGGCGCCGACCTGCTGCATCACGCGCGCCAGGCGAGCGACCTCCTCGCAACTGCCCTCCAACGGCTCGATGCCGCGTTCGGTGGCAAACGTGACCGAAATGCCGTGGGCCGTCTGATGAGCATCCAGCAGTTCCAGGCTCATGTCGCCTCGACCTCCAAGCCCTCCTGTCTGGAGAGCATCCCTCTCACACTGCAACGGTAATCGGTTCAGGGAGCCCGCGTGGCACGATGAACGGCCATGCCGCGCATCGCCACGATCGGCGTCTATGAGTTCGACGCCAGCGGCTTCGTCGGCGCGCTCGACGAAGCCGGTGTCACCCAAGTGATCGACATCCGCCAGCGTCGCGGCGTCCGCGGAGCGCAGTACGCGTGGGCCAACTCCCAGCGGCTTCAGGCGCTGCTGGCCGGCGCACACATCGGCTACGAACACCACCCGGAACTGGCGCCCGACACCGAGATGCGCCACCTCCAGTACCGCGAGGACGACCGCCAGGGCGTCGGCAAGCGGTCCCGGGTGCGCCTGGCTCCCGAGTACATCCGCCAGTACACCGAGGAGATCCTCGACCTCGTCCCGCTCGAGCCCCTCGTCCGCCGCCTGCCCGTCCACGGCATCGGGGCCCTCATGTGCGTGGAGGCCACCGCCCAGGCCTGCCATCGGTCCCTCGTGGCCCGGCGGCTCGCCGAGCGCTTCGGCTTCGAGGTCGTCGATCTCGAACCAGCCTGAAACGCCCGTTGGTTATCAACCTCTAGCCAGCCTGCCCGGAGGGCGCCCGGTACCGTGACCGCCCGCAGGCCATCGCCGTCAGGACCGGACGGAGAACCCGTGGACAGGCAGAACAACGCGGTCGCCGAGCTGCTGGTGCGAGCAGCGACCGCCCAACGCGAGGCCAACGCCCGCAGCGCCGGCGACGCCGGCCGGGCGCGGCAACGGCAGGCTCGTCGGCGGACGCGCGACGCGTCAGTCCGGCGCTGCTATCCGGCGGCGGCGACCTCTGTTCCGCTGGCCCGCGCGGCCGTCGTCTGGTTGGCGGCCCGGGCGGGAATGAGCCCGGGACGGCTCGACGCCGTGCGCCTGGCGGTGTCCGAAGCGGTGACCAACGCCACCGTCCACGCCTACCCGTGGTCGGCCGGCCAGATCCACCTCACCGCCACACTGGCCGACGGCCGGCTGACCGTCCTCATCGCCGACGACGGTGTCGGGCCGCTCACGCCCGCCCGCAGGCCCGGCCCGGGATGGGGAGTGCCCCTGATGCGCGGCTGCGCCGATCAGGTCACGATCTCCGAGCGAGCGAGCGGCGGCACGCTGGTCGTGATCGGCTGGAATATCGAGTCCGCCGCCGAGCCCCGGGGCGAGACCGCCGCGCGGCCCGCCGTCACGGCCGAACTGGCCGAGGCCTGACTCCCGAGCGGCCTAATCCTCGCCGGGAGCCGTCCCCACTTTCACGGGCTCGCGGGCCGAGGTCCCCGGGCTGTCGATCAGGCGCGCGCTGCGCCCGTGACTGAAGAAGCTGAATCCCCACCGGATCAGCACGACGACGCGGTTCTCGAACCCGATCAGGTACCACAGGTGCACCACCAGCCACACCACCCAGGCGGGCAGGCCGCTCAGCCTCAGCCCGTGCAGGTCGGCGACCGCCCGGGCACGGCCGATGGTGGCCACGTTGCCCTTGTCGTGGTAGCGAAACGGCGGCGTGGACTCGTTTCGCAGCCGGTCGCGGACCAGCCGCGCGGCGTACCGCCCCTCCTGGATGGCGACCGGAGCCAGGCCCGGAAGCACCGTCGACTGGCCGCTCTGATCACGCACTCGGATCATGTCGCCGAGCACGATCACCTCGGGGTGGGCCGGGAGGGTCAGGTCGCTTTCGACCGTGACCCGGCCGGACCGGTCGACCTCGGCACCGGACAGATCGGCCAGCCGCGCCCCGAGACCGGAGGCGGTGACCCCGGCAGCCCAGATGACGGTCCGGCTCTCGATCCGCCGCTCCCCCCCGTGCTCGTCGGTGATGGTGACCCCGTCGCGATCGACGGCCGTCACGGTCTGGTCGGTCATCGTCGTCACACCGAGGTGCCCCAGCGAACGCGCCGCCCGCTTCGAGAGCGACGGCGGGAACGCCTGCAGGATGCGGTCGCCCGCGTCGAGCAGCAGCACGCAGGCCTGCCGGGGATCGATGGCGCGGAAGTCGCTGCGCAGGGTGTCGCGGGCCAACTCGCCGATCTGCCCCGCCATCTCGACGCCGGTCGGCCCGGCGCCGACGACGACGAACGTCATCTGAGCCTCGCGCTCCCGCGGATCGGACGTGATCTCGGCCTCCTCGAACGCCCGCAGGATCCGTCCGCGCACGTTGATGGCGCTCTCCAGGGTCTTGACCTCGGCGGCGAACTCGCGCCAGTCGTCGTGTCCGAAGTAGGAGTAGCTCGAGCCGGCCGAGACGATCAGCGTGTCGTAGGGCAGCGCCGCCGGCGCCGCGTCGAGCCCCGACGAGGGCTCGAGCCGGACCTCCCGGGCCTCGAGGTCGAAATCGGTGACCTCGGCCAGGAGCACCCTGACGTTCGGCGCGGACTTGAACATGGCCCGCAGCGGATAGGCGACATCCCCAGGAGACAGGGCGCCCGTCGCCACCTGGTAGGTGAGCGGCTGGAACAGATGGAAATTGCGCCGGTCGACCAGGGTCACGTCGACGTCGCGGCGGCGCAGGCCCTGGGCCGCCTGCAGACCGCCGAACCCCCCGCCGATGATCACGACCCGCGGCGTCATTGCCGTCGATCGTACCTGGCATCCGTCGCTGACCCCGGACACGCGCACTGGCGCAGACGGCCCCGACGTAGGAGACTCTCGGCACCGGAGCGAGAGGAGCGGGTGACATGATCGAGCCGTATCAGGCGGTGGGTCTCATTCAGACGATGCGGGGCATCCGCCGCCGCGAGGAGATCGGCCGGAACCTGGAGCACATCTCGCACATGGTCAAGGCGGCCTCCTGGCTGTCCAGCATGGACCTCCCGGTTCGGCTGATCTGCATCCCGGAAGGCGGACTGCAGGGCTTCACCGACGAGGTGCTCGACCTCGATCACGCGGCGTACGCGCGTGAATGCGCCATCGACATCCCCGGTCCGGAGACCGACGAGCTGGGACGGCTGGCCTGCCGATGGAACGCCTACGTGGTGGCGCAGGCCAAGGCCCGGCACCCCGAGTTCCCCGGCTGCTTCTTCAACGTCGGGTTCGTGATCGAGCCGGCGGACGGGACGGTCATCCTCAAGCACCACAAGCTGGTCCCGCTCCTCCCGGTCGAGCACTCCATCACCCCCCACAACGTGTGGGACCGCTGGATCGAGTTGTACGGCCGCGAGTTGGACGCGTTCTATCCCGTGGCCGACACCGAGATCGGGCGGATCGGGATCATGATGGCCAACGAGGCGTCCTACCCGGAGAACGCCCGCGGCCTGGCCATGAACGGGTGCGAGATCGCCTATCGGGGCCCGTATCCGGCGCCCGGCGTGATGAGCGGCATGTTCTCGGTCCAGAACCGGGCGCGCGCCCTGGACAACAACATGTACGTGCTGGCGATGAACCTCGGCACCTACTATCTCGACGCGCAGTCCACGACGCCGATCGACACCTTCTCCGGCGGCTCGCAGATCGTCGACTATCGGGGTCAGGTGGTGACCGAGGTGCCCTACGGAGCCGGCTCGACCTGGATCGCGGGCACGATCGACATCCAGGCCCTGCGGCACTTTCGGGAGACCGCCCAGTGGGACAACTGGATGAAGGACCTCACCACCGAGCAGTACCAGCTCGTCTACGAGCGGCCGATCTACCCCAGGAACCTATACCTGGAGCGAGCGCCCTACACCCATGACGAGTACCGCGAGCAGGTGACCCGCCGGCAGGTCCGGCTCATGCAGGAACGGGGGATCTGGGCTGCGCCGCACCGGCCCGAGCGGCGCGTCGCGGCCGAAGAGACGGCCGTCGACTCCGCCGCCCCGGCAGTCGACTCCGCCGCCCGGGACGTCGACTCCCCCGCCCCGGACACGAGCAGCCCGTCGCCGCCCCCTGCCCCGGAGCCGCTGAAGTCGTCATTGACGTAAACGGTCGGCGGCGTCATCGCCGCGCGGGCCCCAGACCGGGCCCGGCGGTGACCATAATCTGGGTTCGATCACAACTCGATCACACGGCAATAACCCGGGGGGCGGAGTTTTGCTGCTATCGGATGACGTCGAGCCGCCGGGGCTCGTCGTCGCCAACCTGATGAACGACCTGGCGGCGTTGGGGCCACTGCTGAATAGCGCCGCCGACGGGCGGATGTGGCTCGATGCCTTTCTGCTGGCTGCAGGAATGAGCCAGATCATCGACGACCACCTCCACGACGCGCCATATCGGTTCGACGACGCGGCGGCGCGGCTGGCCGAGGCCGCCTCGCCGGCGACGCACGTGGCCGGCCGCATCGCGGCGGCGGGGGCGGTGGGAACCCGCCGGCTGCTGGCCTGCCGGCCGGGCGCCGCGCACGCGCTCAGCTGGCAGCGTCAGGTGGCCGGGCTGGTCGACGCGCTGGCCGACAAGGTGATCGCCGAGCAGGGCGACCCGGACGCGCTCGCCGAACGCTGCCACCGGGCGGCGGCCGGAATCGAGGCGCTGCCCGCCGCGGCGCGGCGATCGGTGCTTCGCCTGCCGGCCTGCTTTCACCACCTTGACCAGTCCCCGCACGACATGGAGCTCCTCACAGAGCGCTTCAGCCGCCGCGCCGAGAGTCGGGAGCGCCCCCTGCTCGTGGTCGGGGTCAGGACATCCGGCAGCTACCTGGCGCCGCTGATCGCGGCGGCGCTGCGCCGGCGCGGGCGGTCCGGCGTCGGCGTGCTCACGATGCGGCCGGGACACGCGCTGCGCGGCGAGGAGCGGGCGCTCGTCCAGGCGGTGGTGGAGGGCGGCGGCCGGTTGCTGCTGACCGACGACCCGCCGGTCACCTGCACGTCGCTGCTGCGGTCGGCCGGGGAGCTCGAGCGTCTGGCCGGGAGCCGGGATGCGATCGTGCTGCTGCTGGCGCTTGACCGGTCCACGGCCCCAGCGGCGCTGGCCGCCTACCCGGGGGTGTTCCTCCGCGCGCATGACTGGAGCGTTCGGGCGGGGCTGCGGCCGCAGGCAGTGCGCTCTCAGCTCGCCCGGCTGCTCGCCTCCGAGCTCAAGGTTCACACGGTCCGGCAGCTGCCCAGTCCGGACCAGACGCCGTCCCGGGGCCACTGTCGGGCGCTGTTCGCGGTGGAGGGACGCGACCCGGCCGACGGCACGCCGCGCCAGCTGACGGTCATGGTGCGCGGCGTCGGTCTGGCCTACCTCGGCGCCCAGCAGCTCAGCGTCGCCCGGGCCCTCGGCGGGCTCGTTCCACGCGTGCTAGGCGTCAGCGACGGCATGCTCTACGAGGAGTGGCGCCCGGAGCAGGGGCACGTGGCGGACAAGGGTCCGCTGGCCGACGGCGTGGCGGCGTACGCGGCCGCCCGGCGCCAGCGGCTGAGCATGGAGCGGGACGCCACCGCCACCACGGTCGGCCAGCGGCCCGTCTGGGAGGTCGCCGGACTGGTCCTCGGCGGTGCGTTCGGCCGGGCGGCGCCGGTGGCCCGCATGACGCTCGTCGATCCGGCGATGCGCCGGCTGCTGGAGACCGGCGCGCCGGCGGTCACCGATCGGCGGATGACCACGGGAAACCCCGACGCCGGCGCCGACAGCCCGCCGCCCCACACCGGCGGCCGCGCTGACTGGTACCTCGGCCTGGGCGGCGGCAACGCCGCGTTCGACCTGGCCGGGGTCGGCGCGTTTGGCCCGGACGGAACGCTGGCCGCCCGCGTGCGGACGGCCTGGCAGCGCGAGACGGGCGAGGCCATCGATCCCGAGCGCTGGCTCCTGTACGAGCTGTCGCACCTGTGGGGCCTGCGCCGGGCGGATCCGGGTCAGGAGGGCGTGGTTCGCCACGCCAGCGCCCGCTCGGCGCAGCGGTACTTCGCCGAGGTCTTCCTGGCCGATCTGGAACCGGCCACCGACGGCCCACTGGTGGCGCTTGACATCGACGCGCTGCTCGAGTCCGACGCGCTCGGCTTTCCCACCCTGACCCGGACCGGCGCGATCGCGTTACGGGCGCTCATCGCCCACGGCTACCGGCCGGTGCCAGTGACCGGCCGCGGCGTCGTCGAAGTGCGCGAACGCTGCCAGAGCTACGGTCTGGCCGCCGGCGTGGCCGAGCACGGCTCGGCCGTGTATCTCGACGACGGCGCCCGGGTGCTCACGCTCGTCGACGAGGCGCCCGCGGCAGCGCTCCGGCGACTGCGCGCCGCCCTGCTGGAACACGACGGCGTCCGCCTCGACCCGACCCATCTGCACTCGGTGCGCGCGTACCGGTTGAGCGGAGGATCCCCCGGCGCGCTGAGCGACGCGGTGGCCGCCGCGTCCATCGCCGCGGCCGGCGCGGATGGGATGATCCGCGTCAGGCAGGGCGACCGCCAGACGGATTTCATCGCGGCCGGGGTCGGCACCGAACGCGCACTCCAGGCCCTGCGCGACGCGCTCGGCGAGCCGGCCGACCTGGCGCGCGCGGTCGCGCCGCTGATCGGCCACCCGCCGGGATGGTGTGCGTGCTGCCGCCCCGGTCGGGCGACGCCCGAGCGGGAACTGCTGCTCGACCTGTTCTCGATCGCCGAGGACGGACCGCGCGGCCGGGCCCGAGGCGCGTTCAACGTGGCCGCCGGCTCGCTCCGCGTGCGTCGCCGCCGGTGACCGGCCGCGCCGCTCTGCCCGATCACCACCACACGCAGCCGCTCTCCCCGATCACCACCACACGCAGCCGCTCTGCCCGATCACCACCACATGGAGCCGCTCGGCCCGATCACCACCACTTGTTTTCGCGGGCCCGGTCGGTCCCGCCGGTGCGGTCGAGCCCGTCGAGCGCGGCCATGTCCTCGTCGGAGAGAGCGAAGTCGAACAGGTCCGCGTTCTCCCGGATCCGTTCCTGGTGGGTCGACTTGGGCAGCACGATGGTCTGCCGCTGCACGCCCCAGCGAAGCAGCACCTGGGCGGGCGTTCGCCCGACCCGCTGCGCGATCTCGGCGACGGTGGCATCGCCGAGATGCCGGCCGGTGCCGAGCGGGCTGTAGGCCTCAAGGGCGACCCGGTGGCGCTGGCAGGCCTCCAGTAGTCGTCGCCGGTATTCGAACGGGCTGAACTGGACCTGGTTGACGACCGGCGGCGTGCTGGCCACGGCCATCACCTCCTCGAGCTCGGCGACGCTGAAGTTCGACACCCCGATCGACCGCGCGTGGCCGCGCTCCCGCGCCGCCTCCATGCCCGTCCAGGCCCAGGTGGCCCCGCCCTGGGGCCAGTGGATGATGTAGAGGTCCAGCTGGTCGACGCCGAGCCGCTGCAGGCTCTTCTCGGCCTCGGCCGCCGGGTCGCGCCGCCCCGGGTAGAACTTGGTCGTGATGAAGACGTCGTGGCGGGGGATGCCGCTGTCGCGAAGTGCCCGCCCGACGCTCTCCTCGTTGCCGTAGGCCTGCGCGGTGTCGATGTGGCGGTAGCCGGCCTCCAGCGCCCAGCGGACGGCGTTCTCGCATTCGGGGCCGTTGGGGACCTGCCAGACCCCCAGACCCAGGGTGGGAATCGTGTTGCCGTCGGCCAGGGCGCGCCGGCGCTCGTCGGCGGTGTCGGCTTGGTCTCGCATTCTGCCTCCTGGAGGTCGCTCGGTGGACCCTGCCGATCAGGACACTAGAACGGGCCTCAGCGGCTGCGCCCCGGCCGCGGGCGGCGGGTGGTAGAACCAGCCTCCTGCCCCGACCCGCTGACCACCTGCCCGAGGAGCATCGGTGAACCTGACCAGCCTGCGCGACGGCGGCGACCAGCCGGCCGTCACCGTCGACGACCGCACGCTCAGCTACGCCGACCTCCTCGGCGCCGCCGGCGGGGTGGCCGCTCAGCTGACGGGCGTCCGGCGCGCGGCGTTCTGGGCCGAGAACACGCTGGAGGCGATGGTGGCCGCCGTCGCGGCGGTCGAGTCCGGGATCGAGCTCGTGCCGCTCAATCCCAAGCTGGGCAGCTCCGAGCTCGGGCACATCCTCGGCGACTCGCAACCTGCGGCGATCCTCGGCGGCCCCGGCGACGGGGCGATGGCGGCCATCCCCCGGGTGCACGTCGACCTCACGGCGCGGGGTCGGCTGCCGGAGGCGCCCGCGGATCCCGAGGCTGTGGCGCTCGTCATCTACACCTCCGGCACCACCGGTCGGCCCAAGGGCGTGCTGCTGCCCCGCCGGGCGCTGGCGACCAACCTCGACGCCCTGGCCGACGCGTGGGCGTGGGACGGCTCAGACCGACTCGTCCACGGGCTGCCGATCTTCCACGTCCACGGCCTGCTGCTGGGCCTGTTCGGTCCCCTGCGGCGCGGCGGGCGCGTTCGCCATCTCGGCCGCTTTTCGCCGGAGGGCGCCGCGGCCGCCCTGGCCGCCGGCGACACGATGCTGTTCGGCGTGCCGACGATGTACCACCGCCTGGCCGACGCCGCCGAGACCGATCCCGCCGTGGCCGACGGGCTGCGGCGGGCCCGGCTGCTCGTGTCCGGATCGGCCGCACTTCCGGCCAAGACGTTCCGGCGAATCGAGGCGGCGACCGGCCAGCGGGTCGTCGAGCGCTACGGGCTCACCGAGACGATCATGAACACAGCGGTCCGGGCCGACGGGGAGCGGCGCCCGGGCGAGGTCGGCCGGCCCGTGGCAGGCGTCGACCTGCGCGTGGTGGCCGACGACGGCACTGACGCCGCCTGGGACGGCGAGACCATCGGCGAGGTCGTGGTCCGCGGCCCCAACCTGTTCCTCGGCTATCTGAACCGCCCGGACGCCACTGCCGAGGTGATGCGCGACGGCTGGTTTCACACCGGCGACCTGGCCACCCGCGCGCCGGATGGCTACGTGCGGATCGTCGGCCGCCGTTCGACCGACCTGATCAAGACCGGTGGCTACAAGGTGGGCGCCGGCGAGGTGGAGACCGCCCTGCTGGAGCACCCGGCGGTCAGCGAGGCGGCCGTGGCCGGCGCCCCGGACGACGACCTCGGCGAGCGGATCGCCGCCTGGATCGTGCTCGCCCCGGGAACCGAACCGCCCGCCAACGACGAGCTGGCCGATCACGTCGCCGGCCTGCTTGCCCCCCACAAGCGTCCCCGCGAGGTCCATGTGGTCACGGAGTTGCCCCGCAATGCGATGGGCAAGGTCGTCAAACAGCGGCTGAGCCGGTAGCCGGCGCCGGCCGGGGCCTTCGCGCCTGCCTAGAGTCTCACCCCATGCTGATCGCCACTCACGACGGTTCGTTTCACGCCGACGAGGTCTTCGCCATCGCCGCGCTGGTGCTGCTGGGGGGGTCCGTGCAGGTGGTCCGGACGCGGGATCGCGAGGCGGTGGCCGGCGCCGACGTCCGCATCGACGTCGGCTTTCGCCACGACCCGGCCACCGGCGATTTCGACCATCACCAGCGCGGCTTCGCCGAGGTCCGCGACAACGGCGTGCCCTACGCCTCGTTCGGCCTCATCTGGAGGGAATTTGGCGCCGCCGTCTGCGACGGCGATCAGGAGGTCGCCGACGCGGTCGACGCCAGCCTGGTCCAGGGGGTCGATGCCAACGACACCGGGCAGCAGCTCACGGAGTCCCGGGTCGACGGCGTGCATCCGCTGACCGTCAACGGTGTCGTCGGCGGCTTCAACGCGCGCTGGGACGAGACCCTGACGCCCGAGCAGGAGCGTCTACGGTTCGACGAGGCCGTCGACCTGGCGCGCGGCGTCCTCGCCCGTGAGATCCTCTCCGCCGCGGCCGGGCGCCGGTCGGCGCGGATCGTGCTGGACGCGATCGCTGCTGCGCCCGACCCGCGCCTGATCGAGCTGCCCGTCAACGCGCCGTGGAAGCAGGTCCTCGTCCCCGCAGCGCCCGACGCGCTCTACGTCATTTACCCAAAGCGCCAGGGATTTGGGCTGGAGGCCGTTCCGCGTGAGCTGGGCTCATTCGAGAACCGGCGAGACCTTCCCGCTACCTGGGCCGGCCTGGACGGCGACGACCTGGTCGCGGTCACGGGCGTGGCGGACGCGCTGTTCGCTCACGCCAAGCGCTTTCTGGTAGTTGCTCGTTCCCACGATGGGATCGAGCAGCTGGCCCGGCTGGCGCTGGCGGATTGAGCTGCGGCAGTGCGAGCAGTGCACCCGGCGCGGTGTAGCCGGGGAGCACGATCCGGAAGGTGGCACCCCCGGGTGCCGCGGACTCGGCCGTCACCGTGCCGCCGTGGGCTTCGGCGAGCGCGCGGACGATCGCCAAACCCAGTCCGCTTCCGCCCTTGTCCCGGCTCCGTCCCGGGCTGAGCCGGCGAAATCGCTCGAAGACGCGTTCCAGCTCCTCCGGCGGAATCCCGGGGCCGTCGTCGGTGACCGTGATCTCCAGCCACTCGCCCAGACTCCGCGCGCGGACCTCCACCCGCCCGCCCTGCCTCGTGTGGGTCACGGCGTTGCGGACGAGGTTGCGGAGCATCTGGGTCAGCCGTTCCGGGTCGGCCAAGAGCGTGCCGGCGACCGGTTCCACGGCGAATCGCCGCTCGCCGAACAGCGGCAGGTCGCGGCGGAGGTCCTCAAAGAAGCCGGTCAGCTCGATCGGCCGGGGCTCGATCAGCTGGCCGCCCTCGGCGGAGGCCAGCGTGAGAAGGTCACCGACGAGGCGGTCGAGCTCGTCCAGCCGGCTGAGCATCAGCGCCGTCGCGACGCGACGGCCCTCCTCGTCGGTCTCGCGGTCAAGCAACTCCACTTGGGCCCGCAGGACGGCCAGCGGGGTCCGTAGCTCATGCGAGGCATCGGAGACGAAGTCGCGCTGGCGGCCGAACGCCCGCTCCAGGCGCTCCAGCATGCGATCGAACGCCTCCCCCAGCGCGCTCGTCTCGTTGCGGCCGCGGAGGCGACCCACGCGCGCCGAGAGGTCTCCGGCGTCGACGGTCCGGGCAACCCTGGCCATGCGTCGCAGAGGAGCGGCCAGGAAGCCGGCGATCACAAAGCCGGCAGCGATCGCCAGGATCACGGCCAGCGCCGCGGCCGCTCCGAAGGTTCGCCGCAGGCTGGACTGCGCCTGCGCGACCGGGCTGAGCGGGATCGCGACCCGAAACGTGCCGAGCCGCCGGCCGTCGTGCACCACGGGAAGCGTGAGGATGCGCATGTCGCCGGCCTCCGGCACCGACGCCGTCCGGAATCCCGGGGAGGACGCGAGCAGGCCGCCCTCCGGCGAGCCCTGCTCCCGGGCCAGCACCTCCTGGTCGTTGGTGACGGTGTCCCCGGCCGCGGTCTGGACGACGACGATCTGCGACTCCGGGTGGTAGCTCTGGCCCGCGATGAACCGGTCGGCCACCCGCTTTAGACCGCCTTCATCGGACACCGGAGTTCTGGTCAGCGCCTGCCGCCATTCGTCGGCCTGGGTCCTGAGCTGCGCATCCACTTGAGCGCGCAGGCGGGCACCCGTTCCGTTGTACAGGGCCAGAAACGTGAGCCCGATCGCGAACATCGACACGACGGCGATCGCGGTGGCGACCTGGGCCCGAAGCCCGGCGCGTGGAAGGCGGTCACGCACCCGGCCCGCGCAGGCGGTAGCCGACGTTGCGCACCGTTTCGATGGGATCCGATCCGTCGGCGAGCTTTCGGCGCAGGTACCCGATGTAGACCTCCAGGACCTTCGTGCCGGGGTCGAAGTCAAAGCCCCAGACGGCATTGAGGATCTGCTCGCGTGACAGGACCTGGTCCGGGTGGCGCATGAGGTAGACGAGCAGCTCGAACTCCCTCGCCGTCAGCGTGACCTCGTGGCCGTCGCACAGCACACGCCGGCTGCGCAGGTCGGTGGTGATGTGGCCGGACTCCAGCACGGCGGCCTGCCGCTGATGGGGGGTTCGCAGGTGAGCGCGCACCCGGGCGAGCAGCTCTTCCAGCGAGAATGGCTTGGTGATGTAGTCGGTGGCGCCCTGGTCCAGGGCGCGTACCTTCTCCTCGACCGCCGAGCGCGCGGTGAGAACGATCACGGGCAGCTCGGGGAGACGGGATCGGATGGCCGCCAGCACGTCGAGGCCGTCGCGGCCGGGAAGCGTCAGATCGAGGAGCACCAGGGCGTAGTCGCCGGTCAGAGCGGCCGCCTCGCCGGCCGGCCCGTCGTGACGGACGCTGACCGCATAGCCCTCGGAGTGCAGGCTCTGCTCGATGAACCCAGCGAGCGTGCACTCGTCTTCGATGACCAGGACGCGCATCCTGACGCGGACGCTAGAGCCGGGTCCGCGCATCGGACACCGTGGTAAGCCGCTTCTGGATCGGCGCTTACCCCTGTCTTGACGGCGCCCGGCACCGTGGTCGGAGTCAAACCAAGTCCCGCTCTCCGCAGATGAAGAGCACAACCGCCGGAGGTAGTTCCATGACCAAGCGCACCCTCGCCATCGCCGTCTCGATCGCCGGCATGTCGTTCGCGGCCGCCCCCATTGCGTCCGCCGCGACGGCATCGCACGGCCCGGTCAAGACCGAGCGTGTGGAACGCACGCACGACGCGCGCGCCGACCGCACCGGGCACGACCGGTCCACTGACAAGGCCAGCCGCGACCGGCCCACTGACAAGGCGAGCCGCGACCGGAGCCACGACTCGCCGAGCCCGGACATCCGCGACCGGTGATCGCCGACACCCGAAGGCGGGCGAGTCGTGACCGGCTCGCCCGCCGTCCCTAACCCGTCATTCACGCTAGCCCGGTGCTCGCTAACGGAGTTCCCAATATCCTGTGCCGACTTTTCGCCGACGATGGGGAGTTTGGTTTCGTGAGAACTGGCTTGAGGTGGGGCGCCGCGCTGGTCGCGGTGGGCATGATCTCCATTGCTGGGTTGGGCGTATTCGGGAGCGCCAGCAGCGCGCGCGCCCGTTCGCAGGCCCGCCGGGCTGTCCCGGCCCGGGCCGTCCACGGCCGCGTCGCCGTCATCGTGATGGAGAACCACGAGTACGGCGACGTCATCGGCTCGTCGGCGGCGCCGTTCATCAATGGACTGGCACGGCGGTACGCGCTGGCCCGGGGGATGCACGCGATGACCCATCCGTCGCTGCCCAACTACCTGGCGCTGACCGGGGGCTCGACGTTCGGGATCAACTCCGACTGCACCGACTGCAGCGTCGGCGCGACCAGCATCGTCGACCAGCTCCAGCACTCCCACGTCTCGTGGAAGGCGTACATGGAAAACCTGCCACACCCGTGCTTCACCGGCGCGGGCGCGGGCGAGTACGCCAAGCGGCACGATCCGTTCGTGTACTACACGCGCGTGGTGACCCGCCGCGCGTGGTGCCGGCGCGTCGTCCCGCTGAGCCAGCTCGGGTCCGACGAGCGGGCCCGCACGCTGCCGCGGTTCATCTGGATCACTCCCAACCTGTGCCACGACATGCACGATTGCTCGGTCGGTACCGGCGACCGGTTCCTGTCCTCGTTGGTGCCGCGCCTGCTCGGTGCGCTCGGCCCTCATGGCGTTCTGTTCCTCACCTGGGACGAGGGCACCAGCAATTCCGGCTGCTGCGGCGGGGCGGCCGGCGGCCATGTCGCCACCATCGTGGCCGGACCGGGAGCAAAGCGCGGCGCGCGGCTGAACCGGGCCACCGACCATTACTCGGTGCTGGCCACCGTCGAGCGGCTGCTGGGGCTGCCTCGGCTCCGGGGGGCCGCCTCCGGCGCGACCGCGTCCCTGGCGCCGCTCGTCGCCGGCCACTAGTAGGCTGCCGGGACCGCCATCCGTACAACCCGCGGATGCCACCGCGGGTTCACCCGGAGGCCGGCCGCCGCCCCGGGCCCTACCGTGGGGTGATGGCCGGCTGGACTGACGGCGCGCTCACCGACCGACGCAGTCGCGCCGCCTGCGTCACCCTCGGACGGCCCCGGGGCACGTGACGGTCGCCGAGGCGGGCGCCGCGGGGCTGAGTGAGGCCGAGGCGGCGCGCCGACTAGCGGCCCGCGGCGAGCTTCCGCGACAGCGGTCGAGTCGCTCCTACGCCAGCATCCTCCTGGCCAACACGGTCACCATCCCCAACGCCATTCTCCTGGCGTTCGGGATCCTGACGATCGTGTTCGGCTCGTGGCGGGATGCCCTGTTCATGGGGATCCTCGTCTCCAACATCGCGATCGGCTCGTTTCAGGAGATCCGCTCCAAGCGCGCGCTGGACCGGTTGGCTGCGCTCGTCGCCCCCGAGGCGGTGGTGGTGCGCGACGGGGCGGACCGCTCGGTGCCGGTCGACCAGGTGGTAGTGGGGGATCTCGTGCGCCTGGGGCCCGGCGATCAGGTGGTCGCCGACGGGACGGTCCACTCGGCCGACGGGCTGACGCTGGATGAGTCCAACCTGACAGGAGAATCCGAGTCGGTGGTGCGAGGCGCGGGCGAGCCGGTGTGGTCCGGCTCCTTCGTGGTCGAGGGCGCGGCGCTGTTCGACGCCACGGCGGTCGGGCCGGACAGCCGTGCCGAGCGTCTGACGGCGACCGCGCGGACGTTTCGCCACTCACGGTCGCCCCTGGAGCGGGCCAACGACCGGCTGCTGCTCTGGCTGATCGCCCTGTCGGTCCCGCTGGCGGGGGGTCTGGCCATCTCGGTCCTGTCCCGTTCCGAGTCCGCGGAGGCCCGCGTCCAGGTGGTCACGGCGGGGATCGTCAACATCACCCCGGAGGGCCTGATCCTGCTGATGAGCGTGACGGCGGCGGTGTCGGCGTTCAAGATGGCCCAGCGCGGGGTACTCGCCCAGCAGCTCAACGCGGTGGAGTCGCTGGCCTCGGTGGACCTCGTGTTCACCGACAAGACGGGCACCCTGACCGAGCCGACCCTCCGGGTGGTGGGCGTAGTGCCGGCGGCCGGCCAGGACGAGGCGTCGGTGGCGCGCGCGCTGGGGGCCTACGCGGCCGGCGCCCCGGCTCGCAACCTGACGCTCGAGGCGATCGCCGCCGCCCGGCTGGCCGATGTCCCCCGGGCGACCGTCGCCGCTCAGGTGCCGTTCTCCTCCCGGTGGCGGTGGAGCGCGCTCGACTTCGGCGACGAACGACTCGTGCTCGGCGCACCCGAGCGGTTCGCCGACGCCGACCCGGCGCTGGCCCGGCGGGCGCGGCAGGAGGCGGACGCCGGACGGCGAGTGCTGGCCATCGGCCGCACCCGATCGCCGTTGGCCACCGGGACGTCCGAGCCGCGCTTCCCGGATGACATCCAGCCGCTCGGCCTGGTCGTGCTGGCCGAGCGCCTGCGCGCCAACGCGGGCCAGACCGTCGCGTTCTTCGGGGCCGAGGACGTCGACCTGAAGGTGCTCTCCGGCGACTCGCCCGCCACCGTGGGGGCGATCGCCCGTGACGCCGGCGTGCCCGGGTCCGCGCCCGCTCTCGACGGCGAGGCGCTGCCGGCCGATCCCGACGCGCTCCGCGAGGCGGTCCTGGGCGCCCCGGCGGTGGGACGGATCTCGCCGGAGGGCAAGCGCGCGGTCGTGACCGCGCTGACCGGCGCGGGCCGCTACGTAGCGATGGTCGGCGACGGGGTCAACGACGTGCCGGCGCTCAAGCAGGCTCGCCTGGCCATCGCCCAGGGCTCGGGCACGCAGATGGCGCGCTCGGTCTCGGACCTGGTTCTGGTGCGCGACGACTTCGGCGTGGTGCCGGGGATGGTCGCCGAGGGGCGGCAGATCCTGCGCAACATCCAGCGGGTGGCCCGCCTGTTCATCACCAAGTCGGTGTTCACCGCGCTGGTCGCGCTGGCCATCGCCATCCCCACCGGCGTGTTCCCCCTGCTGCCGCGTCAGTTCACCGTTGCCTCCACGGTCACGATCGGCATCCCGGCGTTCCTTCTGGCGCTGGCGCCGAGCACCGGCCCGTGGCGGCCCGAGGGGTTTCTGCGCTCGGTGGCGCGGTTCGCCATTCCGGCCGGGATCGCCGTCGGCATCGGGATCATCGCCGGCTATCTGCTCGCCCGCTACGGATTCGACCTCGGCCTGAAGCGCTCGCGCACCGTGGCGACCGGGATCGTCGTCGTCTGCGGGCTGGCGGTGGTCATGCGGCTGGAGACCGAGCCGGGCCGCCGGCGCCTGGCCATCGCCGGGCTGTGCGGGCTGATGGCGCTGTTGTTCGTGCTCGCGTTCGTGATCCCGTTTCTCCGTGACTTCTACGAGCTCGCCCACCCGGATTGGGACGCGGTCATCGCCTGGGCGGCCGGCTCGGTGCTGGGAATCGGGACGATGCTCGGGGCGCTGCGCGTCCTCCGCGTGTGACGACGGCCGCTGGTTTGCGTTCACTGAAGCGGCGGCTGTCTATCGTGACCCGGCGTGTCGACCCTCGTGCTCTCGGACCTGCATCTGGGATCGCGTCTGAGACACGATGTCCTCAGCCAGCCGGAGCCGCTGCGGGGGCTGCGCGAGGCGCTTGCGGACGTCGAGCGGCTCGTGCTCCTCGGTGACATCGTCGAGCTCCTCGACAAGCGGGCCGACCGCGCGATGGAGGTGGCCGAGCCGGTCCTGCGCATGATCGGCGCGACGCTCGGAGCCGGTCGCGAGGTGATCTTCGTGCCGGGCAACCACGACCGCGCGCTGGTCGCCGACTGGATCCGGCGGGTCGGCGCCGAGCTTGCTGCCGACAGCCGCGTTCCCCTCGACGCATCGCCGGAGTTGGCGCGCGTCGCCTCCTGGCTTGCCCCGGCGGAGGTCCGGGTCCACTACCCGGGCGTGTGGCTCGCGCCCGGAGTGTGGGCGACGCACGGGCATTACCTCGATCGCCATCTGCTGCCTGAGTCCGCGTTCGGTGTCACCCGCGGCTTTCCGGGACGCGTCCCGAGAGCCGGCGCGGCACCGATCGACTACGAGCGGGCCGGCAGCTCGCTGGCCACCCGTCTCGAGGTGTTCCTGATCAAGGCGCTCCCGCGCCCCCTGGCGGCGCTGGCCGAGGATCTGGCCGAGCTGATGCGTGCCTCGACGATGCCGCTCGCCCCCCGCCGCCTGCTGCGCCCCAGTCGCCTCCTGCGCCCCAAAATGGCGCGCGTCACCGCCCGCGTCCTGGGGGCGCAGATGCGCCTCGCCAGCCTGCCGGCGCTCTCGCGGGTGGTCGGGCGCCTCGGCGTTGACGCGGAGTGGGTGCTGTTCGGCCACGTGCACCGGCTCGGTCCGCTGGCCGGCGACATCGAGACGCGCTGGCGGGGACCGCGGGGCGGGCCGCGCCTGCTCAACACCGGCTCCTGGGTCTACGAGCCGTTGCTCGTCCACAACGCCACTGCGCCGCACCCGTATTGGCCCGGCGGGGCGGTGATCCTGGAGGACGACCGACCGCCCCGCGCCGTGGGGCTGCTGGACGCTCTGCCCGCGGAGGCGATGCACTGACGCCGTTCCGGCGCGCCCCAATGCGCGCGGTCAGACCCCCTCCCACCAAGTTGAGGGCCGGGGGGCGGGGTCCGTCCACACCCACCCGGCCGGGTCAGGGGAGGTGGGGGCGCAGCTCCCCTGACGCTTCCCTCTTCCGCCGCGCCTTCACGGGCGTCCGGCGGCCGTCAAAAACAGGACTACGAGGAGTAGGTTCCTCCTCCCGGCGGCGGTAGTCGAGGGCCGGTCAGAGATCGGACTCGGCACCGCGCGTTATCCGCGCACCGACCGGGGAAATTGACACCGATGACCGAAAAGCGGCGGCGGTCCGCCGCGGACGCCGAAAGGAGCTCACATGGCAAAGGATCACGGCAACAGTGTCAAGAACGACAAGCAGTACGAGGGCCTGCGCAAGAAGGGCATGAGCAAGTCACGCGCGGCCGCGATCGCCAACACGCCCGATGCCTCGCGCAAGGGCGGCAAGAGCTCGGGGAGCAGCCGCAGTTCCCAGAGCAGCGGGAGCGGCAGCGGCGGTAACCGCGCCCAGAAGCAGGCGGCCGGACGCAAGGGCGGCAAGAAGTCCGGCTGAGCCCTGTCACCGCGACGCCCCGGCCGGGGAACCGGACGCTCATCCGGTCGGCGGCGCGGTTGTTTTCCGGGCCACCTCTGGGGTAGCCGAACCGCATGTGGCTTTACATCTTCGTGATACCGCTGGCGATTGTCATGCTGATCGGCGGCCTGCTGGCAGGCGGCATCTTCACGATTGTCTTCCTGCCGATCGCAATCATCATCACGGCGATGGCGATTGCGTTCGCGATGTACGGCAAGTCGTCCCGGCGACGCACGTTGCCCAGCGACCAAGCTGTCAGCCCGCCGCCTCCCGACAGTGGACACGTGAACGTCGCCGAGTCGCCGAACCAGCCCGGCGACCTGGTCGACGCGCGGCGCGGCGTTCAGTAAGAGACCGTCGGCGTCGCGGCGGCCGCGGCCGGCATCCCCCTCCGTCGCCGCCCGTGCGGCCCCATCAGGGGCTGGACAACCCGGCGGGCTTCTTCTTCCGGGGCCTGAGCTCATCGGACCCGGACGCCCGAGCGCGGCGTGCGGCGGTCAGCATCGGCTCCAGTTGCCGCCGGGCGATCAGGGCCGGCGCCGCCACCACCAGCAAGTTGAAGACGCGGTAGGCGAGCACCGCCCCCAGCGCCGGCGCCAGCGGCAGGCGCACCCAGTACAGCGAATAGGTCATCAGCACCTCGGTCACGCCCGCGCCGCCCAGCGGCAGCGACCGGCGGGTCGCGGCGTAGCCGGTGGCGTAGGCGATGATCGTCGTGCCGGGGGCCGGGTGGAGCCCGAATGTGCGCAGGGCGGCATAGAACGCGACGATGTCCGCGCCCCAGTACAGCGCGGTCCCCAGCCACGCCCAGACATACCGGCGGGGCTGGCGAATGAGCGTGTGCAGCACGCCGACCCCCTCCAGCGGCTGGGCCAGCCACTCGCGCCGCTTGCCCCCCAGCCGCGCCAGCCGCTCGGCGCGTCCGTCGGCGCTCGCCCACAGTCCAAAGCCGAAGCCGGCCGGGACCGCCAGCGCCCATGGCCACAGCAAGGAGGGCATCACGTCGGCGCCCTGCACCAGCAGGATGATCGCCACGACGCACGCCAGCGGAGCCAGGACGGCCCACTCCAGCGTCCCGAGGGCCACCACCCGCACTCGCGCGCTGCGCTCGTCCTCGTGCAGCGCGTGCAGCGTCTGCTTGTCGATGTCAAATCCGCCGCCGAGGGCAAACGGGCCGAACCCGGCGACGACGACGCGCGCCACCACGGGCAGCGCGATCGGCGGATGTCCATGGATCTGCGCGATCGACCGGTAGGCGAGCATATAGGCCGGATAGGTGGCCAGCTCGGCCCCGGCGATCAGCGCGATCCAGGCCGGGTGGATGTGGGCGAAGGCACGTCCGACGACATCGGCGCCGGTCACCCGGGCGATCACCAGGACGGCGATCCCGGCGATCCCCATCGCCACCGCCGACAGGACCAGCGGCCAGCGGTGACACCATCTCCACCAGCTTCTCAATGCTGCGGTCACTGGCCCTGAAGCTAGCGTTGCAGCACGGCGCGTAGCGACTGCTTGACCGAACGGGTCGACTCGAGCACCGCCGTCGGCTCATATCCGCAGTGCGCCATGCAGTTGGCGCACCGCGGGTCGCGACCCCGCCCGTACGCCTCCCAATCGGTCGTCTCCAGCAGCTCTTTATATGTGTCGGCGTACCCGTCGGCCATCAGGTAACAGGGCCGCTGCCAGCCGTACAGCGAATAGCTGGGGATGCCCCAGGCGGTGCAGCGCAGATCGACCTTCCCCTCCAAGAAGTCGAGGAACAGCGGTGAATGGTTCAGTCGCCAGCGACGGCGGCGCCCATCGGCAAACGCCGCCCGGAACAGCTCCCGCGTCTGCTCGACGCCGAGGAAGTGCTCGCGGTCCGGCGCCTTCTCGTACGCGTAGGCGGGCGAGATCATCATCTGGTCGACCTTGAGCTCGTCGTTGAGGAAGTCGAGCACCTGGCGGACCGTGCTGGGGGAATCGTGGGTGAAGAACGTCGTGTTCGTCGTAACCCGGAAGCCCTTCTCCTTGGCCGCGCGTACGGCGGCCACCGCCTTGTCGAACACCCCGTCGCGGCACACCGAGTCGTCGTGGCGCTCGCGCAGGCCGTCCAGGTGGACCGCCCAGGCGAAGTACGGTGACGGGCGGAACCGGTCCAGCTTGCGCTCCATTAGCAGCGCGTTCGTGCACAGGTAGACGAACCGCTTGCGGGCCAGAAGCTGACGGACGATCTCGTCGATCTCGGGATGGATGAGCGGCTCGCCCCCGGCGATCGACACCATCGGCGCCCCACACTCCTCGACGGCGGCGACGGCCTGGTCGACCGGCATCCGGCGTCGCAGGACGTGCTCCGGGTGCTGGATCTTCCCGCAACCGGCGCACGCCAGGTTGCACTGAAACAGGGGCTCCAGCTCGACCAGCAGCGGGAACTTGTCCCGGCCGTGCAGCTTCTGGCTGGCCAGGTAGGCCCCAATTCGTGCTGACTGCCTCAGCGAGATCGGCATCGCTCAGCTCCTCGGTCGGATCTCGGGGGGAAGCTTGAACTGGACGCGCTCGGTGGCGACGCGTCGCTCGGCGACGGTGGCTCCGCCGACCGCGTCCAGCGCCCGGACGACGCTCTCCACCAACTCCTCGGGAGCGGACGCGCCGGCGGTGAGCCCCACCCGGCGGACGCCGACGAGCGCCTCCGGGTCGATGTCCCCGGCCGTCTCGATCAGGAGCGCGCGGCATCCGGCGCGCTCGGCGACCTCGACGAGACGCCGGGAGTTGGAGGAGTTGCCGGAGCCGACCACGAGCGTCAGGTCGCACTCGGCGGCCACCGCCCGCACCGCGTCCTGGCGGTTCTGGGTGGCGTAGCAGATGTCGCTGGAGCTGGGCCCGACCGCGGCGGGGAAGCGGGCCCGCAGGGCGTCGATGACCGAGACGGTGTCGTCGACCGCGAGCGTCGTTTGAGTCAGGTATGCGACGCGCTCGGGATCCTGGACCTGCAACCGGTCGACCTCGTCGGCGGCGGCGATGACGTGGATGCGGCCGGGCGCCTCTCCGGACGTGCCCTCCACCTCCTCGTGGCCCTCATGACCGACGAGCACGATGTCATAGCCCGTGGCGGCAAACCGGCGGGCCTCGGCATGGACCTTCGCCACCAGCGGGCAGGTGGCGTCGATCACGTCCAGCCCGCGGGCCGCCGCGGCGGCCCGCACCGCGGGTGACACGCCGTGGGCGGAGAAGACGACCGTCGCGCCTTCGGGGATCCCGTCGATCTCGTCGACGAACACGGCCCCCTGCTCTTCCAACCGGGCAACGACGTGCGCGTTGTGGACGATCTGTCTCCGGACGTACACCGGCGCGCCGCGGGACTCGAGCGCGCGCTCGACGATCTCCACCGCGCGGTCCACTCCGGCGCACGAGGCGCGGGGTGCCGCCAGCACGATCTCCCGAGGCGCCAGCGCGCGGGCCCAGGCCCCGGCCAGCGCGCTCGCCCGGCGCAACGTGCGGTAGGCGATCGCCGCCCCGGCCACGGTGCGCAGCGGCCGGTGCAGTTCGCGGCGGTGGGTGTCGAGCACCACCCGCATCGTCACCAGCGGACGGCCGCGCGCCCCCGGGGCCAGCCAGGCCGACTCCATGTCGACGGCGGCGGCGCCGGTGCGCTGAAGCATCCGCCGTCGCTCGCCGACCACCAGGCGCTGGCTGGAGGCGATCGGCGCGACGCGGACGCGCAGTCCGCCGCGGCGCAGAACGCCGGCCAGGATCGACGGGTCATCGCAGATCGTGGTGCCGGTGGGGCCGCGCAGCTCGCTGGCCAGGACGACGTCCCCGGGCTCCAGATCCGGATCCAGGGCGCCGCAGAACCCGGCGATGAGGACCGCCCGGCTGCCGGCTCCGTCGGCGAAGCCCGCCGAGCGCGCGGCCCGCCGCGGACCCATGCCGATGCGGTGAACGTCCGCCCAGGGCGCTCCGGAGCGCACAGCGCGAGCCTCGACCGACAGCGGAGCCAGGACGGTGATCCCGTCCGCGGGCGCGGCACCGGCGGCCGACGCGGTGGCGGTCATGGCCGGCCTCCCGCCAGCTCCGGCTGCCGCTGCGGCGACGCGCCGTTCATGTGCGGCTGCCACGTCGGGGCCGTGCGGAGATGCGCCGTCGCCTCGCGGGCCGCCGCCTGGCCGCTGCGGACCGCGCCCTCCATCGTGGCCGGCCACCCGGTGTCCGTCCAGCAGCCGGCCAGCAGCAATCCGGGAATCGGGGTCCGCGCCCCCGGACGCCAGGCTCGCGCGCCGGGGGCGGCCCGGAACGTGGCGGCGTGCTCACGCGTGACGAAGAACGCCTCGACGCCGGCGCCGCGCGCGGCCGGAAGGAGATCCTCGAGCGCCGGCAGGTACTTGGTGCGCAACTCGTCGGCCGGAACGTTCAGCTCCTCGTCGGCGGCCGACAGCGACACGGCCAGGTATTGGCCGTGGCTCAGGCCGGCGCCCGCCGTGCGGTCGAAGACCCATTGCACCGGCGTGTGCACCCCGGCTACGAAACGCGCGTCCAGCACGGGCCGGTCGAAAACGATGTGGAGGTTGACGATCGGCGAGTGCCCGAGCGACGCGCTCGTCCTGGCATCGACCCCCGCGCCGGGCGGGACCAGCCGGGCGGCCCGGTCCGGTGGGACGGCGAGGATGACGAGATCGCTCTCGATCGTCGGCGCCGCGTTGATCTCGATCCGGAACGTCCCGTCGGTCGGCTGGATCATGGTCACCCCGCGGCGCAGGCGCACGGTGACGTTCGCGCTCTGAAGAGCCTGCCGCGCGGCCTCGTCGTGGATCTCCGAGAGCGGGACCCGGGCATACCCCACATCGCCGCCGGACCGGTGGGCGAGCAGGCCGAGCTGGAACACCTGAGCGGCCTGCGCCAGCGACGCCCCGTTCGGCTCGAGGTTGAGCGTCGGCCGTGCGATCAGGCTCCAGATCGTCTCCACGGCGGCGGGGCTCTGACCCTGCTCCCGCAGCCAGTCGCCGAACGACCGAGCATCGGCGGCGGGGTCGTCGGGGTCGACCGCGCGCAGCCGCTGCATGGCGCGGGCCACGCTGAGCCGCTCGCCGACGGTGAGGAAGGGATAGGACAGCAGCGCGCCGGCCAGATGGAGCGGGGCGGGGAGCGAGGAGCTGCGCAGCACCGCCCGACGGCCGCCGGGGGCGAGCACCGGGATCTCCAGCCGCGGCTGGAGCGTGACGAGGTCGGCCGCCCCCAGGCGCTCCAGCAGATCACGGTAGGCGGTGCAGCAGCGCAGGAAGACGTGCTGCCCGTTGTCCACCTGGATCCCGTTGCGCATGAACGAATAGGCGGCGCCGCCCAGGCGTCCACGGGACTCCAGCAACGTGACGGCCGCCCCGGCCCGCGCGCAGTCCAGCGCGGCGGTGACTCCGGCCAGCCCGCCGCCCACCACCGTGATCCGGGCGGGGCTCACCGCGGCACTCCGCCGGGCTGTGCGGTGGCCAGGCTGCGCGCCGCCACCCAGGCCTTCTCCCACGGGGGCAGCGAGATCCGATCCCGGAAGACCTCCTGGGGCTGCTTGGCGACCCGTTCCAGGATGCACCGGTAGATCCCGGTCATGGCCATGACGCAGGCCGCGCTGCGAGAATCGAGCACGTCAATGAGACGCAGCCCGCGGTCAAACCATTCCGCCGCTCGCGCGGCCTCGAACCGGATCAGCTCGGCGTCCCGCTGGGTGGGCGCAAGCGGGAAGTCGATGCAGCCAAACCGGCGCAGGTCCTCGGCGGGCAGGTAGACCCGGCCGCGTTCGGCGTCCTCGCGCACGTCGCGCAGGATGTTGGTCAGCTGCATCGCGACGCCGAGATCGTCAGCGAGCACGGCGTTATCACCGTTCCCACGGGCGGCGAAGATCGACAGGCACAGCCGTCCGATCGAGCCCGCCACCCGGCGGCAGTAGCCCACCAGCTCGTCGTACGTCTCGTAGCGGCGACCGAGCACATCGAGCTCCACTCCCTCGATCAGCAGCATCAGGGCATCCAGCGGCAGGTCGAAGTGGCGATGGGCGTGAGCCAGCCCCACCAGGACCGGATCGCCCCAGCCGTCGGCGCCGTCCTGCACCCCGGCCACCGCCTCGCGCTCCACGGCCAGCGCGGCCAGCTGGAGCTCGGGCTCCAGCGCTCCATCGCCGATGTCGTCGACCCGGCGAGCGAACGCGTACACCGCGCTCATGGCCTGGCGCTTGGGGCGCGGCAGGAGCCGAATCCCGTAGTAGAAGTTGGCCGCCTCGCGACGAGTGATCTGCTCGCACTCCCGGTAGCTGAGCTCGACCTCGACCGCGGGCACTCTCATCGGCCCATCACTCCCCGCAGGAACGCCGCGGCGAGCGCGCGCCGGGACCTGGCCCGCCCGCCGGACGCATCGGAGCCAGCGCCGAGTTCAAGGGCGTCCAGCGCGCTGCGTCCGCCGGCCACGAAGCCGGCCACGGCGATCCGGGCTCGCGCCGGCAACGTACGGGCCAGCGGCGCGCCAGCGCGGAGCAGGGAACGCGCGCGGTGAACCTCGAAAGCGATCAGCGCCTCGTACGCCGGTGAGGGATGCGGCGCGCCGAGATCGGCCTCGCCGCACCCGAAGCGGGCCAGGTCCTCGGCCGGCAGATACACGCGCCCGCGGCCGTGGTCCTCGGCCACGTCCTGCAGATGCTCGGTGATCTGCAGGCCGGCGCAGATCCGATCCGACAGGGCGATCCGATCCGGGGTGGCCCGCCCAAATACGTGCAGGACAAGCTCGCCCACCGGCGCCGCCGACAGCTGGCAGTAGTCGAGCAGCTGTCCGAAGGTCTCGTACCGCGTCACCACCTGGTCGCGCCGGTTGGCGGCGATGAGCCGCCGGAACGGTGCATCGGGAAGGCGGCAGGCCCGAACCGTCTCGGCCAGGGTCCGCATCACGTCGTGCGCGGGGGCGCGTCCGGAGTAGATCAGGTCAAGATCGGCGTCGATCCGATCCAGCAGAGCTCCGCGGTCACCGTCGGCCTCGTCGCCCACGTCGTCCACCAGCCGGGCAAAGCCGTAGATCGCCATCAGGTGCTTCTGCCGGCGCCGCCCCAGGAGGGCGCTGGCCACCGGGAAGTTCTCGTGCTCGGCCTGGGCCAGTACAGCGTCCGTGGACGGGAGGCCCGGCGGCGCGCTGGGGAGTACCACGCTCATGACGTGCACCCTCCCAGCGGCGGGATCGGGAAGTCAAGCCGCCGTACCGCGCTCATGATTGTCCACCGCCCGCTCACGACGTGCACCGCCCCAGCGCCATGATCGGAAAGACAAGCCGGTACAGGTGGTAGTTGATGTAGAAGTCGGAGGGAAACCCCGTTCCGGTGAACTGCGGCTCGTCCCAGCCACCGTCCGGACGCTGGGTCTTCACCAGCCAGCGCACGCCCCGACTGACCGCCGCCGACCGCGCGCCCGCCGCGTGCAGCGCCAGCAGCGCCCACGCGGTCTGGGAGGCGGTGCTGACTCCACGGCCGATCCAGGCCGGATCGTCGTAGGAGCGCGGATCCTCGCCCCAGCCCCCGTCGGCGTTCTGGTGCTCCTCCAGCCACCGGACCGCGCGCCGGATGCGCTCATCCGAGCGCGAAACGCCCGCGGCCACCAGCGCCGGCACGGCCGCGCCCGTGCCGTAGACATGGTTGACGCCCCACCGGCCGAACCATGACCCGGTCGGCTCCTGCGCGTCCAGCAGCCATCGCGTCCCGCGTCTGGCGGCGCGGGACTGGCCCCGGCCCAGCGCGGCGAGCGTCTCGACCACGTGCGCGGTCACATCGGCGCTCGGCGGGTCGATGACCTCGCCGAAGTCGCAGAACGGCAGATCACGCGCCAGCACCTGGCAGTTGTCGGCATCGAAGGCGCCCCATCCCCCGTCCGCGCTCTGCATCCCCTCCAGCCAGCCGGCCGCGCGGTCAATCGCCTCCTGGACGCGGGCGTCGTCGCGTCCGCTCGCGGCGGCGCGGAGCGCCAGGATGACCTCGGCCGTGTCGTCGATGTCCGGGTAGTTGGCGTTCTGGAATTCGAACGCCCAGCCGCCTGGCGGGACGTCCGGTCGCCGGACCGCCCAGTCGCCCCGAGCCAGGATCTGCTCGCCGAGCAGCCAGTCGGTTGCTCGACCGACCGCCTCGTCGTCGCCCGCCACTCCCGCGTCGCCGAGCGCGATCACGGCCAGCGCCGTGTCCCACACCGGCGACTGGCAGGCCTCGAGCCGGCGCAGACCGTCGTCGATGGTGAAGCCGTCGAGCCCCGCGAGCCCTTGCTGCATGACGGGGTGCTCCAGCGAGTACCCGCGGAGATGGAGCGCGATCAGCGAGTACACCCAAGGGGGCTGGATCCCACCCCAGCCCCCGTCGGCCTCCTGCCGGTCGACGATCCAGCGCTCGGCCCGGTCGAGCGCCGCCTCGCGAAGCACCGGCACGGGGCGGCGGTGATAGGCGCCCAGCACCCGGTCCAGCGCCACGAATCCGCGCGCCCGCCATGAGTGGGGCTCCGGCGGCGACCAGGGCTCGGACCCATGCAGCTCGGCCAGGCCGAACGGGAGCGCCCGGCACGGCCGGTAGGTCAGGACAACGGCCAGGGCGACGACGGTCTGCCGGGCCCAGCATGCGAAGTCGTAGATGTTGAGCGGGGCCCACGACGGCAGGAACATCATCTCCGGCGGCAGCGTGGGCACCTGGTCCCAGCTCCACGCACCGAACAGCGCCAGCCAGATGTGCGTAAACACCCGCGCGCGCTCGATCCCTCCCGCGGCGCGAACGAACTCGGCGGCCGCCCGCACATGCTTGGCCTCCGGCGGGTCCCCGGCCAGCCGGAGCGCGACGTAGGCCTCGATCGTCGTCGACAGATCGCCGGGGCCGCCGGCGAAGTTGGCCCAGGAACCGTCGTCCCGCTGGCGGGACCGGATCCATGCCGCCGAGCGCTCGCTGGCCGCGTCGCCCCGGATCCCGAGGAACTCGCGCAGCAGCATGTCCTCGGCGTCCATCGTCACGTTCGTCTCGAGCTCGCCCTTCCACCAGCCGCTCGGGTCCTGAAGACCGAGCAGATGGTCGACCGCGCGCCCCAGCGCCTCACGCGCGCCCGAGACGGCGCCTGCCGAACCGGCGGCCACACCCGGTGGCCGGCCGTTGCCCATCGCGCCTCGCCGCTCGTCACCCGTCGTCCCGGTTCCGGGTGCGGCGACGCCGACATCGGCGGACGGTTTGTTGCTCACTCGCGCATCGCTTGGTTCTCCGCTGCCTTAACCGGTTACCTCCGGCCGCGGTTCGGTAGTGCCCGACGTGTCACCGCACGTACCAACCAGCCTCGCTCGGGATGCGGCGGCGGTCCGAGCCCCACCTCCCCGCCGCGACGGACGCCGAGCCGGTGGCGAGGTGCGAGCATTCGACGCGTGGACGACCCGACTGGCACAGGACGGCTCACCGATCTCCTCCAACTCAGGGGACGGGACGCTATGGCCCTTAATCAACGGTACCTCAACCGCCAGTTGGGCCGGGTTCTGCGGACCCTCGGGTTCGATCGCGAGTGGCGCGAGGGGCGCGGGGCGTACCTCATCGATCGAGACGGGCACGAGTACCTCGATCTTCTTTCCGGGTACGGCGTGTTCGCCCTTGGCCGCAACCATCCGCAGGTCAGGGCCCAGCTCCAGGACGTGTTGATGGCCGACACCCCCAACCTTCCGCAACTCGGGGTCTCGACCCTGCCCGGGGTGCTGGCCGAGCAACTGGTGCGCCGCACGCCGTCGTCGCTTGACGCCGTGGTCCTGACCAGCTCGGGGACCGAGGCCGTCGAGGCGTCCCTCAAGCTGGCCCGGGCCGCGACGCGCCGGCCGCGGGTGCTCTACTGCGAGCGCGGCTTCCACGGGCTGTCACTGGGCTCGCTGTCGGTCAACGGCAACAGCGAGTTCCGCGACGGGTTCGGGGCGCTGCTGCCCGGGTGCGAGCCGGTCCCGTTCGGCGACCTTGCGGCACTGGAGCGGGAGCTGGCTCAGGGCGATGTGGCCGCCTTCATCGTCGAGCCGGTGCAGGGGAAGGGCGTCTACCTCGCCCCGGACGGCTACCTGGCCGGGGCGCAGGAGCGCTGTCGCCGGGCCGGCGCCCTCCTCATCGTCGACGAGGTGCAGACCGGCCTCGGCCGAACCGGCCGCTTCCTGGCCCTCGAGCACTGGGGGATCGAGCCTGACCTCGTCCCGCTCTCCAAGGCGCTGTCCGGGGGGTACGTGCCCGCCGGGGCGCTCCTGGCCAGCCGACAGGTGTTCGATGCGACGTTCGACTCGATGGAGCGCAGCGTCGTCCACGGCTCCACGTTCGGCGGCGGGGACCTGGCCGCGGCGGCGGGCCTGGCCACGCTGGACGTGATCGACCGGGAGGGCTTGATCGAGCGGGCGGAGCGGCTCGGCGCCCGGCTGCTCGAGCTGACCCGCCCGCTGGTCGATCGGTTCGAGATCGTGCGCGAGGTGCGCGGCCTGGGGCTGATGTGGGCCATCGAGCTGTGCGCTCCGGCGGGCGGCGCGAGCCGGCGGCTGTGGGACGCGGTCGAGCGGCGTCAGCCCGGGCTGTTCGCCCAGATGATCACGGTGCCGCTGTTCCGGGATCACCGCATCCTGACCCAGGTGGCCGGCCACCACATGAACGTGATCAAGGCCCTCCCGCCGCTTGTCATCTCCGAGGACGATCTGGGGAGGTTCGCCGCCGCGCTCGAGGAGGTCCTGGCCGACTCCGAGCGCCACCTGTTCCGCAGCTACGCGTCGCTGGGGCTCGAGCTTGGCCGCCGCAGTCTCACGGCCTGATAGCTCGGGGTCTCAGCCCTCGTCCTGCGCGAGATCCTCGATGGTGCGGCCCGATTTCACCGACTCGGGCTGGGTGCTCTCCGGGTTGCGCCGCGCGTCGGCCTCGTCATCGCGGCGCTTGATGAGCAGCCACTGGGGCTTGGCTCCGGCGCGTATACGCTGGAGCGTCCAGCCACCCCTCAGCTTGTGGCCGTCCAGCCAGAACGTGGCGTGCCCGGCGTCCAGCAAGTCCGCCATGGAGCGCTCCTCGTCCAGGTTGCGGTAGCTCCCGGCGTCCCACACGATCACCTGTCCAGCGCCGTAGCTGCCCTCCTCGATGACGCCCTCGTAGTCGGCGTATCCGAGCGGGTGGTCGTCGACCTGAACCGCCAGCCGCTTCTGCTTCGGGTCGGTCGACGGCCCCTTGGGCACGGCCCACGACCGCAGCACCCCGTCGACCTCCAGCCGGAAGTCGTAGTGCAGCGTGCTCGCCGCATGCTTGTGGATCACGAATTGCGCCGTCACTCTGGCGCCTTTACCCGTCGCACGCGCGGAGAACCACGCCGCCCTCGGCGTGCGGGCGGTCGTGCCTGCGTGCTTGCGTGCTTGCGTGCTTGCGTGCGCCAGCAGCGGGTAGCGATTCGCCGATGACCATCGCGGTGCTCGACATCGACGGCACGCTCGTCGACACCAACTATCACCACACCCTCGCCTGGTTTCGGGCGCTCGCTCGGTACGACCTCATCCTGCCGATCTGGCGCATCCACCGCCACATCGGGATGGGCGGGGACCAGGTGGTCCCGGCGCTGTGCGGCGACGACGTCGAGAACCGCCATGGCGACGACATCCGCGCGGCCGAGGGCGACGAGTACGCCAAATTGATCGGCGAGGTGCGCACGATGGCCGGCTCCCGTGAGTTGATCGAGGCGCTGAAGGCCCGCGGGCACGTCGTCGTGCTGGCCAGTTCGGCCAAGCAGGGCGAGGTCGAGACCTACGTGGACCTGCTCGACGCGCGTGGTCTCGCCGACGCGTGGACGACATCGGCCGACGTCGACTCCACCAAGCCCGCACCCGACTTGGTTCACGCGGCCGTGTCCAGGGTCGCCGCCGATCCGGCGCAGGCCGTGATGGTCGGCGACACCCCGTGGGATGTGAAGGCGGCCGCCGCGGCAGACGTGCCCACTCTGACGGTCATGACGGGAGGCTTCTCCGCCGCGGAACTGCGGGAAGCGGGTGCCGCCGAGGTGTACGAGTCGGTGGCCGAGCTGACCGATCGACTCGATCAGTCACCGCTGCGCTGAACCGGCCGCCGGGTCAGATCGGGTAGCGGAGGATCGCGGCGACCGAGCCCTCGCCCGGGATGTCCTGGCGGCGCACGGCCAGCACCTTTCCGCCCGCCAGCCACGCGCGGCGGACGATCTCGTCGACCACGCCGTAATGGTCCGGGCGGGCGGGGTCCGAGTCCTCGGCGAGCGTCACCGCGCCGGTGTGCTCGTCCACCGAGCCCGTGACGACCGCGTCGATGTCCACGAACACGGTGTTGACGGCCCCGGCGGTGGCCGCGCGAGCCACGTCTCCGACGTCGGTCAGGCCCCGTCCCTCGGCCCGCCGTTGCTCGAACAGCCGGCGGGTCTCGTGCAGCTGCTCCGCGTAGAGCTCGTCCAGCGCGCGCCGGGCGTTCGCCGCCAGCTCGCCGTCCGACATGGCCTCGGGATTGCCGCCGATGCGCTGCCCGGCCAGGTGGGGATATGAGCTGACTGACCGGTAGATGCTGTCCAGCGGCTCGGTGGCGGCCAGGATCAACGGCACCTCCTGGCCGGCCAGGAACGGGCGCAGCGCCTGATCGATCGCCCGGGCGTACTGGCGCAGGCGCAGCTTCCGGCCCTCCGAGCCCTGAATCCGCCGCACCGGCGCGCGGTCGGACAGCGAGGCCTTCCGGGCAAAGTCGGCGGCATCCTGGGGCATGTCGGGCAGCCGGACCTCGGTCGGCTCGTCATCCGCCGAGACCTCCACCACACGCACCATGTTCTGCGACAGAGCCAGCACGAACGCCGCCTGCGGGAACGTCATCGCCCGCATGAGCGGCTTGACGTGGAAGCGGTCGGACACCTCGACCGCGCTCACCAGACGGTTGGGCAGCCGGAACGTCAGGGTCTGCTCCGGCGTCAGGAACGTGGCCAGGCTGCGGGCCTGGTAGCGCCAGAACTCCTCGTCGTCGACCAGGTCGGCGACCTCCTCCTCGATCGCCGCCACGTCGGCCCGCCCCACGCCGGCATTCTGCAGCTGCTGCGCCGCCTCCCCCCACAGGTTGCGCAACTCGATCCGCTCCGCCTCACCGGTCGATGCCGGGTCGGTGGCCACATACAGCGACACGCTGGCCGGGTTGCGGTTGGCCAGCAGCCGGTCCACCTCGGCTCGCGTCGGTATGTCGGTGTGCAGGATCACCCGGCCTCCCTCCTGTGGGTGTGGTCGCCCGACAGTACACCGCTCCGCGGGGCGGCAGACAAGCCCAGCGCCAGGATGTGGTCCACCCTTCGTCCTCGGCCGGGAGGAGGGAGCGGGGCGGATCGTGCTCTACCTCAACCACCAGGACATGAGCAAGCTCCTGGGCGTTTGACTGCAACGTAGGTCGCCGGCAACCGGAAGTTTGCTCTGCCGGACCGCCTACTATCAAGATCGCCGTGAGCGACCGTCGCCCCGCTTCTCTCGGCGGCGTGTGCCGACCGGTTACACCTGACCGAGCAGATCCGCGAACTCGAGGCGGAACGGATCCCGCCGCGGGGCAGTGGGCGTGAGGCGCCGCTCCCGCCGCCGGCCGTACATCATCCTGGGGCTGGCCGTCCTGGTGGTCGTGATCGCGGCCGTCGTTCGCCTGATCACGCTCACGCCCCCGAACGTCACGCTGCGTGCCGCGCTGCCGGCGAGCATGCGGGTGCCCGGCTCCGCGCCCAAGCCGGCGTGGCCGGCCGGCGGGCAGGCCGCGCTGGTCGTCCAAGGAGTTGGCTCGCTTGGGTCGGCCGGCGGGAACGCGCCGAGGCCGATCGCCAGCGTGGCGAAGGTGATGACCGCGTACCTGACGCTGACGAAGCATCCGCTCAGCGGGACCGGTGGCGGCTTCACGCTCACCGTGTCACCGGCTGACGCTCAGGCCGAGAGGCAGGATGCGAAGCAGGGCGAGTCCGTCGTCGCGGTGCGAGCGGGGGAGCGACTTGACGAGCGACAATTGATCGAAGCGCTGCTGATCCGATCCGGCGACAACATCGCGCAGATGCTGGCCGCCTACGAAGCGGGCAGCGTCCCGCGGTTCGTAGCGGAGATGAACGCCACGGCGAAGACGCTGGGCATGCGTAACACGACGTACACCGACCCGAGCGGCCTGGAGCCCACCACCGTCTCAAACGCCGGCGACCAACTCCGCGTGTTCGAGCACGCGATGCGGTTGCCGACGTTCCGCCAGATCGTCTCGATGCCGAGCGAGACCCTCCCGGTCGACGGAACGGCCGCCAACTACGACCCGCTGATCTCCGAGGGCTACAACGGCAAGACCGGCTCGGACTCCGCGGCCGAGGGCTGTTTCGCCTTCTTCAAGCGCGTGACCGTCGACGGACGCAGGGTGACGCTGGTAGGGGTCGTGCTCGGCCAGGGCACGGGGTACGCGACGTCCGTCCTGCTGGGGGCGGTCGCCGCGGCGGCGCAGCGGATGGTCACGACTGTGACGCCGTTTGTTCGGGCCCGCACGGTCCTCCCGGCCCACACCGCCGCCGTGATCGCCACCAACGCGGACGGCCAGCGGGTCGCTGCCGTGACAACAACGCCCCTCAAGGTGATCGGCTGGGGAGGCCTGCGTGAGCGCATCGCGATCCGTCCCGGCCCATCCGGCACCAACCTGCGCGCCGGCCAGCGCGTCGGCGACACAGTCCTCACGGGGCACCTGCCCACGCCCACCGGCGATGCCACGCACACCGCGGTGCGCGCATCCGCCCCGCTGCCGGAGCCCGGCCTGCTGTGGCGGCTGGGCCATCTGCTCTGACGCGCATCGCCCGGCGCCACCAGACCGGCCTCGAACCCCGGGCCCTGGTGTCGAGCGGGTAGGTGGCGCATTTCTGGCGTAAGATTGTGGGGTGGTCGGACACGGCACTGCCGCTTCCAATCAGCAGGGATCACAGTCACGACGTGGCGAGCGCAGGCTTCGCTCGGTCCGCGCTTTGGAGCTCGCCGACAGGATTCGTGGGGAGATCCTGGCCGGATCGTTCACGTCGGGATCGCTGCCTGACGAACGAAGCCTGACGGCGGCCTACGGTGCGACTCGCAACACGGTGCGCGATGCGCTCCGCCTGCTGGTGGCCGAGGGATTGCTCATTCGTCGTCCGGGGCTTGGCACCAGGGTCGCGACGCAGAAATTTGCCCATAGCCTGGATCGCCTCGCCGGCCTCGCGGAAACCCTGGTGGAGCACGGTGCCATCACCAATGAGGTTCGCGTCACGCGCATGGAGGAGGCGTCCGCGGCGATCGCCCACCGCCTCGAGATCGACGAGGGAGCCACGGTGTTGTTCCTGCAGCGGTTGCGATCGCTCGATGGGACGCCGCTGTCTCTCGACTGCTCGTGGGTCGTAGCGCAAATCGGCGAGGCGCTGCTTCAAGGGGATCTGCGCTCTCGCGATGTGTTTGCGCTGATCGAGGAGATCGCGGCGGCACCACTCGGTACCGCGCAGGTGACCGTGCACGCCGAGAACGCCGATCCCGACATCGCTGGGGCGCTCGGCGTGAACGCGGGCGATGCGATCTTCGTCATCGACCGACTGACGCGTCTGGCCGATGGCCGGGCGGTCGACCTGGAGACGATCTACCTGCGGGGCGACCGGATGTCGTTCACGAGCGTCCTGCATCGCTCGCCGGGACCGATGCCCTCGCCGGGACCGATGCCCTCGCCGGGGCCGATGCCCTCGACGGAACCGATCCCCTCGCCGGGACCGATGCCTGCTGACGCGACCCCGCGTCGGGAGGAGACGCCAGAGAAACGTCGCCGATGAGTGCAGCGTCAGCGCTCATCCTGATCGGCTTTGGCCTCGTGGCCGGGGTTGGCATCACCGCCGTCGGCCCGGGTGGAGTGTTCGCCACCGTCGGACTGTTCCTGGCCACGGGCCTGTCCCCGGCCGAGGTCGCCGGCACCGCGATCGTCACCCATCTCGCCACCGGCGGTCTGGGAAGCCTCGCCTATCACCGCTCCGGAGAGCTGCGGCACCCCGAAACCCGACGCGTTGCGCTCGTCTTGGCGATCACCGCGGCCGTCGGAACCCCAGCGGGTGTGCTGATCAACTCCGTCGCCCCGGGCCGGCTGTTCGGCGCGCTGCTGGCCCTGTTCCTGGTGTTCATTGCCGGGCTGGTCTGGCTGCGTGCTGCACGAGTCCCGGCGGACGGAACCCATCCCCGGCACACCCGGACTCTGCTCGTCTGCCTGGGCCTGGCGATCGCGATCGCCGGGGGCATGTTCGGGGTCGGCGGGCCGCTGCTCACGGTCCCGCTTCTGGTGCTCTACGGGACTCCCGTGCTCGCCGCCCTCGGCGCCGCCCAGGCGCAGTCCGTGGTCGTGGCGGGCGTCGGGACTCTGAGCTATCTCGCTCGCGGCGCGATCGACTGGCCGCTCGTGGCGCTGATCGGGATCCCGGAGCTGATCGGCGTCCTGCTCGGCTGGCGGGTCGCGCAGGCCGTCTCGCCCCAGATCCTCAAGCGCGCGATGGTCGCCGCGCTGTTTGCATCCGCGGGCCTGGTCCTACTCCACGCCTGAGTCGCGGCGCCCAGAGCATCCCGTCGCGACTTGTTGACGCCGTGATCAGGGTGCCGTGAAGTTCGGTCACTGTGCGTCAAAAGTCGCGCTCGGATTGCGTGCAGTGAAGTAGTCACGCGCGCTCACCCGGAGGACAGTACTGGTAGGGCAGGACCGCCCTCGCGGCACCACCAGCTACTCGACGCGGGGCGGGATCAAGCCAAGGAGGGAGCATGAACTCGGCGATGCTGATCGTCACCATCGTGCTGACCGCTCCCAATTACCAACCACACCAGGAGAGGAGTGGACATGATCCGTCGACACCGGATCGCAGCAACCATCGTGACCACGCTCGCGCTCACCGTAAGTCTTGCCTCCATAGCGTGGGCCGACCCCGCGCCGCTGGCCCAGGGCGAAGCCGCCATCGCGGCAACCCACACCGGGGCGACCAGCACGGTTCGACCCAATCCCGACGAACAGACCATGGCGCACCCGGCCGCGGCGCCGGCTCGCGCCAGCACCGCGGCCTGCGGGGATGCCTGCTCGGGCGGCGGCTACGGCTTCGGGGGCTCCCAGCCCACAGCCGTCCATGTCACGGCCGCCTCGATCACGAAGCCATGCTCACCGAGTTGCGAGACCAGCGGCCAGGCAGCCGCGGCAGCGCTTGGCTACAACCGCGGGCACGACGGCCAGGCATCCGCGGCAGCGCTTGGCTTCGACCGCGGTCACAACGGGCAGGCAACCGCGGCAGCGCTTGGCTTCAACCGCGGTCACAACGGCCAGGTACCCTCGGCAGCGCTCGGCTACAACCCTCGGCCCATCGGGCAGCAGCCAGGCAGCGTGGTCGCCTCGGCTCATCCCACCACGCCGACGAGCGAGCCGGCAGTGGCGAACGGCTTCGACTGGGGTGACGCCGGCATCGGAGCGGGCGGGGCTCTGGGACTGATGATGCTCCTGGCCGGGGGCGCTCTCATCATGACCGGCTCGCGGCAGCGCCCAACGCGCAGCGCCGCGCAGCCAACCGCCTGACCGTTTACAGCAGGAGCGGGGAGAGACTCATCTCCTCGCTCCTGTTGGAGCGCCGGGACTCGCGCACGGCACCGTCGGGGGCGCTGCCTGGATCGCCAGGCCTCCCGGTATCGTGGGCCTGGTGACATCGTCACCTGTGGGCGTGGCTCCGAGCTTCGTGCTGCCGTCGGTCGATTCAGGGCCGGTTTCCCTGGACGAGCTGGTCGCGCATGGGCCAGCGCTGCTCGTGTTCGTGAGCGAGGAGTGCCCGACCTCGGCGTTGACGCTGCGCCGGCTGGCGCCGGTCGTGCCGTCGCTGCTGGATGCGGGCATGGGCGTGGCGGCGGTGTTCGCCGATCCTCTCGAGGTGGCGGCACGTACGGCGCGTCGCGCCCGGTTCACCGGCATCGTGCTCTCAGAGCCGTCCCCGTACGAGGTGTCACGCGCCTATGGCGTGCAGACCGTGCCGACCGCGGTGCTCGTCGATTTGGGCGCGCAGGAACGCGGGCGCGTCGTGGGCTGGGACGCCCAGGGTGTGCAGGCGCTGCTCGATGGGGCTGGGTCGGATGGTGGCGTCCCGACGCTGACTCGCGACCCTCCGTTGCGCAAGCCGGGCTGCGCCGCGAAGTGCACACTGGACCCCGAGCTCACCGCGCGGCTTGACGCCGCCTCTCCGTTCGACGAGCTCGAGGAGATGTTCGAACGCGGGTGGACGGACGGTCTTCCGGTGATCCCCCCGACGCCGGAGCGCGTGGAGGCGATGCTGGGCGGCCGGGACGGCGATGAGTCGCTCGGCGCGGTGCCGCCGGGGCTCGGGGAGGCGACGCTGGCACGGGTGGCTGCTTGCGCCGTTCTGGCCGGTTGTCGCCCCGAATACTTCCCGGTGGTCGTCGCCGCCGCTCGCGCCGCTCTGAAGCCCGAGTTCAACCTCAACGGTCAGGCGGTTACCACGCAGCCGGCCGGACAGCTGATCGTCGTCAACGGGCCGGCACGCGAGCTATGGGATCTCAACAGCGGCATCGGCGCTCTTGGTCCGGGCCGCCGCGCCAATCTCACGATCGGGCGCGCCCTGCGGCTGCTCATCAGCCTCACCGGCGAGGGGTATCCCGGCCGGCTTGACCGCTCCACGCTGGGTCATCCCGGAAAGCTTGGGTTCTGCATCGCCGAGGACGAGGAGACCAGCCCGTGGGAGCCATTCCACGTCGAACGCGGCTTCGCCCCCGATCGATCCGTCGTCACGCTGGTGGCCTGCGACTCGCCGCTGTCGATCTCCGATCACCGCAGCACGACTCCCGCGGAGCTCGCGCGCGTGCTGGGCTGGGCCGGCGCGACAACCTGGAGCCCAAACTGGTGGCCACTCGGCGCACCGTCGCTGTTCGTGATCTGCCCCGAGCACGCTGAGATGTTCCGCCGGGCCGGCTGGGGCAAGGACCGCGTGCGCGAAGAGATCTTCGCCGCCGTACGCCGGCCGGCTCGCGAGCTGCGCTGGGGAGAGACGACGCCGCAGGTCCTGGCGGCGCGCGACGAGGACATGATTCCCAAGTGGTCGGCACCGGAGGACATCCTGCTGCTCGTCGCCGGCGGAGAGGCCGGGCGATACTCTGCCGTGTTTGGGCCGTGTACCGGCATGGGCGAAGAAATCGTCTCCCAGGAGGTGCAATGGAATACGTGAGTCCATTTGACGAGCGCCACAGGACACCGGAGCCGCTCGCCCCCCGGCCCGCCGGACTGGCCGGCTCCCGGGTCGCCCTGCTCGACATCACCAAGCGCCAAGGCGCGGAGTTCCTCGACCGGATCGAGACCCACCTCCGCGAGGCCGGCGCCGACACGTTCCGGCTCACCAAGGAGATCTTCTCCAAGCCAGCCGGGCCAGAGATCATTCGGAAGATCGCCAACCGGGGTGATCTCGCCGTCGAGGGGTTGGCCGACTGAGGCTCGTGTACGTCGTGCAGTGTGCACGACATGGTTCGCCTCGAGCGGTCAGGGATAGCGACTGCGGCAGTGGCCACCGCGCCGTTCGTCGATGAGGCACTCGAGCAGGCACGGCTGCTGGCCATGCCTGACTACCGCATGGTCTATCTCCCACACCCCGTCCAGCTGCTGACCATCGAGGAGCTGTACGAACTGGCCGACCGAGCATGGCCGGAGATCCTGGCGCGACTCACAGCGGGCTCCCCGGCTCGTCCAACTAGCCACAGCTTCAGCGGCGACGGCCCGCCGGCGTAACCGGCGCCTCACTCGGGCTGTCGCGCCGTCTGCGTCAGCAGCCCGTCGATCAGGTCGCGGATTACGGCGCGGCTCTCGTCGCGTGCCTGCACTGGATTCTCTGCGTCGGCGAGGTACATCGCGGCTTCGTCGAGCGCGCCGAACAGCACGAGCGCGAGCGGCCGAAGAGGCTGGGGCCGGAGCTGTCCGGCCTGGATCGCCGCCCTCAGCAACTCCTCGGCCGCCTCGACGCTATTGCGCTGGGACATTTCCCGATACTCGGCCCAGCCGATCACGCTCGGCGCGTCCAGGAGCATCAGCTGCCGGACCTCTGGCTCCGCAGCGATGTCAAGCCAGGCGTCCGCCATCGCGCGCATGGTGTCGATTGGGGTCTTCGGCTGCGCGGCGGCGACCGAGGCTTGAAGGCGCTCGATCACCTCCTGATCCATCGCCTCGATCACAGCCCGGAACAGCGCCGCCTTGTCCGCGTACTGGTGGTACATGGCGCCCCGCGTGACGCCGGCCGCCTCAGCGATCTCAGGGGTGCTCACCTCCGCGTATCCGCGTTCGCCCCATAGCCGACGTGCCGCCTCGATCAGTGCGTGGCGGGTGGCTGCCGATCGTTCTGCCTGGGTTCTTGCCATTACATGCAGTCTGTTGGTATCTTAGTTCAGTCTGTACGCAACTTGAGACCGCAGGAGGAGCCGCATGCCCGCAGTCGCGCTCAGCGCCGGAACGATCCATTATGAGAAGTCGGGACCAGCCACGGGGCGGCCGGTCGTCTTAATCCACGGCTACTTGATGTCCTCGTCGCTCTGGAGGCCGCTGAGTGAGCGGCTGACCGAGTTCGGCTTCGCGTGCTACTCCCCCACGTGGCCGCTCGGGGCTCACACCGAGCCCATGCGCGCCGACACCGAACTGACCATGGAACGTGTTGCCGCGATGGTGGCGGAGTTCCTGGAGGCGCTCGACCTCCACGACGTGATCCTGATCGGCAGCGACACCGGCGGCGCGCTCGCCCAGATCGTCGCCACCACGGCGCCGGCGCGGCTGGGTGCGCTCGTGTTGACGAGCTGCGATGCGTTCGAGCACTTCCCGCCCGTCAGCATGAAGCCGCTGATCGCCGCGGCGAAGCTATCGCCGGCGTTCGGTGCCGCGCTCGCCCCGTTGCGGGCAAAGCTGGTTCGCCGGGGGGCGTACGGCCCACTCGCCCACGCGGACATCGATCACCTCGCCGAGGACTGGGTCAGGCCGGCGCTCACCGACTCCCGCATCCGCGAGGACCTACGCCGCTTTACCGCGTCGCTTCGCCGCCACACGATGGTGCACGCGGGCGCCCGGCTGCCACAGTTCACAAAGCCCGCGCTGATCGCCTGGTCCGCCGACGAGAGGTTCTTTCCGGTCGAGGACGGCCCGCGGCTCGCCGCGGCGCTGCCCTGTGCCCGACTCGAGGTGATCGAGCACGCACGGACGTTCTCGATGAT